>CADCTN010000017.1 GCA_902805535.1 uncultured Blastococcus sp. | reverse complement strand
GGCCGGCGGCGGGGTGGTCCGCCCCCGCGGCGCGCCGAGGACGACGGTCGGGTAGGGCTGGTCAGGGATGCCTGCCAGCAACGCGGCCAGCTCGTCGAGCCCGCTCACCATCGCGAGTGCGCGGCGGGTGTCGGAGCCCACCGAGAAGCCCTTGAGGTACCAGGCGACGTGCTTGCGGAAGTCCTAGCAGCCGTGCCGCTCGCCGTGCTCGGCGGCGAGCAGCGTGGCGTGCCGGTGCATGACGGCGGCGACCTCGCGCAGGGTGGGCAGCGCCCGGCGCGGCGCCCCGGCGAAGGCGGCGGCCAGGTCACCGAACAGCCAGGGCCGGCCCAGGCACCCGCGGCCGATGACCACGCCCGCGCAACCGGTCTCGGCCACCATGCGCAGGGCGTCGTCGGCCTCCCAGATGTCGCCGTTGCCGAGCACCGGGATGTCGACCGCCTCGACCAGCCGCGCGATGCGCGACCAGTCGGCGGTCCCGCTGTAGAGCTGGTCGGCCGTCCGCCCGTGCAGGGTGATCGCCGCGGCACCCTCGTCCTGGGCGGTCCGGCCGGCGTCGAGGTAGGTGACGTGGTCGGCGTCGATGCCGATGCGCGTCTTCACGGTGACCGGAACGTCCTTCGCGGCCCGCACCGCCGACCGGACGATGTCGCGGAGCAGGACCCGCCGCCACGGCAGCGCCGAGCCGCCCCCCTTGCGGGTCACCTTGGGCACCGGGCAGCCGAAGTTGAGGTCGATGTGCGCCGGCCGGGTGCCGGCGACCCCCTCGTCGACCAGCATCTCGACCGCTCGGCCCACTGTGGCCGGGTCGACGCCGTAGAGCTGGACGGAGAAGGCGTCCTTCTCGTCGGCCGTCGCCCGGATCATCCGGAGGGTCTTCTCGTTGCGCTCGACCAGCGCCCGCGTCGTGATCATCTCGCAGACGTAGAGCCCGGCCCCGAACTCCCGGCACAGCGTGCGGAAGGCCGGGTTGGTGATGCCGGCCATCGGCGCCAGCACCACCGCGGGGTCGACGGCGAGCGCGCCCAGCTTCAGGGCAGGCAACGTCGTCGCGGTCACGGGACCAAGGGTAGGTGGAGCCGGATGGGCGGACGTACAGCCGGGCCACTGCGCGGCTGCACATCGCCCGGTACGGCTGGACCCGCCGTCCTCAGGTGGTCCTCCATCCACAGAAGCGATCCACCGGCCGCCGCGAAGGCCGGGACGGTCCACCGTCGGTCCGGTGACCGTCCACCCTGCCGTGCCCCTCACCGTCGCCGAACCGGCCCGCCGCCGGCTCGGCATCTTCACGACCGGCGACCTGGCGGCCCGGGGCGTGAGCGAGCGGGAGGTCCGGACGGCGGTACGCGCCGGTGCCTGGATCCGACTGCGGACCGGGGTGTTCGTCAGTGCGGCCGACCTGGCCGAGGTGGAGCGCACCGATCGTCGACCCGGTCTCGAAGCGCTCGCCGTCACGACGAGCCTCGGCCGCGATTCGGCGGCGCTGAGCGGCGCCACGGCGGCCTGGGTCTGGGGGCTCCCCCGGCCGCGCGGCAGCCAGGCGACCGTGCACCTGACCGATCCGCACAGATGGCGCCGTGGGCGGGGATGGCTGATGACCCATGCCGCGCTGCCGGACGACGAGGTGACCGTCCGGGGCGCGTACCGGGTGACGACGGCGGCCCGCACCGTCGTCGATCTCGCCCGGTCATGGCCGGAGGTGCACGCCGTGGCCGCCGTCGATGCCGCGCTGCTGCGCGGGCTTGCCAGTCGCGGGGAACTGCGGCGCGTGCTCGAGCGCCAGGCGAGCGTGCCCGGCATCCCGCGTTCGGTGCGCGCTGTGACCCTCGCCGACGGTCGGGCGGAGTCGTGGCTGGAGACCTGGGGCCGGCTGACCTTCGCCGCTCTCGGGTTGCCGCCGTTCGTCCCGCAGGTGGAGCTGTGGGCCGACCGCCGGCTGGTGAAGGTGGTGGACGGCTGGTACCCGCACGCCGCCCTGGCGATCGAGTTCGACGGCCGGATCAAGTACCGGCGACCACGGTACGGCCGGACTCCGGAGGACGAGCTGTGGAGGGAGAAGCGCAGCGAGGACCTGCTTCGCTCGTGCGGCGTGCGCTTCGTCCGTCTCGCCGTCGCCGTCGACGACATGAGCCCGACCCGGCGCGACGGGTTGAGCCGCCTCGTGCGTCGTCAGCTGGTCATCGAAGGTCCGCGGGCACGCGAGTTCCGCGCGGTTCCTCGGCCGGAGGGGCGGTGGCGCGGTGCCGACGCCGGCGACGACGGGTGGCTGCCCCGCGCCGACGACGGCGTGGGCACGCGTCGACCGCCGGGTCGTCAGCAGCCGGGGAGGCGGGCGGCCAGGTAGCCCTCGACGGCGTCCAGCCCGACCCGCTCCTGGCTCATCGTGTCGCGCCCGCGGATGGTCACCGCCTGGTCCTCGAGGGTGTCGAAGTCGACGGTGATGCAGAACGGCGTGCCGACCTCGTCCTGGCGGCGGTACCGGCGGCCGATGGCGCCCGCGTCGTCGAAGTCCACGTTCCAGTTCCGCCGCAGAGTGGTGGCCAGGTCCTTGGCCTTCGGCGAGAGGTCGGCGTTGCGCGACAGCGGCAGGACGGCGGCCTTCACCGGCGCCAGCCGCGGGTCGAGCTTGAGCACCGTCCGGGTGTCGACACCGCCCTTGGCGTTGGGCGCCTCGTCCTCGGTGTAGGCCTCGATGAGGAAGGCCATCAGCGAGCGGGTGAGACCGGCCGCCGGCTCGATGACGTAGGGCGTCCAGCGGGTGTTGGTCGTCTGGTCGAAGTAGGACAGGTCGACCCCGGAGTGCTCGGTGTGGGTCTTCAGGTCGAAGTCGGTGCGGTTGGCGATGCCCTCGAGCTCGCCCCACTCCGAGCCCTGGAAGCCGAAGCGGTACTCGATGTCGACGGTGCGCTTGG
>CADCTN010000016.1 GCA_902805535.1 uncultured Blastococcus sp. | reverse complement strand
CGTCTTCAGCCTCGTCGTGATCGGTGTGGCCGCGTTCTCGCTGCTGCTCGACTTCGACATGGCCGACGAGGCGATCCGCCGCGGCGCCCCGGCGAAGTTCGCCTGGTACATCGCCTTCGGCCTGCTCCTCACGGTCGTCTGGCTGTACCTGGAGATCCTGCGTCTGCTCTCGTACCTGCAGAGCGAGTAACCCGATCGACGACGAAGGCCCGGTCCCCGCGAGGGGGCCGGGCCTTCGTCGTTCGTGCCGTCCCCCGGGGCCAAAATCGCGATTTTGGCCCCGGGGGACGGGTTCAGCTGAGGCGCTCGATGATCATCGCCATGCCCATGCCGCCACCGACGCACATGGTCTCCAGGCCGAAGGTCTCGTCCCGGGTCTGCAGGCCGTTGATCAGCGTGCCGGTGATGCGGGCGCCGGTCATGCCGAACGGGTGGCCGACGGCGATGGCACCGCCGTGCACGTTCAGCTTGTCGATGTCGATGCCCAGGTCGCGGTAGCTCGGGATCACCTGCGCGGCGAAGGCCTCGTTGATCTCGACCAGGTCGATGTCACCGATGGTCATCCCGGCGCGCTTGAGCGCGAGCTCGGATGCCGGCACCGGCCCGTAGCCCATGATCTCCGGCGACAGGCCCGAGACCGCGGTCGAGACGATGCGGGCCAGCGGGGTCAGCCCCAGCTCGGCAGCCTTGGTGTCGCTCATGACGACCACGGCGGCCGCACCGTCGTTGAGCGGGCAGGCGTTGCCGGCGGTCGCCCGGCCGTCGGGCCGGAACACCGGCTTGAGCTGCGAGAGGGCCTCGACGGTCGTACCGGCGCGCGGGCCGTCGTCCTTGCTGACCACGGTGCCGTCGGGGGTGGTCACCGGGGTGATCTCGCGGCCCCAGAAGCCGTTGTCGATGGCGGCTTCGGCGAGGTTCTGGCTGCGGGCGGCGAACTCGTCCATCTCCTGGCGGGTGACGTTCTTCTGCAGCGCCAGGTTCTCGGCGGTCTGGCCCATGGCGATGTAGATGTCGGGGACGTCGCCGTTGTCGCGCGGGTCGGTCCAGGAGTCGGCGCCGCTCTCGGCCACCTTGGCGCCCCGGGCCTCGGCGTCGGCGAACACCGGGTTCTTCGTGTCGGGCAGGCTGTCGCTGTTGCCCTTCACGAACCGCGACACCATCTCCACGCCGGCGGAGATGAAGACGTCGCCCTCGCCGGCCTTGATCGCGTGCATGGCCATGCGGGTGGTCTGCAGCGACGAGGAGCAGTAGCGGGTGATCGTCGTCCCGGGCAGGTGGTCCATGCCCAGCAGGACGCTGACGACGCGGCCCATGTTGTGGCCCTGCTCGCCGCCGGGGAGGCCGCAGCCGAGCATCAGGTCGTCGATGTCGTGCGGGTCGAGCTCGGGCACCTTGTCGAGGGCGGCGCGCACGATGGTGGCGGCGAGGTCGTCGGGGCGCAGGTCCTTGAGCGATCCCTTGAACGCGCGGCCGATGGGGGAGCGCGCGGTGGCGACGATGACGGCTTCGGGCATGGGTCCTCCACGATGAGGGGTCCGGGCGCGGGTCGCCGGACGTCGGATCGCCTCGAAAGTACCCCGCGGGCGCCTCGTGGAGACCCCTCGTCAGGAGGTGAACGGCGCTGCTGTGGCCCGCATCACCGACACGCGCCCGTCGCTCACGCGTCGACGCTGGCTTCTGCCGACTCCTGCACCTGCTCGGGGGCGGGGATCCCGGTCGGACGCCGACGGCGCAACATCGCCCATGCGCCCCAGGGGCCGACCTCGGAGCCCCTGACCTCGGCCGGCTGCACCTCGGTACCGGTGCGGCTGGCGGCCTTTGCCGCGGCCTGCGCGACCGGGCGCACGGTCCCTCGGCGGATCGGGCGGCGTCCCCGGTCGGCCGAGGCCGGCCAGGCGCCGACGGCGTCGGCCACCGACGGCAGCAGGACAGCGGCGGCCTGCGCGTAGCCGACCGCGCTGGGGTGGAACTCGTCGATGCTGAACATGCTGTGGTCGGAGGCGAACGCGGGGCCCAGCACCGAGCCCAGCGACACGGTGCGGCCGCCGGCCTCGACGACGGCGATCGTCTGCGCCTCGGCCAGCTGCCGGCTCCAGCGGCGGGCGAGGGTCCGCAGCGGCTGCCCGATGGGACGGATCGTGCCCAGGTCGGGGCAGGTGCCGACGACGACCTGGCAGCCGACGGCGGTCAGCCGGCGCACCGCGTCGGCGAGGTGGGCCACCGACACGGCCGGCCGGGTGCGGCTGGTGACGTCGTTGGCGCCGATCATGATGAGCGCGACGTCGGGGTGCTCGGCCAGGGCGTGGTCCACCTGGTCGGCCAGCTGCTCGGAGCGGGCCCCGGACACGGCCAGCCGGATCAGGCGCACGCGGCGCTCGGCCAGCTCGGCGAGCGCCGAGGCGATGTAGACGCCAGGGGTCTGCTCGGCCCGGTCGACGCCGAGGCCCACCGCGCTGGAGTCGCCGAGGACGGTGAACACGAGGGGCCTGGTCTTGCCGCGGCCGTAGATCCCGTTCCCGGACGGCGGTGGGGTCTCCTTGAGGTTGCGGGCCTCGATGACCCGGCGGGCGGCGCGGGCCTCCCCGCGGAGGATCGCGAACAGGGCGGCTCCGGCGAGGCCGACACTGCCGCCGCCGTAGGCGGTGGCCGTGGCCAGCCGTCGGGCCGTCGCCGTCCGGGTCACTGGTCCTCCCTTCGGTGCTCGTCCGTGCGTTCCTGTCACTGGAGGTTATCGGGCCTCTACGGTTACTCCTGTGGCCCTCTCACCCGCAGGTGTGACCCAGTCCACAGATCTCGGTGAACGGGGTCAGCTCATCGTGGATGTGCTGGTCGATGCCTTCTCCGAGCTGATGGCTGCCGACGCCGATGCCTTCCGCACCAAGTTCCGCAAGATGGCGGCCGACCCGTTCGCGTTCTACCGCGGCAGCGCGTGCCTGTTCTACGCCGACATGGCGACCATGGAAGACCAGTGGTGTGACGAGAAGACGTCGCGCGTGTGGATCCAGGGTGACCTGCACGCGGAGAACTTCGGCACCTACATGGACAGCGCCGGCCGGATCGTCTTCGACGTCAACGACTTCGACGAGGCCTACCTCGGGCACGTCAGCTGGGACCTGCGCCGCTTCGTCGCCAGCTTCGCCCTGATGTGCTGGCGCAAGGCCTTCTCCGACGACGCCATCGGCGAGCTGATCACCGTCTACCTCCGGTCCTACCTCGACCAGGTCGACGCCTTCACCCGTTCCGACGAGGACCGCTCGTTCGCCCTCCTCAAGACCAATACCGAGGGGGCGGTGCACGACGTCATCCTCGCGACCGCGACGCACACCCGGCTGGCGCTGCTGGAGCGGACGACGGTCGTCGTCGACGACGAGCGGCGGTTCGCCGACCTGCCCCGCAACCGCCGGCTGGACGACGACGAGCGGGAGAAGGTCATGGAGGCGCTGACCCGCTACCGGGAGACGGTGACCCCGCCCCGGCGGCGCCGTGACATCGCCTACGACGTGAAGGACGTCGTCGGCACCGGCGGCTTCGGGATCGGCAGCGCCGGCCTCCCGGCGTACAACGTGCTGCTGGAGGGCTACGACCAGGCGCTGGAGAACGACGTCGTCCTCTCCATCAAGCAGGGCAACGTCGCCGCGCCCAGTCGGATCGTCGAGGACCCGGAGATCAGGAACTACTTCGAGCACGAGGGTCACCGGACGGCGGTCAGCCAGCGGGCGCTGCAGGCCAACGCCTCCCAGTTCCTCGGCCACACGGAGATCGACGGGGTGGGCTTCGTGGTCGCGGAGCTCTCGCCCTACGAGCTGGACCTGGACTGGGAGGACCTCACCGAGCCCGACGAGATCCGGCCGGTGATGGAGCAGTTGGGCAAGGCGACGGCGAAGCTGCACTGCGTGGGCGACGCCGACAGCGACCACTCCCTGGTGCCGTTCCAGATGGAGGAGGCGATCACCGCGATGGTCGGCGACCGGCGCGAGGAGTTCGTCGCCGACCTCGTCGAGTTCGCCCACGCCTACGCCCGCCGCACCCAGGAGGACCACCGGCTCTTCGTCGACGCGTTCCGGGCCGGGCAGATCCCGGGCATCAGCTCGAGCAGCTCGCAGCCGGTGCCGGGTCAGGCCTCGTCCGGAGGCTCGCCCCGAGCTAGCGAGGGGTGAGGGGGACGAGGTCCTTGCACATTCCCAGGTGCGGGCCGATGCCCGGCTTGTCGAACTCGTCGGTGACGACGGTGAAGCCCATCCGCTCGTAGAAGCCGGCCGCGGTGGTGCGGGCGTCGCACCACACCAGGTCGCCGCCGCGGGCCGCCACGCGCTGCAGGCCGTTCTCGACCATCGCCCGCCCGGCGCCGCTGCCGCGCACGGCGGTGTCGGTGGCCATGCCGCGCAGCTGCCAGGCCTCGGAGGCGAGCGGCCGCCACGGGCAGGGGGCGGGGGAGAAGCGGACGACCCCGACCACGCGACCGTCGATGCGCGCGGCGAGGTGGAAGGTCTCGGCGTCCTCGTCCCCGGGCCAGGTGATCTCACCGCCGTTCGGCCGCAGGATCGCCCCCCGCAGCTCGTAGGTGACCTCCGGGGGCACCTCGTCCACGGTCACGGGCCCGGCCTCGTCGCTCATGCCGTCCATCCTCCCGGGGCCATGGGCGACTTCGGGCCTCAGCGGGCGCGGCGGCCCTTGCGCATCCGCAGGTAGTCCGCGACCACGTACTCGCCCAGCCGCTCCGTGTCGGGCTGGAACACCCGCCCGCCGGCGCGCTGGGTGAGGTCGTGCACGAAGTGCATCAGGCCCGGGTCGGGGTCGAGGGCGAAGACGTTCACCGTGGCGCCGGTGCGGGCCACGCGCTCGAGCTCCGCGACGGTTCGGGCGATGGTCTCCGGCATCGGTGGCCAGCAGAAGAACGGCGTCCCGTCGTCCTCCAGGTGGGCGGTCGGCTCGCCGTCGGTGACGACGAGCACCACCGGCTCGGCGTCCCGGTGGTGGGCCAGGAAGCGGCGGGCCAGCATCAGCCCGTGCTGCAGGTTGGTGCCCTGCAGCGTGTCCACGGACAGCTCCGCGAGGGTCTCCGGCCGCAGGACCTGGGCGGTCGAGGAGAACCCGATGATCTGGATGGCGTCCTGCGGGAACCGGGTGGTCACCAGCGAGTGCAGGGCCATCGCCGTCGACTTGGCCGCGCCCCACGTGCCGCGCAGCGCCATCGAGTAGGAGAGGTCGACCAGCAGGGCGACCGCGGCGCCGGTGCGGCGCTCGGTCTCGACGACCTCGAAGTCCTCGACGGAGATGCGGACCGCCCGCTGCCCGTCCACCCGGGGCTCGTGCGCCGTCCGGAGGACGGCGTTCTTCACCGTCCGGACGACGTCCAGCGGCTGCTCGTCGCCGAACCGCCACTCCCGCGAGCTGCCGGTGAGCTCTCCGGCGGCCCCGGCGTCGGCGACGTCGTGCTCCCCGCGGCCGGTGGCGTCGAGCGTGGCGAACACCCGCCGCAGGGCCGTGGCGCCGAGCCGGCGCACGGCCTTGGGCGAGAGCTCGAGCTTCCCGTCGGACCGGTTGAGGAACCCCTGCCGCTCGAGCTCGCGCTCCAGCTGCCGGAGCGCCGCGAGGTCGTCGACGGCGGGCCGCCCGAGCGCGCGCTCCAGCAGCTCCTCGTCGATGTCGGCCAGGGAGGCCCCGGCGTAGCCCTGGGAGAGCTGGCTGGACAGCGCCTCGAGGTCGGCCAGCTCCGCGACGGCGCTGGTGGCGTCGCCCATCCCGAGGGCCTGCTCGCCGTCGGGGACCTGCCCGCGTTGCCCCCACGGGAGGTCGGGCCGGGCCTGGCGGAGGGCGTCGGAGAGGTGGGCCATCTCGCTGGCCAGGCCCATGTCGGACATGGTCTGGGCCATCAGGTCCGACAGCTCGGCCCGTTGCTCGGGGGAGAGGCCGGCCATCATCCGTTCCTGGGCGGCGGCGCGCCGGGCCAGGGAGTCGATGAGCTCCTCGACCGACTGCGGATCGTCCGGGAAGAACTGGCCGTGCTTTTCCATGAAGTCGCGGAACCGCTCGTCGGTGTCCTCACCGCGGTTGTGCGCGTCGATGAGCTGCGACAGGTCGGCGACCATGTCCTTGACCGCCTGGATGTCCTGCTCGCCGGCGTTCTGCAGCGCCTGCTTCATCGACGCGAAGGAGCTGTCGAGCACCTCGCGGCGGAGCAGGTCCTGGATCTGCTCGTAGGCCTCCCGCGCCTCGGCCGAGCGCCACGGGTACTCCTTGAGCGCCCGGACCGCCCCCGCCGTGTCCTCGGGGATCGCGTCCAGCTCCGCCTCGGCCAGCCGCGCGGAGTCGTCCGGATCGGGGAACAGCTCGCGCTTCTCCGCGGTGAGCGCCTTGTCGAGCAGCTCCCGGACCTCCTGCAGCGTGCCGTCCATCCGTCCGGCGCTGCGCGCCGAGCGCAGCCGTTCGCGCACCGACCGGCGGAGCTCGTCGAGCCCGCGCCGGCCCTCGGTGCCCCGCCGCAGCAGCTCGCGCAGCGCCTCCCGCACCCCGCTGCCGCCCAGCACCGAGTCGCCGATCTCGTCGACGGCGTTGCCGAGGTCGTAGGGCGCCGCCAGCGGGTCGGGCCCGCCGTGCCACTTGCCGTACCGGTAGCCGCGCGGGCGCCTGCCGGCCACGTCAGGCTCCGTAGACCGTGCGGGTGCCGTCGGTGTCCTTGGCCAATCGGCGGGTCAGGTAGAGGCCCTCGAGGGCGAACTCCACCGCGGCCGCCGCCTGCTCGGCCGACTGCTCGCCCTCGGGCACACCGAGGCGGCCGAGCAGCTCGGCGAGCTTCGGGATGGTGCCCAGCTGGCCGAGCAGGGCGGGCGCCGGGACGAGCTCGCCCGACTCCACCGTCTCCCCGCCGGTGAAGTGCTCCTGCAGCCCGGTGAGGTCCAGGCCGGCGCAGCGGGCGCGGAAGGTCTGCGCGGTCGCCTGCCGCAGCAGGTGCTCCAGCACCTCCAGCTCCCGCTCGTCGTCGGGGTCGGAGCCCGCGTCGGCGAACTCGACCTTGCCCCGGCTCGCCGGGACGACGCTGGGCAGGTCGACCACCCGCGCCACCGGCCGGGTCTCCCCGGCGATGGCGGCACGGCGGACGGCGGAGGCGGTGATCGTCTCCAGCCCCGCGATGGCGAACCGGGCGCTGACGCCGGACCGCTGGTCCACGTGGCTGGACTCGCGGACCAGCCGGGTGAACCGGGCGACGATCTCCACCAGGTGCTCGGGGACCACGGGCACGTCGAAACCGGACCCGTCCGCGGTGTCCCCGCCACCGTCGCGCCCCGACCAGCTGGTCTGCGCCTCCTGGTGCAGCAGCCGGATCTCGTCGGCGAGCTCGATCGGGTAGTGGGTGCGCACCTCGGCGCCGAAGCGGTCCTTGAGCGGGGTGATGATCCGCCCGCGGTTGGTGTAGTCCTCGGGGTTGGCGCTGGCCACCAGCAGCAGATCCAGGGGCAGCCGGACCCGGTAGCCGCGGATCTGGATGTCGCGCTCCTCCAGCACGTTGAGCAGCGCGACCTGGATCCGCTCGGCCAGGTCGGGCAGCTCGTTGACGCTGAAGATGCCGCGGTTGGTGCGGGGCACCAGGCCGTAGTGGACCGTCTCCGGATCGCCCAGCGTCCGCCCCTCGGCGACCTTGATCGGGTCGACGTCGCCGATGAGGTCACCGACGCTGGTGTCCGGGGTCGCCAGCTTCTCCCCGAAGCGGTCGCTGCGGTGCAGCCACCCGACGGGGGTGGCGTCGCCGTGCTCGGCGACCTGCCGGTGCGCCCACACCGAGACGGGGTGCAGGGGGTGCTCGTTGAGCTCGCTGCCGACCAGGACCGGCGTCCACTCGTCGAGCAGCCCGACGAGGGTGCGGATGAGCCGGGTCTTGCCCTGGCCGCGCTCGCCGAGCAGGACGAGGTCGTGGCCGGCGATGAGCGCGCGCTCCACCTCGGGGAGCACGGTGTCCTCGAACCCGACCATGCCGGGCAGGCTCGGCCGGCCGGCGCCCAGGCGGGCGAGGAGGTTGGCGCGCAGCTCGGCCTTCACGGAGCGGTAGGTGGCTCCGCTCGCGCGCAGTTCGCCGAGGGTCGTGGGGGCGGGGGAAGGGTTGGCTGGTGTGGCCGTCTCCGTCACCTCGACCACGGTACGACGCTCACGCGCGTCCTTCACCGGTGTTCGGCGCGGCCTGCGAGGATCGGCCCCGTGCTCTGGCCTTCTGCAACCCCACCCCTCGTCAGCGGAGCGGCGGTCGAGGCCGCGGCCGAGCTGCTCGCCGGCGTCATCCGGCACACCCCGCTGTGGCACTCCCGCGGCCTGGCCGACCGCGTGGGCGGGCCGGTGTGGCTCAAGTGCGAGAACCTGCAGCGCACGGGGTCGTTCAAGATCCGCGGCGCGTACACGCGCATCGCCCGCCTGACCGACGAGGAGCGCGCCCGCGGCGTGGTCGCCGCGAGCGCGGGCAACCACGCGCAGGGGGTCGCGCTGGCGGCCCGCCTGCTGGGCTGCTCGGCGACGGTCTTCATGCCCGAGAGCGCGCCGCTGCCCAAGGTCGCGGCCACCCGGTCCTACGGGGCGGAGATCCGCCTGGGCGGCCCGACGCTGACCGAGGCGCTGGTCGCCGCCTCCGAGCACGCGGAGCGGACCGGATCTGTCTTCATCCACCCCTTCGAGCACACCGACGTCATCGCCGGGCAGGGCACCGTGGGCCTGGAGGTCCTGGACCAGTGCCCGGACGTCGCGACCGTCGTGGTGTGCGCCGGCGGCGGGGGACTGGTCTCGGGGGTGGCGGCAGCGGTGAAGGCCCGCCGTCCCGACGTCCGGGTCGTGGCCGTGCAGGCCGAGATGGCCGCCGCGTTCCCCGGGTCGCTCGCCGAGGGCCGGCCGGTCCCGCTGCCGGCCATGGCCACGATGGCCGACGGGATCGCGGTCGCCTCGCCGGGCGACCTCACCCTCGCCCACGTCCAGGGCCTGGTCGACGAGGTCCGCACGGTCAGCGAGGAGGACCTGTCGCGCGCCCTGCTGTTCTGCCTGGAGCGCGCCAAGCTCGTGGTCGAGCCCGCCGGGGTGGCGGCCGTCGCCGCCGTCCTCGCCGACCCCACGGCCTTCGCCCCGCCGGTGGTCGCCATCGTCTCCGGCGGCAACATCGACCCGGTCCTCCTGCTCAAGGTCGTCCAGCACGGCATGGCGGCCGCCGGGCGCTACCTGTCCCTGCGGCTGACGGTGCCCGACCGGCCGGGCTCGCTGGCCGCGGTCCTCGCGGAGCTGGCAGCCGTGGGGGCCAACGTCCTCGAGGTGGAGCACGAGCGCACGGGATCCGGTCTGGACGTGGGCGAGGTCGAGATCTTCGTCGTCCTCGAGACCCGCGGGCCCGACCACGCCGCGGAGGTCACCTCCGCGCTCTCCCGGGGCGGGTACACGGTCCAGCCGGGCTGACCGGCGATGAGTTCCGCGGCCCGGCGGTGTCTGCACTGCCGTGCCGCAGACCTCTGAACCATTCGTCCACCCGTCGCGAGAAGCGGTCGGGAACTGTCACCGTCGGGCCCTAGCGTGGCACTCATGACGGACGCGATCGTGGTCGAGGGGCTGGCGAAGCGCTTCGGCGCCACCACCGCCCTCGACGGAGTGGACCTGACCGTGACCGAGGGCTCGGTGCTCGGGCTCCTCGGCCCGAACGGCGCGGGCAAGACGACGGTGGTGCGGATCCTCACCACGCTGCTCCTCGCCGACGCCGGCCGGGCGGAGGTGGTCGGGCTGGACGTGGTGCGCGACGCCGATGCGGTGCGCGCGTCGATCGGGCTCACCGGCCAGTACGCCGCCGTCGACGAGTACCTGACCGGCTTCGAGAACCTCGAGATGGTCGGCCGCCTCTACCACCTGCCCAAGGCCGAGGCCCGGTCGCGGGCAGGTGAGCTGCTGGAGCGGTTCGACCTCTCCGGTGCGGCCGGCCGGCCGGCCAAGACCTACTCGGGCGGCATGCGCCGGCGGCTGGACATCGCCGCGTCGCTGATCAACCGGCCGCGGGTGCTGTTCCTCGACGAGCCCACGACCGGACTGGACCCGCGCAGCCGGCTGGCGATGTGGGAGTTCATCGCCGAGCTCGCCGACGGGGGGACGACGATCCTGCTGACCACCCAGTACCTGGAGGAGGCCGACCGCCTGGCCGACCGGATGGTCGTCATCGACCGCGGCAGGGTCATCGCGCGCGGAACCGGTGACGACCTCAAGGCGCAGGTCGGTGGGCAGCGGCTGGAGTTCACCCTGGGCCGTGCCGCGGACCTGGCGGGCGTGGCGGCGCGGCTGCGGCCGCTGGCCTTCGAGGACGCGCGGACCGACGAGCAGACCCGGCGGCTGAGCCTGCCGGTGCGCGGCGGCACGGAGGTGCTCGCCGAGGCGCTGCGGCTGCTCGAGGGCAGCGGGGTCGAGGTGCTCGACGTGGGGCTGCGCCGGCCCGATCTCGACGACGTCTTCCTCACGCTGACCGGCCACGCGACCGAGGACGCCGCCACCGACGACGAGAGCCCGGCGGAGCCGGTGCCTGCGGGAGGACCCCGATGACCACGCTGGCCATGTCCGTCTCCGACAGCCTGACCATCACCCGGCGCAACCTGATCAAGGTCAAGCGGGTGCCCGACCTGATCGTCTTCGCGACCCTGTCGCCGATCATGTTCGTGCTGCTCTTCCGCTACGTCTTCGGCAGCGCGATCCCCGTGCCGGGCGGCCTGAGCTATGCGGAGTTCCTGCTGCCGGGCATCTTCGCCCAGACGGTGATCTTCGGGAGCACGCTCACCGGCGCCAGCCTGGCGGAGGACCTGCAGAAGGGCCTCATCGACCGCTTCCGGTCGCTGCCCATGGCCCGGTCGGCGGTGCTGGTCGGCCGGACGGTCGCCGACCTGGTCCTCAACGTCCTGACCATCGCCGTCATGATGATCACCGGCCTGCTGGTCGGGTGGCGGATCCACACCTCCATCGGCGAGGCGATCCTCGGGGTCCTGCTGCTGCTCACCTTCGCCTACGCGATGTCCTGGGTGATGGCGCTGGTCGGGCTGCTGGTGCGCACGCCGGAGGTCGTGAACAACGCGAGCTTCATCGTGATCTTCCCGATCACCTTCATCGCGAACACCTTCGTGCCGATCGACAACTTCCCGTCGGTCCTCAAGACCTTCGCGGAGTGGAACCCGGTGTCCGCGGTGGTCCAGGGCTCCCGGGAGCTGTTCGGCAACGTCGTGCCGGGCGCGCCGGAGCCGAGCGGGTGGGCGCTGCAGAACCCGGTGCTCTACGTGTTCATCTGGGTGGCCGTCTTCCTGGCCGTCTTCGTGCCGCTGGCCGTCCGGACCTACCGCCGCACCGCCAGCCGCTGACGCAGGACTCCGCTGCGCCAGCCTCGCCCGCTCGGCGCGGGCCCCATGCAGCGGGGCCCGGCGCGGGGCGCAGGATGGTCGACGATGACTGCTCCCGTGCCCTCCGCCCTGTCCGCTGACAACCCGCTGCGCAACGTCTCGGAGCTGCCGTTCGGGCTGCCGCCGTTCGGCGACATCTCCGCCGAGCACTGCCGGGAGGCGCTCGTGGCGGGCATGGCCGGGCAGCGCGCGGAGATCGCCGCGATCGCCGGCTCCGCCGAGGAGCCGACGTTCGCCAACACGATCGTGGCCATGGAGCGATCAGCGGCCCTGCTGGTCCGCGCCTGGAGCGTGTTCGGCAACCTGACCTCGTCGGTCTCCACGCCGCGACTGCGCGAGATCGAGCGGGAGATCGCACCGCTGGAGGCGGCCCACGACGACGCCATCCGCCTGGACCCCGCGCTGTTCGCCCGCATCGACGCCGTGCACGCCGCCCGGCACGGCAGCGGACTGGACGACGAGGGCATCCGCCTGGTGGAGCGCTACCACCTCGACTTCGTCCTGGCCGGGGCGCGGCTCGACGAGGCCGGCCGGGCGCGGCTCACCGAGCTCAACCAGGAGCTGTCCACCCGGTCGACCGCCTTCGGCCAGAACCTCCAGCTGGCCACCGAGGCCGCCGCGGTCCGGGTGACCGACCGGTCGGAGCTGGCCGGGCTGTCCGACGAGGAGATCGCCGGCGCCGCGACCGCCGCCACCGACCGCGGGCTCGACGGCTACGTGCTGGCGCTGCTGCTGCCGACCGGTCAGCCACTGCTGACCAAGCTGCGGAACCGGGAGCTGCGACGCCGCGTGTTCCAGGCCTCGCTGGGCCGCGCGTCGGCTGACGAGCACGACAACCGGCCGGTGGCCGCCCGGATAGCCACCCTGCGGGCCGAGCGTGCCCGGCTGCTGGGCTTCGACACCCACGCCGACCTGGTGCTGGCCGACTCCACGGCCCGCACCACCGCGGCGGTCGACGCGATGCTCGCCTCGATGGTCCCGGCGGCCGTGGCGAACGCGGAGGCCGAGGCGGCCGTGCTACGGGAGGTGGCCGGGCGGGACGGCGTGGAGCTCGCCGCCTGGGACTGGGCCTTCTACAGCGAGCAGGTCCGGGCCGAGCGCTACGCCGTCGACACCGCGGCGCTGCGCCCGTACTTCGAGCTGGACCGGGTCCTGGTCGACGGCGTCTTCCACGCGGCCGAGCTGCTCTACGGCTACCACTTCACCGCCCGGCCCGACCTCGCCGGCTACCACCCCGACGTGCGGGTGTGGGAGGTCGCCGACGCGTCCGGAGCGGCGGTGGGCCTCTACCTGGGTGACTTCCTCGCCCGGGAGGGCAAGCGGGGGGGCGCGTGGATGAGCTCGTTCGTCCGGCAGTCCCGGCTGCTCGGCACCGCGCCGGTCGTCGTCAACAACCTCAACGTGTCCCGCGCGCCGGCCGGCCGGCCGACCCTGCTGACGCTCGACGAGGTGAACACCCTCTTCCACGAGTTCGGCCACGCGCTGCACGGGCTGAGCTCCGCGGTCACCTATCCGCGGTTCTCCGGTACCGCCGTGCCCCGGGACTTCGTCGAGTTCCCCAGCCAGGTCAACGAGATGTGGGCGCTGTGGCCGGAGATCCTCGGCAACTACGCCCGGCACGTGCAGACCGGTGAGGCGCTCCCACGGGCCGTCGTCGAGTCGATCGACGCCGCCCGGCTGTGGGGGGAGGGGTTCTCGACCCTCGAGTACCTGGCCGCCACCCTGCTGGACCAGGCCTGGCACCGCGTCACGCCGCAGACCCGGATCGGCGACCCGATCGCGTTCGAGCAGCAGGCCCTGGCCGACGCCGGGGTCGCGTCCGAGCTCGTGCCGCCGCGGTACCGGACGACGTACTTCCAGCACGTCTTCGCCGGCGGGTACGCGGCCGGGTACTACTCCTACATCTGGTCGGAGGTCCTCGACGCCGACACCGTGGAGTGGTTCAAGGAGAACGGCGGCCTGCGCCGGGAGAACGGCGAGGCCTTCCGCACCAAGCTGCTCGCGGTGGGCGGCTCGGTCGACCCGCTGGAGGCGTTCCGCGCCGTCCGCGGCCGCGACGCCGACCCCCAGCCGCTGCTCACCAGGCGGGGCCTGGCCGGCTGAGGACGGCGTCCGTCGAGGGGTCCGTCACAGCCAGGGCAGGCTGAGCACCACGTCGAGGTCGTCGGGGCTCTCGCCGTCGCGGACCAGCCGGTTGGGCTGGCGGTGACCGCACGCGGTGCAGCGGTGCACCACCTGCCAGCCCTTGCCGGACTTCTCCACCAGCCCGATCGGCTCCATCGGTCGGCGGCACTCGCTGGCGCGGTCGCCCGGGAGGTCGTCGACGTGCAGCGACCACAGGCAGGACGGGCAGTGGTTGCGGTAGTGCCCGTCGGTGTTGGCGGGCACCGGGGCGGTGCAGTGCACGCACGCGAAGCCGGTGTTCTCCGCCTGCCGCGAGCGGGCCGTGGGCCGCGTCATGGGCCGCGTCAGGGGACGAAGGGCTCGACGGCGACGACCTCGACGGTGATGTCGCGGCCGTTCGGCGCCTGGTACGTCACCGAGGCGCCGGGTGCGGCACCCATGATCGCCGAGCCGAGGGCGGACTCGGGGGAGTAGACCGCCAGGTCCGTCGTCCCGGCGATCTCGCGCGAGCCGAGCAGGAACTTCTCGCTGTCGTCGTCGCCGGCGAACGTGATGGTGATGACCGTGCCGAGGGCGGCGTGCGTGGCCGTCGTGGGCGCCGCGCCCACCCGCGCCCGGCGCAGCAGGTCGGTCAGCTGTCGGATGCGGGCCTCCTGCTTGCCCTGCTCGTCCTTCGCCGCGTGGTACCCGCCGTTCTCCTTGAGGTCGCCCTCCTCGCGGCGGGCGTTGATCTCCGCGGACATCGCCGCCCGCCCGGCCACCAGCTGGTGGAGCTCGGCCTGGAGCCGGTCGTGGGCCTCCTGCGTCAGCCAGACGCCCTGGTCCTGCTGGTCGGTGGGGGTGGGCACGTGGCGGCACTCCTGCAACTCGGGTGTGAACTCGGGTGACCGGACCCGGGACGGGTGCGGCCCCTGTATCGATCCTCCAAGCTAGCACCGGCCCGGAGGCCCCGCCCGGAGATGCGGAACCGTATCGGATCGGGTGGTGAACCGCGACACATCGTCCCCCGACGGGGTGGCCCGAGCAGGCACTTCTCCGGAGGGACGGCCCGGGTCCGCGCCGGTCGTAGCCGGAGGCGGGTGACAATGGGCGGGTGACCTCACCCGACCAGTTGCGCCTGCTCGCCGTGCACGCCCACCCGGACGACGAGTCCAGCAAGGGCGCAGCCACCATGGCGAAGTACGTCGCGGAGGGTGCCCGCGTCCTGGTGGCGACCTGCACCGGTGGCGAGCGGGGCTCCGTGCTCAACCCGGCGATGGACCGGCCCGAGGTCTGGGAGCGCCTGCCCCAGATCCGGGTCGAGGAGATGGCCCGCGCCCGCGAGATCCTCGGCGTCGAACAGGAGTTCCTCGGCTTCGTCGACTCGGGGCTGCCCGAGGGCGACCCCCTGCCCCCGCTGCCGGAGGGCTGCTTCGCCCTCGTCCCGATCGAGGAGGCTGCGGCTCCGCTGGTGGCGCTCATCCGCCGGTTCAAGCCGCAGGTCATCACCACCTACGACGAGCGTGGCGGCTACCCCCACCCCGACCACATCAAGACCCACGAGATCTCGGTGTACGCGTTCGACGCGGCCGGCGACCCGGACCGCTATCCGGAACTGGGCGACCCCTGGCAGCCGAGCAAGCTGTACTACAACATGACCTTCTCGCTGCCGCGCACGAAGGCGCTGCACGAGGCGATCCTCGCGACCGGCGCCGAGTCGCCCTACGCGGAGTGGCTGGCCGCCTGGGACCCCGCGCACGACATCTCCCACCGGGTCACCACGCGCGTGCCCTGCGCGGAGTACTTCGCGGTGCGCGACGCCGCCCTTCTGGCGCACGCCACCCAGATCGACCCCGACGGCCGCTGGTTCGCCTGCCCCATCGACACCCAGCAGCGGGTGTGGCCGACCGAGGACTACGAGCTGGCCCGCACGCTGGTCGACGTCCCCGTTCCGGAGGACGATCTGTTCGCCGGTATCCGTGCCGAGGTGGGAGTGCGATGACCGAGCTGGCCGGCCTGCTGGCCGAGCAGGCGCCCCAGGACGTCGGCAAGTCCGGTCCGCTGGGACTCCTGCTGACCGTGGTGCTGCTGATCGCCGTGGCCCTCCTGGTGCGGTCGATGACCACGCACCTCAAGCGGGTTCCCCCGAGCTTCGAACCCGTGCAGCCGGGTCACGAGGTCCCCGACTCGCCGGCGGACCTCTTCGAGCCGCGGCCGGGCCAGCGGGTGCTGGACGAGCTCCGCCGTGCGCCGCTGGCGATCGAGCCGCCGCGGGAGGAAGAGGGCCGGGACGAGGGCTCGGCCGGCCGCTGACCGGCTGATCGCCACCGGGCGTCCACGGGAGGGTGAACGGGGGTCGGGCGCCGGGCTGTCGGAGGACGCCGGGCCCCGGAGCAGGGCACGATCACCCGATGCCCACCAAGAGCCGCAGCGACGACCCCGAGGACCACGTGCGCCCGCCCGGCTTCAGCCGGATCGGCACGCGCGCGCTCGAGATCGCCGAGAACCTCATCTACGGGGGGATCGCGATCTTCCTGGTGGGCTCGGCGTTCGTCCTGCTCGCGGTGGCCGGGAAGACCTCGTGGGCGGTGGTCTCGGACTTCTCCCAGCAGCCGCTGCTGGAGGTGCTCGACGTCCTGCTGCTGGTCTTCATCGTGGTCGAGCTGCTCTTCGCCGTCCGCACGACCGTGGAGCGGCGCGAGCTGGTCGCCGAGCCGTTCCTCCTCGTCGGGATCATCGCCTCGATCAAGGAGATCGTCGTCCTCTCGGTCGAGGCGGCCAGCGCACTGGGCAAGGGCCCGGAGTTCGACGACCGCATCGTCGAGATCGGCCTCCTCGGGGTCCTCGTCGTCCTGCTCGGGATCACCTCCTTCCTGTTGCGCCGAAAGGAGCGGGAGCCGGACGAGGGCGATGCGTCACCGGAGCGCGGGGCGCGGTGAGCGCTTGTCCGCTGTCAGCGCAGCGCCGTCCCTTCCCCTGAGCCGAACGCCCTCCTACCGTGTAAGCGTGTAATCAACGCAGACCACGGGAGGTCGCCATGCACGCTCACCGATTCGCCGATGCCCCCTTCGGACCGGGTTTCCGCCGTGGACGGGGCCGTGGCTCCGGTGGGCGGGGCGCCGATGCGCCACCGCCGGTCGAACGGGCTGAGGTCGCCGGCTGGTTCGCCGGACGGCTGCCCGACGGCTGGTTCACGGGGCCCGTCGAGCTCACCATCGACCGCGACGAGATCACCGTCGTCGGCATGCTGCCGGAGCCGGACGCCGGGGACGGCGACCCGGCCGCGGCGCGTGCGGGCCGCATCACCCGCTTCCGCGAGGAGACCCGCGAGCAGCGCATGGCCATCGCCGACGCCGCGCAGGAGCGGTACGGCCGCTCGGTGGCCTGGGGTGCGGCATGCGGCGGCGAGCGGGAGGTGTTCACCAACCTCTCGATGCCGGTCATGACACGGCTGCGGCAGAGCGAGCGGCTGGTCCTGGACACGCTGGTCGACGCCGGGGTCGCGCGGTCCCGCTCCGAGGCGCTGGTGTGGGCGGTCCGGCTGGTCGGCCGGCACACGGACGAGTGGCTGACCCAGCTCCGCGAGGCCATGGCCTCGGTGGAGGAGGTCCGCGGCCGGGGGCCCGAGGTCGGCTGACCTCTGGCAGGCTGCGGCGCGTGCCCGCTGGCCGGCGGAGGAGCCCGGAGCACCTGGGACACTGGACCCCGTGCCCGTCGATGCCGTCCCAGTAGCCACCGACGTCCTCGTGGTGGGTGCCGGCCCGGCCGGCTCGGCGGCGGCCGCCTGGGCGGCCCGCTCCGGGCGGGACGTCGTCCTCGCCGACGCGGCCGTCTTCCCCCGCGACAAGGCCTGCGGCGACGGGCTCACGCCGCGTGCCATCGCCGAACTGGACGCGCTGGGCCTGGGGGACTGGGTGCGCGGGCACGCCCGCAACCGCGGTCTCCGGGCCGCCGGGTTCGGCCACCAGTGGGAGCTGCCCTGGCCGGGCGGGCGGTTCCCCGATCACGGCAGCGCGGTCCCGCGCACCGAGCTGGACGCGCGGATCCGGCAGGTCGCCCTGGACTATGGTGCCGTGCCCCTGGACCTGGCGCGGGCGGTCGACGTCGAGCGCGACGGGGACCGGGTGTCCGGAGTCGTGTTCGAGCTGGCCGACGACACCCGCGTCACCGTCGGTTGCCGGCACCTCGTCGTGGCCGACGGGGTGCGCTCTCCGCTGGGTCGGGTGCTGGGCCGCGAGTGGCACCGGGACACCGCCTACGGCGTCGCGGCGCGCAGCTACCTCCGTTCCGGGCGCAGCCACGACGAGTGGATCTCCTCGCACCTGGAGCTGCGCGGCACCGAGGGCGAGCTGCTGTCCGGGTACGGCTGGGTCTTCCCGCTGGGCCGCGCCGCGGGCGAGGTGAACCTCGGCGTGGGGACCCTGGCCACCGCCCGCCGGCCGGCCGGGGTGCAGCTCAAGTCGTTGCTGGAGTTCTACGCCGAGACCCGCCGCGAGGAGTGGGAGCTGGACGGCCCGGTCCGCGACGTCTCCTCCGCGCTGCTGCCCATGGGCGGCGCCGTGTCCGGAGTGGCCGGCCGCAACTGGGCCCTGATCGGCGACGCCGCCGGCTGCGTGAACCCGCTCAACGGCGAGGGCATCGACTACGGGCTCGAGACCGGGCGCGCGATCGTCGAACTGCTGGCCGAGGACGACTGGTCGACCGCCTGGCCCGCCACGCTGCGCCGGCACTACGGCGAGGCGTTCTCCATCGCCCGGCGCCTGGCGGGCCTGCTGACCGTGCCGCGCTTCCTGCCCGCGGCCGGCCCGGTCGGCATGCGGTCCCGGGCGCTGATGACCGTGGCGCTGCGGGTGATGGGCAACCTGGTGAGCGAGGAGGACCGCGACGTCGTCGCCCGGGCCTGGCGCGTGGCAGGAAAGCTGTCGGTCATGGTCGACGACCGGCCACCGTTCCCGGCCGCAGACCTCCGCGCCTGACGGCGCCGGGTCGCGGCGCCTGACCGGAGGTCAGACGAAGGGGCTGTTGTACATGGCGAAGTAGACGGCGATGTAGTGGCAGATCGCGGCCACGATGGTCATCGCGTGGAACACCTCGTGGTACCCGAAGGTGGCCGGCCACGGGTTGGGCTTCTTGATCGCGTAGGCGACGCCGCCGGCCGTGTAGAGCACTCCGCCGACGGCCAGCAGGACCATCGAGGCGACCCCCGCGATGTGCAGGATGTCGGTGAGCACGAAGACGGCGACCCAGCCCAGTCCGATGTAGAGCGGGACGCCCACCCAGCGGGGCGCCGCCGGCCACGACAGCTTGAGCGTGACGCCGGCGAGCGCGCCCGCCCAGACGCCGGAGAGAACCCAGAAACCGGTCGGCTGCGAGACGGCCAGGAGGGCGAACGGCGTGTACGTCCCGGCGATGAAGAGGAAGATCATCGAGTGGTCGAGCCGCTTCATGACCATCCAGCCGCGCGGTGACCAGCGCCGCCGGTGGTAGAGCGCGCTGACGCCGAACAGGCCGAGGATGGTCAGGCAGTAGAGCGCGACGGAGAAGCCGGCGCGCGCCCCCTGGACCGCGGCCAGCGGGATCAGCACCGCACCGGCGACGATCGATCCGAAGAAGGCGAACAGGTGCAGCCAGCCCCGCATGCGCGGCCGCGTGTCGGGGTGCTCCCAGTCGCTGTCGGCGAAATCGTCGGCGGTCCAGGTCTGCTCGACCCGCTCGCCCTCCTCGCGGACGGCGGCGAGCGCCTCGTGTCTCGGCGCCTCGAGCTCGGCGCCGTCGGCCTGCACCCGGACCTGTTCGCGTTCGTCGGGAGCAAGACTCATGCACCGAGGTTACGGACGCGTAGGTAGAGCCGTCATCCTGAAGGGCCTGTGACTTTGCTGGGAGGACGCAGCCGTGGCGCGCGGCGCGCGGCGTGGGGCTCGGCGGGCATCCGGCCGCTGCTTCCGGTCAGGCCTAGGGTGACCGCGTGGGGGCCCGCGCGATGATCCGGGACGCGATCGTCCAGGTGTACGAACGTCGCCTGGCGCGGGCGCTGGTGGGCGCCGACATCCCCCGGCACGTCGGCGTGATCATGGACGGCAACCGCCGCTGGGCGCGCGCCATCGGGCTCGAGGACGTCGCCCACGGGCACCGCCGCGGTGCGGACAAGATCGTCGACCTGCTCGGCTGGTGCGACGACGCCGGCGTCTCCGTCGTCACCCTGTTCATGCTCTCCACCGACAACCTCAACCGGCCGGCGCCGGAGCTGCAGGCGCTCCTGCAGATCATCGAGGACGTCGCCGTCGACCTGTCGCGCCCGGGTCGTCGCTGGCGGGTCCGGGCCATGGGGGCGCCCGAGGTGCTCCCGCCCGAGACCGTCGCCGTCCTCAAGCAGGGGGAGGAGGACACCCGCGACCGGCCGGGCGCGACGGTCAACCTCGCCGTCGGTTACGGCGGACGGCAGGAGATCGCCGACGCGGTCCGGTCGCTGCTGGCCGAGCACGCCGAGCGCGGCACCTCACTGGACGAGCTGGTGCAGGCGCTGGAGGTGGAGCACATCGCCGAGCACCTCTACACGCGCGGCCAGCCCGATCCGGACCTCGTGATCCGCACCAGTGGCGAGCAGCGGCTGTCGGGCTTCCTGCTCTGGCAGACGGCGAACACGGAGTTCCACTTCACCGACGTCTACTGGCCCGATTTCCGGCGGGTGGACTTCCTGCGGGCGTTGCGCGACTACTCGGCCCGGCACCGCCGGTTCGGCAGCTGACCGCCTGCCGGTGCCGGGGCTGCCGGGCGCGGCTGCGAAACTGCGGTCATGCCGGCACTCCCTCTCGACCTGCCCCTCGAGTACGTGCGGCTGGGGCTGCGGTTCGACCGGCTGGAGCCGGGCTTCGTCGACGCCTTCACCGGTGACAAGCGGCTGCGGGCCCAGGTGGAGGACGAGCCGGCCCCGACTGCGTCGGCCCTGCGCGACCAGGCCCGGGCCCTGCTGGCCGAGCTCGACGCCGCCGGCCTCGCCGCCGACCGCACCGGCTACCTCCGCGGCCAGCTGACCGGCCTGGAGTGCACCGCGCGGAAGATGAGCGGCGAGCCGGTCGGGTTCGTCGACGAGGTGGCGGCCTACTTCCAGGTCGACGTCGTCCTCGGGGACCCGGCCGAGTACGCCGCCGCGCACGCCGAGCTGGGCGCCCTGCTCCCGGGCAGCGGGACGCTCGCCGAGCGCTACGCCGCACACCGCCGCCGCGAGGAGTGCCCGCCGGCCCGGCTGGAGACCGCGGTGCTGGCGCTCTCCAGCGCGCTGCGGGACCGCGTGCGCGGGCAGTACGGCCTGCCCGAGGTCGAGACGGTCCGCTACGAGGTGGTCACCGACAAGCCGTGGTCGGGCTTCAACTACTACGAGGGCGACTACCGCTCGCGGGTGGCCATCAACGCCGACCTCCCGCACCGGCTCTCCCAGCTGCCGCACCTGGTCGCCCACGAGTCCTACCCCGGGCACCACACCGAGCACTGCCGCAAGGAGCGCGGCCTGGTGGAGCGGGCCGACCGCCTCGAGCACACCGTCTTCCTCGTCAACACCCCGGAGTGCCTGATGGCGGAGGGGCTCGCCGACCTGGGCGTGCAGGCCTCGATCGGCGCCGGCTGGGGGCCGTGGGCCGCGGAGATCCTCGGCGACCTCGGCCTGCGCTTCGACGGGCACCTGGCCGAGCGGATCGCCGCCGCGGCCGCCCCGCTGAACCGGGTGCGCCAGGACGCCGCGGTCCTGCTGCACGACCGCGGCGCGGACGCGGACGAGGTGAGCGCCTACCTGCAGCGCTGGTCGCTGGTCAGCGCGGAGCGGGCCGCCCAGCAGATCCGGTTCCTCACCGACCCGCTGTGGCGCGCCTACATCTCCACCTACGTGGAGGGCTACGACCTGCTCTCCCGGTGGCTGGACGCCCGTCCCGCGGACCAGCCGGTCGCCGATCGCTTCCTCCGCCTGCTCGACGAGCCGCTCACGCCGCGGGCCGTGTCCGGCGAGCTCGCGGAGGCCTGAGCGGTGGCCCGGCACGACGCGCGGGAGGCCCGGACGCTCGGGCTGTGGACGGCGGCCTGGCTGGGCGGACTGCTGCTCGCCGGTCTGCTGTGGGTGGGCGACCTGTCCCTGCAGTGGCCGGCCCTGCTGGTCCCGCTGGTGTGGGCCCTGATCGCCGCCCGGCCGCGCGGGGGGCGGCGCGACCCGGTCCCGCCGCCTCCCGACCTCGGGTACCGCACCGACACGGTGGAGCGCCCGGCGCTGCGGCCGCCGCACGGCGACGGGCGGTTCTGACCGCTGCGCTCCGGGCCCGACGGCACGGGCCCTAGCTGGGGCCGGTGTGGCCCGCGGTACACCGTCGGGTGAACTTCGGGTTGCAGTGCGTGGTGTGAACAGGCATCTGTCGGTGGTCGCGCCTAGCGTCCGCAGTGGACGACGAGCTGCTCTCGCCGTCCACGGGAGGCCCGGTTGGTGCTGACGAGTTCGTCGACCAGGGGGGCCGGCACCCGGCCTCTGCGCCGGGGCCCGGCCACCTTCGAGCGGGGGCGTGCCGTGCGCCCCACGGGAGTCGAACCGTGACCACTCGCCGTACCTACGTCCTCGACACCTCCGTCCTGCTGTCCGACCCGGGCGCGCTCATGCGCTTCGGCGACTCCGACGTGGTGCTCCCGCTGGTCGTCATCGGGGAGCTGGAGGCCAAGCGCGACCACCCGGAGCTCGGCTGGTTCGCCCGCCAGGCGTTGCGCATGCTCGATGACCTGCGGATCCGGCACGGCCGGCTCGACGCGCCCGTCCCGATCGGCGAGGACGGCGGCACCCTGCACGTCGAGCTCAACCACAGCGACCCGTCGGCCCTGCCGGCGGGCTTCCGCAACGACAGCAACGACAGCCGGATCATGGTGGTCGCGCTCAACCTGCGCTCCGAGGGGCGCGACGTCTGCCTGATCACCAAGGACGTGCCGCTGCGGGTGAAGGCGGCCGCGGTGGGCCTGGACACCGACGAGTACCGGGTCATGGACGCCGTCGACGCAGGCTGGACGGGCATGGCGGAGGTGTCGCTGGAGGACGCCGAGCTCGACGAGCTCTACGACGGCGGTGAGACGTTCGTGCCGGCCGCCGCCGAGATGCCGCCGCACACCGGCCTGGTGCTGCTGTCCTCCCGCGGGTCGGCGCTGGGCCGGGTCATGCCGGACAAGCAGGTGCGGCTGGTCCGCGGTGACCGCGAGGCCTTCGGGCTGCACGGCCGCTCCGCCGAGCAGCGGATCGCCCTGGACCTGCTGCTGGACCCCGAGATCGGCATCGTCTCCCTCGGCGGGCGGGCCGGGACGGGCAAGTCGGCGCTGGCTCTGTGCGCCGGGCTGGAGTCGGTCATGGAGCGGCGGGCGCACAAGAAGGTCGTCGTCTTCCGGCCGCTCTACGCCGTCGGCGGTCAGGAGCTCGGCTACCTGCCCGGCGGTGAGAACGAGAAGATGTCGCCGTGGGCCCAGGCGGTCTACGACACCCTCGGCGCGCTGGTCTCGCCCGCCGTCATCGACGAGATCGACTCCCGTGGGCTGATCGAGGTCCTGCCGCTGACCCACATCCGCGGGCGGTCGCTGCACGACTCGTTCGTCATCGTCGACGAGGCGCAGTCGCTGGAGCGCGGCGTGCTGCTGACCGTGCTGTCGCGGCTGGGTGCCGGGTCCCGGGTGGTGCTCACCCACGACGTCGCGCAGCGGGACAACCTCCGCGTCGGCCGGCACGACGGCATCACCGCCGTCATCGAGGCGCTCAAGGGCCACCCGCTCTTCGCCCACGTCACCCTCACCCGGTCGGAGCGCTCGCCGATCGCGGCCCTGGTGACCGAGATGCTGGAGGACCTCCCGCGCTGACCCGCCGGTCCGCCGGCCGGCCGGCGCTTGCGGTGCACCACCTGCTCCTGCGGTCCTCCAGCGGGCGCGACGGAAGAGGAGTGCGGGGGTGGCCTCGTGATCTGACACGCAGGGAGCGTGACCGCCCGGACGCACTCCTGGTCCACGCTGGGGAGAACTGTGGACGAGCTCGGGGACCGCAACCTGCGGTGCTCCACCCGGTTCCACGCCGCTGCAGCACTGCAGGAGTCCGGGGAACACCGCAGGACCACGGGGACGACGGCGCGGGAGCGCGTCAGAGGGCGGGGGAGGGTTCTCCCGACTCCGCTTGACGGGTCACCGGCGCGGCCGTCGACTTCGGGGCCGGCGGAGGCGGGGTGGTCGCGAGCCGGAACACGGCCACCACCGCCCAGCCGGCGCCCAGGCACCAGAGGACGCGGTTCATCATGTCCTCGGGTGAGAGGTCCCCCCGCAGCCCGAGCGCGAGGACGGGCACGGCCAGCGCGAACCCGACGAGCAGCACGTCCCAGCGCAGCGGGTTCATGTCGTCGTGCTCTCCAGCCGCTCGCAGAGCAGCGAGGCCCAGCGGTGCGGCGTCGCGCGGACGCCGTCGAGGAGGGCCACGGGCGTGGAGACCCGGCGGAGGACCGCGGCCGGGTCGGCACTGAGGTCGGTGTCCTGGACGATGAGCGCGTCGACCCGAGGCAGGCCTTCGAGCCAGGGCTCCAGGTCCTCGGGCTTGCGGGTCGCCTCGACGACGGCCCAGACCGCGGCCGGTGCCCAGACACCCATCATCTGCGCCATCCAGGAGGAGTCGGTACGCAACGGCGCGTCGACGGCGACGATGGTCACCGTGCCTGCCGCGGCGCACTCCTGACGGCGGTCGATCGCGGTGTCCACGGAGGTCACCCGGCTGCTCCGGGGAGCCAGGCCGGCCAGGTCACCACGGGTGGCCCACTGCACGCAGTCGGGGTCCAGGTGCAGGGCCGCGGCCAGGGACCGGGCGGCACGCAGCGCGTCGACGCCGGGGCCGACCACGAAGACGGCCTCGCCGGAGCCGCTGGGCAGCTCGGGCGCCTTCGGCAGCTGGAGGGCGAGGCTGCGGGTGAGGGCGGCGTACGCGCCCCGCTCGGCGACGTCGTCGGCGAAGGTGCTGCCGAGGAGCTCGGCGGGCAGGCCGAGCAGCCGCAGCCGTCCGGCCACGTCATCGGCAGGGCCATCGGCCACGTCAGCGGGTGCGACCGGCTCCGCGGCCTCCGGAGCCGCCGGGGCGGCGGGCTGGGCGGGGGCGAACAGCAGCTGCTCGGCGGCGTCCTCCAGTAGCTCCGGCTCGTCGTGGCCGACCATCAGGGGGGCCAGGGGGAGCCGGGTGACCGTCGCGAGGGCGCGGGTGGCCGGCGAGAAGGTCCGCGTCGTGCCCACGGTGGGGGCGTCGTCCTCGGACACGACCTCCGCGGTCACCTCGGCCGGTGCGGCGTCGTCCTCCCGAGCGGGCTCCGGAGTGACCACCGGGGCCTGCGCCGACGACGACACGGCGGAACGGGACGCGGCCCGCGGCACCGGCGGCCGCCCCCGCCCGCGCGAGCCGGCCAGCGGCGGGAGCAGCGAGAGCGGCGGCATGACGGTGGTCGCGTCCAGCGACATCATCGGGGCGGGGTCACTGGCGGTGCGGGCCAGGACGGGGGCCACCTCGGCCACCGCGACGTCCTCGACCGATTCCTCGGCGGCCGGCTCGGCGACGGCGGTGGTCTCCTCGACCGCGACGCGCGGCGCCTCCTCGGCGACCAGCACCTCCGGCGCCTCGATCTCGGGTGCCTCGATCGCCGGTGCCTCGACCTGGGCTGCTTCCTGCGCAGCAGGCTCGACGGCAGGGTCGGCGAACAGGGGCGCGGATTCCGGATGGGTCACCTCGGCCCAGATCGGGGCGTCCGCCTCGACGGCCGGGTTGCTGTGCACCGGCTCGCCCCACAGCGTCGTCCCGGTCGGCGTCCCCCACATCGAGTGCGCGGCGGCGGGCGACGGGCCGACCGGGTCGGCGGCGAACGCCGGCGCCTCCGGCTCCGGCTCGTCGAGCACGGGCGCCGCGACGACCGGCGCCTGGATCTCGGGCACGGTGGCCACCGGCAGCTCGGGAGTGGCCACCGGCAGCTCGGGAGTGGCCACCGGCAGCTCGGGGGTGGCCGGCGCGGGGAGGGGCACCTGCAGCGGCGGCACGGGCAGGGTCGGGACGGCGAAGACCGGCTCGGCGGGCGCCGCGGGCTCCGGCTCGCTCAGCGCCGACTGCGGCGAGGCCCCGGCGAGAACCTTGCGCAGGATGCCGGCGAGGGCCTCGTCCGAGTGGCCCTGCGCGAGCGCGCCGCGGAGCAGGTCGGCGATGGCCTCCTCGCGGGGGGAGACCGATGCCGGGGCGACCTCGGGCTCGGCGGCCCAGATCGGCATCTCGAGCTCGCGCTCCATCGTGGAGGGCGGCGCGATGACCTGTTCTCCCACCGGTTCCTCCTTCTGGCGCGCCTGGGGCGACGGCACCGCTGTCTGTGCTGCTGGGGTCTGCTCGGGGCGCGGCGGCCAGGGCTCGGCATCGTCGCGCGGACGCTTCTCCACCGGTGGGGCCAGTGCTTCCCGGACCGCCTGCCGCACGTCCTGGTCGCCGGCGACCATGCGGGCCAGCGCGGCGGTGAACGGCGAGGGTGCTGCCGGAGCGGCCGGCAGGACCTGCTGGCCGCCGCCGCGCACGGGTCCGGCGACCTCCTCGTCGTCCAGGTCGTCACCGGCCCGGGCCATGGTGCCCGCGCGCGGGAAAGAGGCGCGCGGGTAGGTGGGCCGCGAAGAGGCGGGGGCGGCGGGCTCGGCCTGCTGGGCGGTCAGCAGCCCCACCAGCTCGCTGACCCGGTCCTCGTCGGCAGCGCGGGCGGCCGTCCGGACGGGACCGGGCAAGGGGTGGCTCGACGCACCGGCCCGCGCCGTGCGGGCGGCCGCGGCGGCCAGCCGGGCCGCCTCCGGGATGTCGTCGGCCGAGCGGGCAGCCGC
>CADCTN010000015.1 GCA_902805535.1 uncultured Blastococcus sp. | reverse complement strand
TGAAGGTGTTGGCCCACACCACGCCGGCCCGCAGCCGGTCGGTGATCGCCAGGATCCGGGACCCCTTCTCCGACCAGACGCCGGCGGACAGCCCGTAGGTGCTGTTGTTGGCCTTGGCGACCGCCTCCTGGGGGGTCCGGAAGGTCAGCACCGACAGCACCGGCCCGAACACCTCGTCGCGGGCGATGCGGTGGGCGGGGGAGACGTCGGTGAACAGGGTCGGCTTGAACCAGAACCCGCGGTCGGGCAGCTCGCCCTCCGGCTGCCACCGGCGAGCCCCTTCGGCCTGGCCGACGTCGGAGAGCTCGCGGATGCGCGCCAGCTGCTCGGCCGAGTTGATGGCGCCCAGGTCGGTGTTCTTGTCCAGCGGGTCACCCACCCGCAGGGTGCCGATCCGCCGCTGCAGCGAGGCCACCACCTCCTCGTGCACCGACTCCTGCACCAGCAGCCGGGAGCCGGCGCAGCACACGTGGCCCTGGTTGAAGAAGATGCCGCGGACGATGCCCTCGACGGCCTGGTCGAGGGGGGCGTCGTCGAACACGATGTTGGCCGCCTTGCCGCCCAGCTCCAGGGTCAGCCGCTTGTGGGTGCCGGCCACGGCCCGGGCGATCGACCGCCCCACCTCGGTGGAGCCGGTGAACGCCACCTTGTCCACGTCGGGATGGGCGATGACGGCGCGCCCGGTGTCCCCGGCGCCGGTCACGATGTTGACCACGCCGGGCGGCAGGTCGGCCTGCTGGCAGACCTCGGCGAACAGCAGCGCGCTCAGCGGGGTGGTCTCGGCCGGCTTGAGGACGACGGTGTTGCCGGCGGCGAGGGCCGGGGCCACCTTCCAGGCCAGCATGAGCAGCGGGAAGTTCCACGGGATGACCTGCCCGGCCACACCCAGCGGACGGGGGCTCGTGCCGAGACCGGCGTGGTCGAGCTTGTCGGCCCAGCCGGCGTAGTAGAAGAAGTGCGCGGCGGCCAGCGGGACGTCGACGTCGCGGGACTCCCGGATCGGCTTGCCGTTGTCCAGCGACTCCAGGACGGCGAACTCCCGCGCGCGCTCCTGCAGCAGTCGCGCGATGCGGAACAGGTACTTGCCGCGGTCGGCCGGGCGCATCGGCCCCCAGACGCGGGTGAAGGCCTTCCGGGCGGCGGTCACCGCCCGGTCGACGTCGGCCTGGCTGCCTGCGGAGATCTCGGTGAGGACCTCCTCGGTGGCCGGGTTGATGCTCTTGAAGGACTCACCGGTGCCGTCGACGAAGTCGCCGTCGATGAACAGGCCGTAGGACGGCGCGATGTCGACGATCGACCGCGATTCGGGTGCGGGGGCGTACTCGAACAGGCTGGTCATCGAAGTCAGTCCACCGTGACGTAGTCGGGGCCGGAGTAGTGGCCGGTGCGCAGCTTCTGGCGCTGCAGCAGGAGGTCGTTGAGCAGGCTGGAGGCGCCGAAGCGGAACCAGTCGGGGTCGAGCCAGTCGGCGCCGACGGTCTCGTTGATGAGCACGAGGTACTTGACGGCGTCCTTGGTGGTGCGGATGCCGCCGGCGGGCTTGAAGCCGATCTGGCGGCCGGTGGCGGCGCGGAAGTCGCGGACGGCCTCCAGCATCACGAGCGAGACCGGGAGGGTCGCGGCGGGGGCGACCTTGCCGGTGGAGGTCTTGATGAAGTCACCGCCGGCCAGCATCGCGATCCAGCTCGCCCGGCGGACGTTGTCGAGGGTGACCAGCTCGCCGGTCTCGATGATGACCTTGAGGTGGGCGGTTCCGCACGCTTCCTTGACGGCCACGATCTCGTCGTAGACGTCGAGGTAGCGGCCGGCGAGGAAGGCGCCGCGGTCGATGACCATGTCGATCTCGTCGGCGCCGTTGCCGATGGCGTCCTGCACGTCGGCGAGCTTCACCGCGCGGCTCGCGCGTCCGCTCGGGAACGCGGTGGCGACGGCGGCGACGTGGATCCCGCTGTCGCCCAGGGCCTCGCGCGCGACGCCGGCCAGGTCGCCGTAGACGCAGACGGCCGCCACGTGCGGGCAGCTCGCGTCGCCCGGGTCGGGGCGGCGGGCCTTCGTGGCCAGGGAGCGGACCTTGCCGGGGGTGTCGGCGCCCTCGAGGGTGGTGAGGTCGACCATCGAGATCGCGGTGTCGATCGCCCATGCCTTGGCCGTCGTCTTGATCGAGCGGGTGCCGAGCTGGGCCACCCGCGCCTCGGCGCCGACCTGGTCCACACCGGGCAGGCCGTGCAGGAAGGTGCGGAAGGACGAGTCGGAGCGGGTGACGTCGTCGTAGGGCGGCAGGGGCGCCATCAACGCGCGCGCGTCGTCAGGCAGCGCGTCGGGGTCGAGCACGTGGGTCATGGGCCCATTGTCCCCTGGGGACCGCACGGATCCGAACGTGCGCCCTCGATGGGGTGGGTCCTCGCCCGAACCGTGACCCGCGGGCTGATGTCAAGGTGGCAGCTGCATCCGTGGACAGGCCACTGAGCTGGGGATTCCTATGGCTCTGACGCGCCGGTCGCGATAGACTTCGAACACGTGATCGAACGGTGGGAGGTGTCGTGCGGGCGCTGCTGGAGTTCCTGGACGTCGAGTCGCCCCAGGACATCGTGACCGCCGATCAGGTGCTGGACCGCACGGCGCTGCTGGTGGCGGTGCGCAACGCCGTCGACGCCGAGCTCACCGCGACCGTGCGCAGAGCCGAGGCCATGCAGGCTCCCGAGCGCGACGGACTGAGGTCGATGCGGTCGTGGCTGCGCGGGCACCTGCGGCTCTCGGCGCGGGAAGCGGCCCGGATCGTGGGCAACGGGCGGGCGCTGGAGCAGCTGCCCGCGGTGGCGTCGGCGTTCGCCGCAGGTGCGGTGACCGCCGAGCAGGTGTCGGTGATCGCTCCGGTCGCGGCGTTGGACGTGCAGGCGGAGGCGGTCGGGCAGGGCATCGATCTGGCCGAGGTGGACCGGG
>CADCTN010000014.1:3789-9802 GCA_902805535.1 uncultured Blastococcus sp. | reverse complement strand
CCGGCCCCACGTCCGCCGGCCCCGGGTCCTCGTCGGCGCTCACCTCCCAGCAGTGGTCCTCGCGCATCAGCGTGGCCCGCCGCCAGGTCGTGGAGAGCCCACGCCCCCACAGCAGCGCCTCGACGATCGAGCCACCGACGGAGACCCACTCCGCCTCGACCCCCTCGGGCACCCGCTCGTGGTCCAGGCCGGGGGCCACCTTGACCACGGTGGCCGGGACCCGCTCCAGCAACTCGGTCACCGTCGGCCACGGCGGCGACCACCGGTCGGGGTCCAGCTGCCGGCGGCCACCCGCGCGCCGCGCGGGATCGAGCACGGCGGCGTCGCACCCGGCCACCCGCCCGTCCCGGGCGGCCGCCACCAGGTCCACGACGTCGGCGTCGAGCACCTCCACCCCGCCCAGGGCCAGGGCGTCGGTGTTGCGCCGGGTGAGCTCCCGGGCCACCGGGTCGCGGTCGACGGCGACCACCCGTGCCCCGGCCCGGGCCAGCGCCATCGTGTCGGTGCCCGCCGCACAGCCCAGGTCCGCGACCGAGGTGGCGCCACCGGCGAGGAGCCGGACGGCCCGGCGGTCGGCGAGCTCGGGCCGGCCGGCCTGCTCGAGGGTGTCGCCGGTGAACAGCAGGCGCTCGGCGTCGGCACCGAAGGTCGGCCGGGCCCGCTCCCGCTGCCGTGCTACGCCCCACGCCGGTCCCGCGAGGTCGGCGCCGACCTCGGCGCGCAGCCGGCTCAGCGCGGTCACCGCGTCCACCCGGGCGGCCAGCAGGTCCGCGGCCCGGGAGAGGGCGACCGTGCCGTCGGCCGTGGCCAGGGCCCGCAGCTGGCGCACCGTCTCGGCGGCCTGCACGCCGGGGTCGTCGTCCACCCGGACAGCCTGGCGTACGCGCCGGTCAGCCCCCTCGTCACCTCCCCCGGGGACCCGGTTGAGCGGCTGGCACTCCCGTGGGTAGAGTGCCAATCGACACGGGCTGGCGCCCGACCCCCGCGACGGCGGGTGCCCGGATCCCGTGCCACAGCATCGCAAGTCATCCCCATCCGTCCTACCGAAGGGGGCGCCACAACGTGACGACCGCCACCAAGGTCAGCATCAAGCCGCTGGAGGACCGGGTCGTGGTCCAGGCCAACGAGGCCGAAACCACCACCGCCTCCGGTCTGGTCATCCCGGACACCGCCAAGGAGAAGCCCCAGGAGGGCACCGTTGTCGCCGTGGGCCCCGGCCGCATCGACGACAACGGCAACCGCGTCCCGCTCGACGTGAACGTGGGTGACGTCGTCATCTACTCGAAGTACGGCGGCACCGAGATCAAGTACAGCGGCGAGGAGTACCTCGTGCTCTCTGCCCGCGACCTGCTCGCCGTCGTGGAGAAGTGACCTCGCGTCACCTGCTCCACCAGCACTGAACGACCGCCCCGGCGACCCGAACACCGGGTCCCGGGGCGGTTGCTGTTGGGCCGTCCACCCGCCCGGCCCACCCCCCGCACTTCCTCGACGAGAGGCTCGGCATGGCCAAGATCATCAAGTTCAACGAGGACGCCCGGCGCGCCCTCGAGCGCGGCGTCGACAAGCTGGCCGACGCGGTGAAGGTGACGCTCGGCCCGCGCGGCCGCAACGTCGTCATCGACAAGAAGTTCGGTGCGCCCACCATCACCAACGACGGCGTGACCATCGCGCGCGAGGTCGACCTCGACGACCCGTACGAGAACCTCGGCGCCCAGCTGGCCAAGAACGTCGCCACCAAGACCAACGACGTCGCCGGTGACGGCACGACGACCGCCACCGTCCTCGCCCAGGCGCTCGTCCACGAGGGCATGCGCAACGTCGCGGCCGGCGCCAACCCGATGGCGCTCGGCCGGGGCATGCGTGCCGCCGTCGACGCCGTGCACGCCGCGCTGGACTCGGTGGCCATCCCGGTCGACGACCGCAAGGCCATCGCGGGGGTCGCCACGATCTCCGCCCAGGACGCCGAGGTCGGCGAGCTGATCGGCGAGGCGTTCGAGCGGGTCGGCAAGGACGGTGTGATCACCGTCGAGGAGAGCAGCTCGATGTCCACCGAGCTGGACGTCACCGAGGGCGTCCAGTTCGACAAGGGCTACCTGTCGCTGTACTTCGTCACCGACCAGGAGGCGATGGAGGCCGTCCTCGAGGACGCCCTCGTCCTGATGGTCAGCGGCAAGATCGGCGCGCTGGCCGACCTGCTGCCGCTCCTGGAGAAGGTCCTCGCGACCGGCGGCCGTCCGCTGCTGATCGTCGCCGAGGACGTCGAGGGCGAGGCGCTGTCCACCCTGGTCGTCAACTCCATCCGCAAGACGATCAAGGTCGTCGCGGTCAAGTCGCCGTTCTTCGGTGACCGCCGCAAGGCGTTCATGACCGACCTCGCCATCGTCACCGGTGGCCAGGTCGTCAGCGAGGACGTCGGCCTGTCCCTGGAGTCGGTCGGCCTCGAGGTGCTCGGCACCGCGCGCCGCGTGACCGTCACCAAGGACACCACCACGATCGTCGACGGCGGCGGCGCCTCCGACACCATCGCCGACCGGGTGGCCCAGATCCGTCGCGACATCGAGAACACCGACTCCGACTGGGACCGCGAGAAGCTGGCCGAGCGGCTGGCCAAGCTCGCCGGCGGCATCGGCGTCATCCGCGTCGGCGCGGCCACCGAGGTGGAGCTCAAGGAGCGCAAGCACCGCATCGAGGACGCCATCGCGGCCACCCGCGCGGCGGTCGAGGAGGGGGTCATCCCCGGCGGCGGCTCGGCGCTGGTGCACTCCGCGTCGGCGATCGACGGTCTGGACCTGTCCGGTGACGAGCTGACCGGCGCCCGCGCCGTCCGCTCGGCGCTGGACGCCCCGCTGGCCCGCATCGCGGAGAACGCCGGGTTCGAGGGTCGCGTCGTCGTCAGCAAGGTCCGCGACCTCGGCGCCGGTCAGGGCTTCAACGCCGCGACCGGTGAGTTCGGCGACCTCGCCGCCCAGGGCGTCATCGACCCGGTCAAGGTCACCAAGGCCGCCCTCGGCAACGCCGCGTCCATCGCGGCGATGGTGCTCACCACCGACTCCGCGGTCGTGGAGAAGCCCGAGGAGGAAGAGCACGAGCACGGCGGTGGGCACCACACCCACGGCCACTCGCACGGCGGGCACGGCCACTCGCACTGAAAGACCCCCTGCACGCCAGAGGGCCCGGTCCAGAACTCCTGGACCGGGCCCTCTCAGGCATGTGTGGGGGGAACTACACCCCGGCGGCGACGGCGGCGACGGCGGCGGGCTCCGCGGCGATCAGCCGGGCCCGCTCCTCCTCGCTCATGCCGCCCCAGACCCCGTAGGGCTCGCGGACCGACAGCGCGTGCTTGAGGCAGGACTCCAGGACGGGGCAGCGTGCGCAGACCGCCTTCGCGGCGGTCTGCCGACGGGCCCGAGCGGGTCCGCGCTCACCGTCGGGGTGGAAGAAGAGAGAGGTGTTCTCGCCACGGCAGGCGCCGTGGAGCTGCCAGTCCCAGACCTCTGCGACCGGCGTCGGGAGCCTGCGAATGTCGGCCATGTGTCCTCCAGGGCTTGGTGAGCCGGAAGGGGCGGTCCGGCTGCAAGGGGCCGGTGCCCTTGGCCCTTGATGGTCAAACACGTCGTGATCGCAACTTTTCGCCCGATGTCGTCCGTCACCTGCGCTCACCCCTCGGGATGAGGGCATCTGTCGTCGCCCGATCGTGTCGATCAAGGTGAGTCGTGGACGCGTCGGTTCCGGAGGTGCAACGGCCTCGGGAACGCGCCGCGATCAGCGCAGAGGTGGCTGCTCCGCAGGGCCACCGAGCGGCACCGGCCGGGTGTTGTCCGGGCGGTTCGGGCCCGGGCGGATGCCGACCGGGGGGAGCGAGGAGCACGGCGTGATCGACGACAGGATCCGTGGGCCGGTCAACGGCGCCACCGTGTGGGTGTACGACGAGCGTCGGCGGGTCCGTGACGACGTCGCCGCCCGCCTGGTCGCCCTGCCCTTCGTCGGCCGGGTCGAGGTCGTGGCCGACGCCGCGTCCCTGATGTCCCGGCTCGCCACCCGTTCCCCCGACGTGCTGATCGTCGGCACCCAGCGGGCGATCGACACCGGGCTGAGCGCCGCGACCCAGGCGCTGCGCGCCCACCCGGGGCTGCCGGTGCTCGTCCTCGGTGCGCCCGACGACGCCGAGAGCGTCCGGGCTGCCGTCGCGTTCGGAGCCCGCGGGTACCTCCGCTGGGACGCCAGCCCGATCGAGATGGGCCTGGGCCTGTCCCGCGTGGGGCTGCGCGCCGACGGCGGCCGCATTCCCCAGCAGGTCGCCTCCGCCTCGGTGAACGGGATGCCGGCGTGGAGCGGGGCCGCCCCGCTCAACGGCTCGGCGCCGACCACGGTGCGCTCGACCGTCCGGGAGGCCGCGCCTGCCGCCCCCCTGTCGATGCGCGAGATGCAGGTGCTGACCGGCATGAGCCAGGGCAAGAGCAACGCCCAGATCGGCCGGGAGCTCTACCTCTCCGAGGACACGATCAAGACCCACGCCCGCCGGCTGTTCCGCAAGCTCGGCGCCAAGGACCGTGCCGAGGCCGTCGCGACGGGGTTCCGTCGCGGCATCATGACCTGACGGCACCCACTTCCGCCTGCGGGCGGTCATCCGCACGCGGGTGACCGCCCGCAGGCGTGTCCGGACGCGATCGGCGTCATCCGTCGACCGGGTCGTCCCGGACGGGGAGCGCCGCTGCCCGGGCGACGACGTGGTCCACGAGGCCGTACTCGAGCGCCTGGTCGGCGGTGAACCAGCGGTCCCGGTCGGAGTCCTGCTCGATCTGGCCCACGGTCTGACCCGAGTGCGCGGCCTGGAGCTCGTTGATCTCGCGCTTGAGGCGCCCGAACAGGTCGGCCTGGATGGCGATGTCGGACTGCGTGCCCCCGACCCCGGCCGACGGCTGGTGCATCATGATCCGCGTGTGCGGCAGCGCGAAGCGCTTGCCGGGGGTTCCGCAGGTCAGCAGGAACTGCCCCATGGAGGCGGCCATCCCCATCCCGTAGGTGGCGACGTCGCAGTCGATGAACTGCATCGTGTCGAAGACGGCCATTCCTGCGCTGACCGAGCCGCCCGGCGAGTTGATGTAGAGGTGGATGTCGCGGCGCGGGTCGTCGGCCGACAGCAGCAGCATCTGCGCGGCGAGCTGATTGGCGATGACGTCGTCGACCTCCTTGCCGAGGAAGATGATCCGTTCCCCGAGCAGGCGCCCGTAGACGGCGTCGGTCAGGGTCACCGACGGACCGCCCTCGCCCAGCAGGCGCGGCAGCTCGCCGATCGACACGGCAGTGTTCATGGTCCGGACCTCCGACGGCGCAGGGATTCTGTCCTGTCGGAGTCTTTCGGGAACGGTCAGGAAAAGCGCCACGGAATGGCTAATTGTGCTGACTGCTGAATTGTTGCGCCGCTCGCGAAAGCGCATTGACATCCTGTCCGGCGGTATTTCCGGGCGCGGTCAGGTCCGGTAGCGCAGGGCTCCGTCGTCCAGCCGGTCGAGGACGAGTCGGGCCACGGCCTCGGGTGCTCCACCCGGATCCCTCAGGAGGTGGCGCGGGTCGATGTCGGCCGCCGCGAACTCGCGGTGCATCCGCCGGGTCGCCGCGGCGTCGGTGAAACCGTGCCCGGACCGGCCGGCGACCCGGGCCACGCACTCCTCCTCCGAGGGCAGGAGGACGACGTAGGACAGGCCGTCCAGGCCCGTGGCGGCCGCGAAGGCCGGCAGGAACCACGGCCCGAGGACGCCGTCGTAGACGACCGTGTAGCCGCCGGCGACGAAACGCCCCGCGGCCGAAGCTGCCGCCTGCAGGACGACGTCGTTCTGGTGGTGGGACTCCGGGAGCCAGGGCGGCACCCAGCCCGCGGTCACGAAGGCGAAGAAGTCGTCGCCGCGGACGAGGGCTGACCTGTCGAAGCCGCCGGCGAGGATCCGGGCCACGGTCGACTTCCCCGCACCCGGAGGTCCCGAGACGACGACCAGGTCGGCCACGGTGCCGGGAC
>CADCTN010000014.1:0-3779 GCA_902805535.1 uncultured Blastococcus sp. | reverse complement strand
GTCTGGCCCTCGTCCAGCAGCTGGCGCAGGTTGGCCTGCATCAGCGCCCAGTCGACGTGGTGCTCCTCGTCGCAGTCGGGGCAGTCGACGACGATGCCCTTCGCGCCCGTCGGCTCGAGCAGGGTGCGGAACACCTCGAGCTCGGCGAGGTCGTCGAGGACGCCGGCCCGCTCCTCCATGGTCAGCGGCGGCTGGCCGGGGGGATCGGAGGGCCCGAAGTGGGGACCGGAGGCGTCGTCGAACGGAGTCACGCCCTCCACGGTAACGGCCCGGCAGGCGGAGCACCGCCCCCTTCGGGCCGCCGCCTACGATTGACTGCAGACCTCTCGCGCCCGGCGATGTGCGCCGACCGCAGTTCGACCCGATCTGCCGAAGGGTGGCCGCGCCTCATGCAGCCCGACTCCATGCCCGAGCTGCCGGCGAAGTTCGCCTCGCTCGGGCTGACCTACGACGACGTCCTGCTCATCCCCGGCGCGTCCGACATCGTCCCGACCGAGGTCGACACGAGCAGCCAGGTCACCCGTCGCATCCGGCTGGCCGTGCCGCTGCTGTCCAGCGCCATGGACACCGTCACCGAGGCGCGCATGGCCATCGCCATGGCGCGGGTCGGCGGCATGGGCGTGCTGCACCGCAACCTGTCCGCGGAGGACCAGGCCGGGCAGGCCGACCTGGTGAAGCGGTCCGAGGCCGGCATGGTCACCCACCCGGTCACCTGCACGCCGGACAACACCCTCGCCGAGGTGGACGCCCTGTCGGCCCGCTACCGGATCTCCGGTGCACCGGTGGTCGACGCCGACGGCGTCCTGCTGGGCATGGTGACCAACCGGGACACGCGGTTCGAGACCGACCCGCACCGGCTGGTCCGCGACGTCATGACGCCGATGCCGCTGATCACCGCTCCCGTGGGCGTGGACGCCGACACCGCGCTGCAGCTGCTCTCGAAGCACAAGATCGAGAAGCTGCCGCTGGTCGACGAGGCCGGCCGGCTGCGCGGGCTGATCACGGTCAAGGACTTCGTCAAGCGCGGCCAGTTCCCCCTGTCGACCAAGGATGCCAACGGCCGCCTCGTCGTCGGTGCCGCCCTCGGCGTGGGCGAGGACGCCTACAAGCGCGCCGGCCTGCTGGTCGACGCCGGCGTGGACGTGCTCGTCGTCGACACCGCGCACGGCCACCAGCGCGCCGTCCTCGACATGGTCGCCCGGGTGCGGAAGGACTTCGGTGGCGAGCACGGCGTCGAGGTCGTCGGCGGCAACATCGCCACCCGCGCCGGGGCGCAGGCACTCATCGACGCCGGGGCGGACGCGGTCAAGGTCGGCGTCGGACCCGGGTCCATCTGCACGACCCGCGTGGTCGCCGGCGTCGGCGTGCCCCAGGTCAGCGCCATCTACGAGGCGTGGCTCGCGGCCGGACCGGCCGGCGTCCCGGTCATCGCCGACGGTGGGCTGCAGTACTCCGGCGACATCGCCAAGGCGCTGGTCGCCGGCGCCGACACGGTGATGATCGGCGGGCTGTTCGCCGGGGTCGAGGAGGCCCCGGGCGAACTGGTTTTCATGAACGGCAAGCAGTACAAGACCTACCGCGGCATGGGGTCCCTCGGCGCGATGCAGAAGCGCGGCGACCAGTCCTTCAGCCGGGACCGCTACTTCGCCGACGACGTCCTCTCCGACGACAAGCTCGTTCCCGAGGGCATCGAGGGCCAGGTGCCCTACCGGGGCGCCCTGTCGGGTGTGGCCCACCAGCTAGTCGGTGGCCTGCGCGCCTCCATGGGCTACGCGGGTGCGGCCACGGTCGCCGATCTCAAGGAGCGCGGACAGCTGACCCGGATCACGTCGGCGGGACTGGTCGAGAGCCACCCCCACGACATCCAGATGACCGTCGAAGCACCGAACTACCGGGGCCGCTGACATGAGCGCACGCGACACCGTCGAGATCGGTCTCAACCGCTTCGCCCGGCGGGGCTACGACCTCGACGAGGTCTCGATCGTCCCGTCCCGGCGCACCCGCGACGTCGACGACGTCTCGACCGCCTGGCAGATCGACGCCTTCCGCTTCGGCATCCCGCTGGTGACCAGCCCGTCGGACGCCGTGCTCAGCCCGGCGACGGCGATCGCCGTCGGCCAGGCCGGCGGGCTCGGCGTCCTGAACGCCGAGGGCCTGTGGACCCGTTACGAGGACCCGGAGCCGGTCTACCGCAAGCTCCGCGACGCGGCGGGCTCCGGGGCACCGCCGGTCGCCCTGCTCCAGGACGTCTACTGCGAGCCGGTGAAGCCGGAGCTGATCGCCGAGCGGATCCGGCAGATGCGCGACGCCGGCTCCACGACGGCGGTCCGCGTCTCTCCCCAGCACACCGAGCAGTTCGCCCCGGCGGCGCTCAAGGCCGGGGTCGACCTGCTGGTCATCCAGGGCACGATCGTCTCGGCCGAGCACGTGACGACGCAGGGCGACGCCCTCAACCTCAAGCAGTTCATCGCCGACCTCGACGTCCCGGTGATCGTGGGCGGGGCCGCCAACTACACGACGGCGCTGCACCTCATGCGGACCGGGGCGGCCGGCGTCATCGTCGGCGTGGGCGGGGACAGCTTCTCCACCGGCGACGCCGTCATGGGCATCCGCGTGCCGCTGGCCAGCGCCATCGCCGACGCCGCGGCCGCGCGCCGCGACTACCTCGACGAGACCGGCGGCCGGTACGTGCACGTCATCGCCAACGGCCGCATCGAGACCAGCGGCGCGATCGCCCGGGCGCTGGCCTGCGGCGCCGACGCCGTCCAGCTGGGGGAGCCGCTGCGGATCGCCGCCGAGGCACCGGCCGGGGGGATCTGGTGGGACTCCGTCGCGGCGCACCCGCGGCTGCCGCGCGGTGGCGCCTCCGCGCCGGTCGCGCCGGTGGCCCCGCTGGAGCGGGTGCTGCTCGGTCCGGCCGAGAGCGCCGACGGCCGCACCAACCTCTTCGGCGCGCTGGCCCGCACCATGGCCAAGACCGGCTACAGCGACCTCAAGGAGTTCCAGCGGGTCGACCTGGTCCTCGGCGGGACGCAGTCCGGGGGTCTCGAGGACTGATGGACTTCCCGACCGTCCTCGTCGTCGACTTCGGAGCCCAGTACGCCCAGCTGATCGCCCGGCGGATCCGCGAGGCCGGGGTCTACTCCGAGATCGTCGCCTCCGACGTCCCGGCCGAGGAGATCGTCGCCCGCAAGCCCGCGGCGATCGTGCTCTCCGGTGGCCCGTCGAGCGTCTACGCGCCGGGTGCCCCGCAGGTGGATGCCACGCTCTTCGAGTCCGGCGTCCCGGCCTTCGGCATCTGCTACGGCTTCCAGGCCATGGCGCAGAGCCTCGGCGGGACCGTGGCCCACACCGGCGACCGCGAGTACGGCGGCACGCCGCTGACCGTCACCACCGGCGGCCGGCTGTTCGGGGAGCTGCCGGTCGAGCAGTCGGTCTGGATGAGCCACGGGGACGCCGTCAGCGCGGCGCCGCCCGGGTTCACCGTCACCGCCACCTCCACCGGTGCGCCGGTGGCGGCCTTCGAGGACGTCGACCGCAAGCTCGCCGGCGTGCAGTTCCACCCCGAGGTCCGGCACACCGCCCACGGGCAGACCGTGCTCGAGCACTTCCTGTTCGACATCGCCGGCCTCGAGCCCACCTGGACGATGGCCAACGTCGTCGAGGAGCAGGTCGAGCGGATCCGTGCGCAGATCGGCGACGGGCGGGCGCTGTGCGCCCTCTCCGGTGGGGTCGACTCCGCCGTCGCGGCCGCGCTCGTCCAGCGGGCCGTCGGGGAC
>CADCTN010000013.1 GCA_902805535.1 uncultured Blastococcus sp. | reverse complement strand
AAGGTCGAGAGCTGGTCCACCATGGTGTTGATGGTGTTCTTGAGCTCCAGCATCTCGCCCTTCACGTCCACCGTGATCTTCTGCGACAGGTCGCCGTTGGCCACGGCGGTGGTCACGTCGGCGATGTTCCGCACCTGGTTGGTGAGGTTGCTCGCCATGAAGTTCACGGAGTCCGTCAGGTCCTTCCACGTGCCGGCGACTCCGGGCACCTCCGCCTGGCCGCCCAGCACCCCCTCCGTGCCCACTTCGCGGGCCACGCGGGTCACTTCCGATGCGAAGGCCGAGAGCTGGTCCACCATCGTGTTGACGGTGTTCTTGAGCTGCAGCATCTCGCCCTTCACGTCCACCGTGATCTTCTGGCTCAGGTCGCCCCGCGCCACCGCGGTGGTCACGTCGGCGATGTTCCGCACCTGGTCGGTGAGGTTGCTCGCCATGAAGTTCACGCTGTCCGTCAGGTCCTTCCACGTCCCGGCCACCCCCGGCACGTCCGCCTGGCCGCCCAGGACGCCCTCCGTGCCCACCTCTCGCGCCACGCGCGTCACCTCGTCCGCGAAGACGGAGAGCCGGTCGACCATCGCGTTGATCACCTCCTTGATCTGGAGGATCTCGCCGGCCGCCTCCACCGTGATCTTGCGCGTCAGGTCGCCGTCGGCGATGGCCGTTGCCACCGCGGACACGTCGCGGAGCTGGACGGTCAGGTTGCCGGCCAGCTGGTTCACGCTCTCCGTGAGGTCGCGCCACACGCCGGCCACACCCTCCACCTGCGCCTGGCCGCCCAGCTCACCCTCGGTGCCCACCTCGCGGGCCACGCGGGTTACTTCGGAGGCGAAGGTCGAGAGCTGGTCCACCATGGTGTTGATGGTGTTCTTGAGCTCCAGCATCTCGCCCTTCACGTCCACCGTGATCTTCTGCGACAGGTCGCCGTTGGCCACCGCCGTGGTCACGAGCGCGATGTCTCGCACCTGCCCGGTGAGGCTGCTGGCCATGAAGTTCACGGAGTCCGTCAGGTCCTTCCACGTGCCGGCCACGCCGCCCACGTTGGCCTGCCCGCCGAGCACGCCCTCCGTCCCCACCTCTCGCGCCACGCGCGTCACCTCGGACGCGAAGGCGGAGAGCCGGTCCACCATGGCGTTGACCACGTCCTTGATCTGCAGGATCTCGCCGGCCGCTTCCACGGTGATCTTGCGCGTCAGGTCGCCGTTGGCGATGGCCGTGGCCACGGCGGACACGTCGCGGAGCTGAACCGTCAGGTTGCCGGCCAGCTGGTTCACGTTGTCCGTGAGGTCGCGCCACACGCCGGCCACCCCTTCCACCTTGGCCTGGCCGCCCAGCTTCCCTTCCGTGCCCACCTCGCGGGCCACGCGGGTCACTTCGGAGGCGAAGGTCGAGAGCTGGTCCACCATGGTGTTGATGGTGTTCTTGAGCTCCAGCATCTCGCCCTTCACGTCCACCGTGATCTTTTGCGACAGGTCGCCGTTGGCCACCGCGGTGGTCACCAGGGCGATGTTTCGCACCTGGCCGGTCAGGTTGCCGGCCATGAAGTTCACCGCGTCCGTCAGGTCCTTCCAGGTGCCGCCCACGTTGGGCACGTCGGCCTGCCCGCCCAGCATCCCCTCGGTGCCCACCTCTCGCGCCACTCGCGTCACCTCGTCCGCGAAGACGGAGAGCCGGTCCACCATGGAGTTGATGACCTGCTTGATCTGCAGGATCTCGCCGCGCACCTCCACCGTGATCTTGCGCGTAAGGTCGCCGTCCGCGATGGCGGTGGCCACGTCGCGCACGTCGCGGAGCTGCACCGTCAGGTTGCCGGCCAGCTGGTTCACGTTCTCGGTGAGGTCCTTCCAGGTCCCCGCGACGCCGGGCACCTCCGCCTGGCCGCCCAGCACGCCCTCCGTACCCACCTCGCGCGCCACGCGCGTCACCTCCGACGCGAATGCCGAGAGCTGGTCCACCATGGTGTTGATGGTGTTCTTGAGCTCCAGCATCTCGCCCTTCACGTCCACCGTGATCTTCTGCGACAGGTCGCCGTTAGCCACCGCGGTGGTCACCAGGGCGATGTTCCGCACCTGGCCGGTCAGGTTGCCGGCCATGAAGTTCACCGCGTCCGTCAGGTCCTTCCACGTGCCCGCCACCCCCGGCACGCTCGCCTGCCCGCCCAGCACCCCTTCCGTGCCCACTTCACGCGCCACGCGCGTCACCTCGGAGGCGAACGAGCTGAGCTGGTCCACCATGGTGTTGATGGTGTTCTTGAGCTCCAGCAGCTCGCCCTTCACGTCCACCGTGATCTTGCGCGACAGGTCGCCCTTGGCCACGGCCGTGGTCACGTCGGCGATGTTGCGGACCTGCGCCGTGAGGTTGGACGCCATGAAGTTCACGGAGTCCGTGAGGTCCTTCCACGTACCGGCGACGCCCGGCACGTTGGCCTGGCCGCCCAGCCGCCCCTCGGTGCCCACCTCGCGCGCCACCCGCGTCACCTCGGAGGCGAACGCCGAGAGCTGGTCCACCAGGGTGTTCACCGTGGTGCCGATGCGGAGGAACTCGCCCTGCACCGACTTGCCGTCGATCTCCAGCACCATCTTCTGCGACAGGTCGCCGCGGGCCACGGCCGTGAGCACGCGCGCCACCTCGGTGGTGGGCTGCGTGAGGTCCACGATCAGGCCGTTGACGGCCTCCAGCTCCTGCGCCCACCCGCCGGTGACGGGCCCCGACGCCGCGCGGTCGGACATCTGCCCTTCCCGCCCGACGGTGGTGGCCACGCGCGTCATCTCGCGGGCCACGCGGTCGTTGAGCGACGCGATCTCGTTGAAGGTCTCGAAGATCTCGTCCATCAGCGGGTCGCTGGTGTCCGGCAGGCGCACGGTGAAGTCGCCGGCGCGCAGGGCGCGCAGGGCCGTGAGCAGCCGCCGCATGGGAAGCACGTCGCCGCCGCCCGGGCCGCCGCCGTTGCCGCGGCCTCGGCCGCGGGGCTCGGCCACGCCGGC
>CADCTN010000012.1 GCA_902805535.1 uncultured Blastococcus sp. | reverse complement strand
GTACCGGAAATGGGGGGGACGCATGGTAGGATACGGCCGCCCAGCGCGCGGCTGGCGGCGCCCGACGCCCGCCGGACCGCCTCGGGCGAGTAGGCCCCGCCGGCGTCCGGCGCGCCCAGGCCGACGACGGCGACGACGGGGAAGGGGCCCTGGCCGAAGGAGGCCATCCGCGTGACCTCGTCCTCGACGCCGCGGGCGCCCAGGTCGGCGAGCGCCGGCAGCAGGCGGCCGCCCAGCAGCCGGTCCACCGCCTCCGCGCCGGGTGTCGGGAGCGGACCGTCGGGTCCCCTGCCCACGGCGACGACGACGGCGTCCCCGGTCAGCTTCTCCAGCGGGTGGTCGGTGGCGGTGATCGTCGGCGGCACCGCCCGATCCTAGAAGGACCCCGTCGCCCCCCTGCACTCGCTCCGCTCGCACCGGGTCCCTGCGACGGGGCCGTTCCAGCACGTCACCACGCACTAGCGTGCACGCCGTGAGCCCGCTGACCTCCCCCCTCCACGACCGGCACGTCGCTGCCGGCGCCAAGCTCGCCGACTTCAGCGGCTGGTCGATGCCCATCGAGTACTCGGGCGGAGGGGTCCTCGCCGAGCACACGGCCGTCCGCACGGCGGTCGGTCTCTTCGACGTGTCCCACCTGGGCACCGCGACGGTCCGGGGCCCCGGCGCCGCCGCGTTCGTCGACTCCTGCCTCACCAACGACCTGTCCCGCATCGGGCCGGGGCAGGCGCAGTACACGATGTGCTGCCTGCCCGACGGCGACCCGCAGGCCGGCGGAGTGGTCGACGACCTGATCGTCTACCTGCACGGCCCGGACGACGTCCTGCTCGTGCCCAACGCCGCCAACGCCGCCGAGGTGCTCCGCCGGCTGGCCGCCGAGGCGCCGGCCGGCGTGACGGTCGCTGACCGGCACGCCGAGGTCGCCGTCCTGGCGCTCCAGGGGCCGCGCGCCCTCCAGGTCGTGGAGTTGCTGGGGCTGCCCGGCGAGCTGTCCTACATGTCCTTCGTGAGCGGAACCGGCGCCGGCGGCGCGGAGGTCACCGTGTGCCGCACCGGCTACACCGGCGAGCACGGCTACGAGCTGCTCGCCGATGCCGCCCACGCGGGCGACCTCTGGGACGCCGTCCTGGAGGCCGGGCAGGACCAGGGGATCCGGCCGTGCGGGCTCGGCGCCCGCGACACCCTCCGGACGGAGATGGGCTATCCGCTGCACGGGCACGAGCTCTCCCACGACATCACCCCGAACCAGGCGCGGGCCGGCTGGGCGGTGGGCTGGAAGAAGCCGGCCTTCTGGGGGCGGGAGGCACTGCTCGCAGAGCGCGAGGCGGGGGCGGCCCGCGTGCTGTGGGGGCTGCGCGCCGACGGGCGGGGGATCCCGCGGCCCGGCATGGCGGTGCTCGACGCGGCGGGGGAGCGGGTCGGGGAGGTCACCAGTGGCACGTTCTCGCCGACGCTGCGCACCGGGATCGCCCTCGCGCTGATCGACGCCGCCGCCGGGGTGGCGGCCGGCAGCGCGCTCGCGGTCGACGTCCGTGGGCGGACGCAGGCCGTGGAGGTCGTCAAGCCCCCGTTCGTGGATTCCCACGTGCGCTGAGTCCCACGTGCGCTACTTCCGCGTCGGGTCGCTGTCGCCCTTCTTCGGCTCGGGGTTCTCCGGCAGCGTGTCGGCCATGTTGGCGTCGCGGTTCCCCATCGGCTGGGGCTCGCCCGTGGTGGTGTCGTGCGCCGTCTGGTGCTCGGCCTCGGAGTTGATCTCCGCGCCGAGGAGCACGAGGTAGCAGGTCAGGTAGAGCCACAGCATCAGCACGATGACGCCGGCGATGGTGCCGTAGGTCTTGTCGTAGGACCCGAAGTTGTTGACGTAGAGCGCGAACGCGACGCTCACCGCCGCCCAGACGACCGTGACGACGAGCGAGCCGAGGCTGACCCAGGCCAGCCGGGGGGCGTCCCGGTCGGGAGCGATGCGGTAGAGGACGGCGAGCGCGCCGGAGAACACGGCCAGCAGCAGCACCCAGCGGGCCACCTGGGCCAGGATCGTGCCGACGACGCCGAGCCCGAGCGCCTCGATGATCGACGGGACGACGGCCAGCAGACCGAAGGTGATCAGGACGAACACGATCGCGCCGAGGGTCAGCGCGAGCGAGGTCAGCTTGAGCTTGACGAAACCCCGGGCCTCCACCTCGTCGTAGGCGATGTTGACCGCGGTGATCACGTTGCCCACCCCGCCCGACGCGCTCCAGAGCGCGGCGAGGATGGAGACGACGAGGCTGATGCTCAGCGCGCTGCCGCTGTTGGCGACGATCGCCGTCAGCTGCTCCTCGATGAGGCTTGCCGCGTCGTCGGGCAGCTGGGCGGAGAGGTCCTCGACCTGCCGCGCCACCGTCTCCGGCGAGGCCACCAGGCCGTAGATCGAGATGAGGGCGATCAGCGCCGGGAAGATGGACAGGAAGCCGAAGAAGGCCACGCCGCCGGCGATGATCGGCATGTTGTCGGCCTTGTTCTCGGCCCACGCCCGCTTCAGGATCTGCTTCCAGCCGGCCCACGGGATCTCGGTGGGCTTCTCCGCGTGGAGGCCGGGCAACTCGCTCGGTGACGGGGATCCCGGGGGCGGCCGGTCCGGATCCTGGTGTCGCGTAGCGGCGCCGTTGCTCGCCCCGGCGGAGGCCTTCGCCGCGGCGGCCCGGCGGGCGGCCTTCTCCTCGACCCGCTCCCGGATGCGGTCCACGGCGCTCTCGCGCGGCCTGGTGCCAGTCACTGGGTGCTCCTCGGTGGTGCGGAGGTTCGGTGGTGCGGGGTGCGTCAATGCGGAGTTCTCTGCGGCTCAGCAGGGTCCGTGCTCAGTCGCCGGGCCAGGCGCCGGTGAGCTGCTTGAACCCCCGGGCTCCGGCGCGGTCGACCGCGGCCTTCGTCGCGGCGAAGATCGCGCCCTGGATGGCCGCGGCCAGCACCACCTCGCGCATGCGGTACTCGCTCTGCAGCGCCGAGGGGGCTTCCTCCTCCTTGGCGACGACCTTCCAGATCTGCTTGAAGACGATCCCGCTCAGCGAGCCGGCCACCAGACCGCTGATCAGGCCGATCGGCCGATAGGCGATCTTGGCGCCGGTGTTCTTCCGGGCCTCGCCCTTGTTGCGCTTGCTCAACGCTTCCTCCTTCGATCGCCGCGCGACATGGTGCGCTTCCGGCGCAAGATGATCACCCCGAGGACCAGTCCCGCCAGTGCCACGGCGGCGCCGATCACGGCCGGCGGGCTCTCGCGGTAGGTCTCGACGGCGGTGTCCTTGGCGCGGGCGGCGGTCTCCTTCGCCCGCGCGGGGACGTCCAGCCGGGCGCTGAGCTCGTCGACGGTCCGGCCCAGCTCCGCGCGGGTGGCCTCGATCTCGGCCTGGATCTGCGCCGGGTCGGTCGGACCGCTCATCGGGAGAGCCCCTGCTTCACGGTGGCCACGTCGGCCTGCACCCCGGCGATCGCCTGGGTGGGGATCGGCGGGGACGCCTGGGCGACGTCCTTCTTGCCCACGAGCGCCAGCACCCCGGCGACGGCGAACAGCACGACGGCGACGATCAGCGCGGCGAGCCAGGCCGGCAGCGCCTCCGCCAGGGCGAGGACGGCGGCGCTGATCAGCACCGCGAGCCCGAAGAAGCCGACCAGCCCGGCGCCGCCGAACAGTCCCGCCCCCACGCCGAGCCTCTTCGCCTTCTGGGTCACCTCGGCCTGGGCGAGCCGGGCCTCGTTACGCACCAGCGTGCTCAGTTGCTCGGTCAGCTGACCGATGAGCTCACCGGTGGAGGCGTTCGCGGGATCGGGCGTCGTCCGGGCGCGGGTCGCCCCGGCCGCATCGGGCTGGTTCGTGGGTGCGGTCATCGGTCCTCCGGCTGGACGGGTCGATGGACTGCCATGCCCGCCCTCGCGCGGGCGTAACCGACCAGTGGGTCACAGCACGGGCACGAGCTCTCACTAGCCTGCTGCTCATGAGCTGGCACTGGCGTCTCGAGGACCCCTCCGGAGCGGCCGTCGAGCCGTCGTCCATCGGCGTGGAGATGGCCGACACCGACAACCAGGGCGACGCCGAGTCGTGGCTGGGCGAGAACTGGCGCGAACTGCTGGCCCAGGGGGTCGCCACCGTCACGCTGTTCGACGGCGAGGACGAGGTCTACGGCCCGATGGGCCTCGCCGCCCCATAGCGGCCGGGGCGGCGAGGACCGGTCAGCCCCGGGCGGTCTTGGCCGGGTCCTTCTCCACCACGTCGCCGAGGACGTCGTCGATCCGGCGCAGGACGTCGTCCTCGAGCCGCACACCGGCGGCCGCGACGTTGTCGTGCACCTGCTCGGGGCGGGTGGCGCCGATGATCGCGGCGCCGACGTTCGGGTTCTGCAGCACCCACGCGATCGCGAGCTGCGCCATCGACAGGCCCAGGTCGTCGGCGATCGGGCGCAGTCCCTGCACGGCGGTGAGGATGTCCTCGCGCAGGAAACCGCGCATCGACGCGCCGGCCTCGGCGTGGCCGGCGCGGCTGTCGGCCGGGGCCTGCTGGCCGGGCAGGTACTTGCCGGTGAGCACGCCCTGGGCCAGGGGCGACCACACGATCTGGGAGAGGCCCTCCTTCTCCGAGGCGGGCACGACCTCGGGCTCGATGACCCGCCAGAGCATCGAGTACTGGGGCTGGTTGCTGATCAACTGGACGTTCAGCTCGCGGGCCAGGGCCGCGCCCGCGGCGATCTCCTCGGCGTTCCACTCCGAGACGCCGATGTAGAGCACCTTGCCGGCGCGCACCAGGTCGGCGAAGGCGGTCATCGTCTCCTCGAGCGGCACGGTCGTGTCGTAACGGTGTGCCTGGTAGAGGTCGACGTAGTCGGTCTGCAGCCGCTGCAGGGAGGCGTGGCAGCTCTCGACGATGTGCTTGCGGGACAGCCCGCGGTCGTTCCGGCCCTTGCCCGTGGGCCAGTACACCTTGGTGAACAGCTCGTAGGAGGAGCGACGCTGACCTTCCAGCGCGCGGCCGAGGACCGTCTCGGCGCGGGTGGCGGCGTAGACGTCGGCGGTGTCGAAGGTGGTGATGCCGGCGTCGAGGGCGGCCCGCACGCAGGCGAACGCGGCGTCCTCCTCGACCTGGCCACCGTGGGTGAGCCAGTTGCCGTAGGCGATCTCGGAGATGGTCAGGCCGGAGCGGCCGAGGCGTCGGAATTCCACGTGCTGCGACGTTAGGCGCCCATGGCCGATGCCGCGCGTCCAGAACGGGTGGTCACCGTCGACCCGTCGGGCACCAGCCGCGCACCGTGCGCGGCCAGCCGCCGTCGCAGGACCGGCGCGGGCGGGTTGTGGTGCCCCAGGTGCACGGCCACCACGTCGGTGTCCCCGGTGACGGCGCCGACGGCGCGCAGCCGGGCCAGCTCGCCGGGGAAGGAGCCCAGGTCGAGGTGCCCGGTGCCGTGGTCCCGGACCTCGCCGAAGGTCTCCTCCAGCAGCACCAGGTCGTAGGCGGCGTCGCGCGTCGCCTCCAGCGTGGCCGCCGGCAGCGGCCCGGTGTCGGTCGCGTACAGCAGCCGGCCGCCGTCGGGACCGGTGACGTCGAACAGGACCGTCGGCACCTCGTGGGCGGCGGCCAGGGGACGGACGGTGTGGGCACCGACGGTCAGCGGCCGCCCCGGCACGACCTCGCGCAGCTCGACGGGCGCACCGGGTGCCAGCCAGGGGCGGCACTCGGCGAGCACCTCGGCCGGGCCGGCGATCGTCAGCGGCCGATCGGGCAGCACCCAGTGCCGCCAGAGGAGGGCGAAGGGCGAGCAGTGGTCGGGGTGGGCGTGGGTGACCAGCACCGTGTGCACCCGTTCCAGCGACAGGCCCTGCGGTGGCAACCCCGGCGCGAGGTCGAGCAGGACGACGCCGTCGACGAGGGCCGACGTCGGCTGCCGGTGCTCACCGCGCCGTCGGGCGTCGGTGCAGGAGGGGCAGGAGCACCACGGGTTGGGCCACCCGTCGGCGGCGCCGGTCCCCAGCAGCGTGACCTCCATGGGAGGACCGCCTCAGACGTCGGCACCCAGGGGGACGGCGGGCTTCGGGAAGCGCCAGCGGCGGATCATGGTCGCCCGGCTGATGCCGTACCACACCAGGCCGCGGGTCTTCTTCGCCTGCGGGTCGTCCGGGAAGCGCTCGGCGAGCTTCTTCTTGATCCGCCGGCTCAGGACCACCGAGTCGACGATGAGGAGCAGGAAGAAGCCGAAGAGCAGGAAGCTCGCGTAGTTGCGGACGACCAGGCTCGGGACGACGGTGCCGATCAGCGCGACACCGGCGATGGCGAGGAAGAAGCTGCCGATGTTGCGGCGGGCGTCGACGACGTCGCGCACCAGCTTGCGCACCGGGCCGCGGTCCCGGGCCGGGAGGTAGGCGTCGTCGCCACGGGCCGCGCCCTGGCGGGTCTCGACGCGCCGGGTGGTGCGCTGCTCCCGCATCCGCTTGTAGGCCTCCTTGCGCGTGGTGGGAGGCGGCGGCGGGGGACCGGGCCGCCGTCCCTGGGCCTCGGCGCGCCGGGGAGTGGGCCGGCCCTTGCCCGAGGCCTTCACCAACTGCTCGGTGAGGTCGGAGGTGGCGGAGGTGTCGGTCGACTCGGCGCGGTCGCGGCGGCCGGGCAGGCGGAGCTTCACGGGCTCGAAGTCTACGTGGATGGGGAAGGAGTCCCGGCGAACCGCGGCCGGCGCCGTACAGTGGACGCCAGCAGGGGAAGAGCAACCGCCACGGCGGTGTTGGCCCGCTGCAGGAAGTGCCGCAGCGGGCACCTCGTAACTGGGAGGACACAACATGTCGGTGCAGGACACCGGAACCATCGCAGAGACCCTCGACGGCGGGGCGCCCGGCGCCAGCGGCGTCGTGCTGAGCGACCCGGCGGCCGCGAAGGTCAAGGCGCTGCTGGACCAGGAGGGTCGCGACGACCTCCGGCTGCGCATCGCCGTCCAGCCGGGCGGCTGCTCCGGCCTGCGCTACCAGCTGTTCTTCGACGAGCGGTTCCTCGACGGCGACCAGACCTACGGGTTCGGCGGGGTCGAGGTCATCGTCGACCGCATGAGCGGGCCCTACCTCGGCGGTGCCACGATCGATTTCGTGGACAGCATCGAGAAGCAGGGCTTCACGATCGACAACCCCAACGCCGGCAGCTCCTGCGCCTGCGGGGACTCGTTCAGCTGAACGTCCGCTCGCTCGGCGAGCGCTGAACCACTGAGGCCCGGAATCGCATCGATTCCGGGCCTCACTGGTTCGACGTTCAGAGGCGGACCGGGTAGACGGTCTCGGGGATGACGGGCCTGATGCGCTCCTCGACGAAGACGCCGTGCCAGACCATGAAGACCAGCAGCGTCCACAGCTTGCGGGAGTAGTCCACGGGCGAGCCGTTGCGCTGGTTCTCCCGGTGCGCGGTCAGCATGGCCAGCACCTGCTTGCGGTCCAGCCACTCGTCGGTCTGGCTGTCCTCGATGATCTGCCGCGCCCAGTCGTGCAGCTGCTCGGCGAGCCAGTGCCGGGTCGGGACGGGGAAGCCCAGCTTGCGGCGGTTGAGCACGTGCGGCGGGACGATCTGCTCCAGCGCTCGCCGCAGCGCGTACTTCGTCGTCTCCTTGGTCACCCGCTGGTCGACCGGCAGGGTGCCCGCGACCTTGAAGACCTCCGGGTCGAGGAAGGGCACCCGGAGCTCCAGCGAGTTGGCCATCGTCATCTTGTCGGCCTTGACCAGGATGTCGCCGCGCAGCCAGGTGAACAGGTCGACGTACTGCATGGCGGTGATGTCGTCGTAGCCGGCGGCACGGGTGCGCCGGTACAGCTCGGCGGTGACGGCCACGTGCGAGAGGTCGGGGTCGCGGCGCTCCAGGAAGCCGAGCTCGTCGTCGCGGAAGATGCGGGCGTTGCCGTAGTAGCGCTGCTCCAGCGGGATCGACCCGCGGCGCAGCAGGTCCTTGCCGCGCATGCCGTCGGGCAGCCGGGTCGAGAGCGTGCCCAGCGCCCGCAGGAGTCCGCGTGGCAGCTTCTCGAACGCGGCGAGGGAGAGCGGCTCCCGGTAGATGTTGTAGCCGCCGAACAGCTCGTCGGCGCCCTCGCCGGAGAGCACGACCTTCACGTGCTTGCGGGCCTCGCGGGCGATGAAGTACAGCGGCACCAGGGCCGGGTCGGCGACCGGGTCGTCGAGGTACCAGACGACCAGCGGGATCTCGGCGGCGAACTCCTCCGGCGTGACGACCTTGGTGATGTGCTCGACACCGATCGCCGCGGCGGACTCGGCCGCGACGTCGATCTCGGAGAAGCCCTGCCGCTCGAACCCCGTGGTGAAGGTCAGCAGCTTCGGGTTGTAGCGCTTGGCCAGCGCCGCGATCGCCGTGGAGTCGATGCCGCCGGAGAGGAACGAGCCCACGGTGACGTCGGCCCGCATGTGCATGCGCACCGAGTCGTCGAGGACGTCGGCGATCCGGTCGTAGAGGGCCTGCTGCTCGTCCTTCGCCACCGGCCGGATCGGGAAGGTCGGGTGGAAGTAGCGCTTCGTGGCGAGCTCGCCGTCGACCACGGTGAAGCTGGTGCCGCTCTCGATCCGGCGGATGCCGGTGTGCAGGGTCGCCGGCTCGGGGACGTACTGCAGCGTCAGGTAGTGCTGCAGCGACGCGCCGTCCACCCCGCCGGCGGCCGCGCTGCCGCCGAGCAGCTGCAGGAGCGCCTTCTTCTCCGAGCTGAAGACGATGGCGCCGTCGGCGAGCCGCGCGGTGAACAGCGGCTTGATGCCGAACGGATCGCGGGCGCCGAAGACGGTCCCGGTCTCGGTGTCCCAGATGATGAAGGCGAACATCCCGCGCAGCTTCGGCAGCACGTCCTCGCCCCACAGGTGGTACCCGGCGACGATCGCCTCGGTGTCGCCCTCGGTGGCGAACGTGGCGCCGGCCGCGGCCAGCTCCTCGCGCAGCTCGAGGTAGTTGTAGATCTCGCCGTTGAAGACGATCCGGTACCGGCCGTCGGCGTAGGGCATCGGCTGGTGGCTGTTCTCGATGTCGATGAAGGACAGCCGGTTGAAGCCGAACACCGCCCGGCCGTCCCACCAGGCCTCGTTCTCGTCGGGGCCGCGGTGCCGCATGCAGTGCTGGGCCTGGCGCACCGCGCTCACGGTGGTGTCGTCGACCCGGTCGGCGTCGGTGGAGAAGTAGGCGAGCAGGCCACACATCAGGCGCAGGTCCTCGGGGTGGGGGAGAGGCGGGCTTGGGGGATCGGCGCGGGGGTCACACGCGCTCGCCGGCGCGCATCTTGCGGGTGACCGCGCGCTCGGCGATGAAGGAGAGGAACGGGATGGTGCCCATGGCCAGGCTCACGACCGTGCCCTTGACCGTCCACTTCGCCCGCAGCGCCAGGTCGACGGCGGACAGGAAGAAGAGGGCGTACAGCCACCCGTGCGCCGTCCCCAGGACCGTGACCGGCCCGGGAATCTCCGCCCAGTACTTCAGCGGGAGCGCGACGGCGAACAGCAGCACGAGCAGGACGCCGACGACGGTGGCCATCACGCGGTAGCGCTGCAGGGCCGCGGCGATCGCCTGCTCGGAGTCGCGGGCGGGCGCGGTCCGGTCAGCCATTGCCTGCGCCCCGCTGGCCCAGGGCGCGCTCGTTGAGCTCGGCCAGGTAGGCGTTGTAGGCGGCCAGCTCCGGATCTCCCGAGGTGTCGACGCGGGGGCGCTGGTACAGGACCACGGCAGCACCCGGAGCGTCCTCGTCCGGGTCGCGGGTCAGCTCGACCCTGACCATGCGCAGGTAGAACCACAGACCCATGAAGCCGTAGAGCGGCCACTGCATGGCGTAGCTCCAGTTGACCGCGCCGCCGCCGGCCTCCGCCTTGCTCAGCTGCCAGTAGCCGAGGAAGAAGGTGGCCACGAACAGGACCGCCACCAGCAGGTGCAGCAGCAGCCACTTGGGGGTCAGCAGCCGGGAGAACACGCTCCTGACTCTAACCGTCGGCTGCCCCGCGACCGACGGCTGCTCGTCGGTGGAGCGGGTCGCCGCACCCCGCCCCTGCCTGCGTCCCCGCGACCCGCCGGTCCGGCGTCTCCGGTGGTCGGCCGCCGAGCGGAGTCGGCTAGTCTCGCCGCACACTGTGAACGGCGTGGATGCCGTCCGTCGGAAGCCGGCGGACGACCCGCCGGGAGGACCGTCCGGGCACCCGGACGGAGGACGAGGAGGCAGCGAGCAGTGGCTCGAGGCAGCAGGCTCGCGCGGCTGACCGCGCTCGGTCTCCTGGGGGTCGTGACCCTCACCGGATGCGAGATGCCCAACAACGAGTTCTGGCGGTTCGGCTGGCCGGAGGGCATCACCGAGCAGTCCCAGGACATGCGGGAGCTGTGGACCGGCTCGGTGATCGCGGCGCTCATCGTCGGCTTCGCGGTGTGGGGACTGATCGGCTGGTCGGTCGTCAGGCATCGCAAGCGCGGCGACGAGCTGCCCAAGCAGACGGCTTACAACCTGCCGCTGGAGATCGTCTACACGATCCTGCCGTTCCTGATCATCGCCGGGCTGTTCTTCTACACGGTCGTCGTGCAGAACCGGGTCCAGGAGCGCAGCGACGACCCCGACGAGACGATCGCGGTCAACGCGTTCAAGTGGAACTGGCAGTTCGTCTACCCCGACACCTCCGGTGAGGACGGCGAGCCGATCGACACCGTCGGCTCCAGCTCCGAGATCCCGATCCTGGTGCTGCCGACCGACCGGACCATCCGGTTCGAGCTGGCCTCCGCCGACGTCATCCACTCGTTCTGGGTGCCCGAGTTCCTCTTCAAGCTCGACGTCATCCCCGGCAACGAGAACGGCCGCGACAACGTCTTCGAGGTGACCGTCCAGGAGGAGGGCGCCTACGTCGGGCGCTGCGCCGAGCTGTGCGGCACGTACCACGCGTACATGAACTTCGAGGTCCGCGCGGTGTCGGGCGAGGACTACGACGCCTACCTGGAGGCCCGGCAGTCCGGGCTGGACACCTTCGAGGCGCTCGAGGAGATCGGGCAGCCGGGTCTGTCCTCCTCGACGACCCCGTTCGAGTCGCTGCAGAACAAGAACGTGGACCAGCAGAACACCGGTGGCTGAGCCGCCCAGCTGCCAGCCCCTGATCGTTCCGAGCACCGAGGAGGCGCGACCGTGAAGGTCGAGTCGCTGATCTTCAACATCATCGCGATCTTCTGCGTGGCCGCGGCGGTGGTCTACGGCGTGTGGTCACGCGAGCCGATCGGGACGACCGCCCTGGCTCTCTCCGGTGGGCTGACCGGTCTCATCGGCGGGTTCTTCTGGTTCGTCTCCCGGCGCATCGACGCGCGTCCCGAGGACCGCAAGGACGCCGACATCGCCGACGGCGCCGGGGAGCTCGGGTTCTTCCCGCCCGCCAGCTACTGGCCGTTCGCCCTGGCCCTGTCGGCCGGGCTCATGGGCCTGGCGCTGGCGTTCTGGTACTCGTGGCTGATCCTCATCGCCATTGCGGCGCTGCTGATCACCATCGGCGGCCTGCTGTTCGAGTTCTACGTGGGGCAGAACGCCACGCAGAGCTGATCTCCGCACCACTCGACCGAGGGCCCCTCCCGCACCACGCGGGAGGGGCCCTCGGTCCGTGAGGTGGGCCGGCGGGACGCGCGCTCCGGCGGCGCTGCTGGAGCTTCCCTCCCGCTCCGGAGGTGGTCCAGGACCCCCGGAGCGGGGTGGGCAGCGCTCACGGCGGTGTGCGCGCAGGCGGCCCGAGGGCAGACGTCGCTCACCCGGCACAAGCGCGGCCCGGACGATGGTCCGCCGCACGTCTGGAGCTGTCCTGGCCCCGGGGGAGCCCCTGCGGGACGGTCATGGACCAGGAGAAGCGCTCCAGGAGCGTGCCGCGCCAGCGGGGCGGTGACCCCAGCGGGGCGCGGACCCACCGAAGGGGCCCGGGCGGGGAAGCGGCCGACGACATGCAGGAGGGCCCCGGTGGAATCCACCGGGGCCCTCCTGGTCGTGCTGCGATCAGTCGCGCGGCTCCTGCGGGCGACCACCCTCGGAGGGGCGACCACCTTCGGACGGCCGGCCGGACGTCGTCAGCTCGCGGCTGCTCTCGCCGGTGGCGAGACCGCGGCCCTCGGCCCGCTGCTCGATCTCCACCTGCGTGGGCTCCTCGACGGGCGAGAAGAAGCCGCGAACGGCCCGACGGGCACCACCGACGTGGTTCATCCGCTTGGGCACGGGAGCACCGCCGTAGGCGAGCTGGCCGTGACCGTGCTCGTCCACCGGGCCCAGGGGCTGGTGGACCTCGATGAACTCCCCGCTGGGCAGCCGGCGGATGACACCGGTCTCGATGCCGTGCTCGAGCACCTCGCGGTCGTGCTGCTGCAGGCCGAGGCAGATCCGGTACGTGAGCGCGTAGGCGATCGGCGGCAGGATGATCACGCCGATGCGGCCGACCCAGGTCATCGCGTTCAGGCTGATGTCGAACTTGTCCGCGATGACGTCGTTGCCGCCGGCGACCATGAGCCACACGTAGAAGGTCAGGCCCATGGCCCCGAGGGCGGTGCGCACGGGCACGTCGCGGGGACGCTGCAGCAGGTGGTGCGATGCCGTGTCACCGGTCATCCGGCGCTCGATCATGGGGTAGAGCGCCAGGACCGTGAACATCAGGCCGGCGACGACCACCGTGGGCCAGAAGAGCGCCGGGATGTTGTAGTCGCCGGGCAGCTCGATGTCCCACGGCGGGAAGATGCGCGTGGAGCCGTCGAGGAACCCGATGTACCAGTCGGGCTGGGACGCGGCCGAGACCTGCGCCGGGTTGTACGGGCCCCACAGCCAGATCGGGTTGATCTGGACGAGACCGCCGAGCGCCGCGCAGACACCGAAGACCACGAAGATCAGACCGGTCGCCTTGGCCGCGAAGGTCGGGAACAGCCGGTTGCCGACGACGTTGTGCTCGGTCCGCCCCGCACCCGGGAACTGGGTGTGCTTCTGCTTGACCAGGATCAGCAGGTGCAGCGCGATGAGGGCCAGCAGGATCGCCGGGATGATCAGCACGTGCGCGATGTAGAAGCGGCCGATGATCTGCTCGCCCACGAAGTCGCCGTTGAAGACCGCGAAGTGCGCCCACGTGCCGATCACCGGGATGGACAGCAGGATCGCGCTGATGATCCGCAGCCCGGTGCCCGAGAGCAGGTCGTCGGGGAGCGTGTAGCCGGTGACGCCCATGAGCAGGGCCAGCACGAGCATGACCACGCCGAGCAGCCAGTTGGTCTCCCGTGGCCGGCGGAAGGCGCCGGTGAAGAAGATGCGCAGCAGGTGCACCACGATCGAGGCCACGAACAGCAGCGCCGCCCAGTGGTGCAGCTGCCGCATGAAGAGGCCACCGCGCACGTCGAAGGACAGATTCAGCGCGGAGTCGTAGGCGGCGGACATCTCCACGCCGCGCAGCGGGGCGTAGGAGCCCTCGTAGACGACCTCGCGCATGGAGGCGTCGAAGAAGAACGTCAGGTAGGTGCCCGACAGCAGCAGGATGAGGAACGAGTAGAGCGCGATCTCGCCCAGCAGGAAGGACCAGTGGTCGGGGTAGACCTTGTTCATCGTCCGCCGCAGCCACGGGGCCACGATCATCCGGTCGTCGACCTCGAGGGCGGCCTTGCCCAGCTTGGTCGTCGGCGCACCCGGCGCGGTGGCGGTACGAGCCATCAGATGCGCTCCCGGTTCCAGTACGTGGGGCCTACGGCTTCAATGTAGTCGCTGCGGGCGACGAAGAAGCCCTCGTCGTCGACGTCGAGGGGCAGCTGCGGAAGGGCGCGCGCGGCGGGGCCGAAGACCGGCTTGGCGCCCTGGGTGACGTCGAACTGGGACTGGTGGCAGGGGCACAGGATCCGGCTGGTCTCCTGCTCGTACAGCGAGACCGGGCAACCGGCGTGGGTGCAGATCTTGGAGTACGCCACGTACTCGCCGTAGGCGAAGTCGCCCTGCCCTTCCCGGGTCTGCAGATTCTCGACCTGCGCCGGGCGGAGCCGGATGAGCATCGTGGCGGCGTCGGCCTGCCGGTTGCCGCCGGGAACGGCCGGGAAGACCGTCTCCAGGGAGCCGGGCTCCTGATCGCCGGGGCGGATCGGGGTGCCGTCGTTGCGGACGAGGCGGACACCCTCGCCCCAGGCCGTGGTACCGAGCGGGTTGCCCTTGTTCGGGCTCTTGATCAGGCCACCCAGGGGCATGATCAGCATGAGGCCGACGCCGCCGCCCATGAGGGCCAGCGAGCGGGTGATCAGCTTGCGTCGTCCGAGCCCGCTGTTGTGGTAGCTGCCGACCAGCGTGGCGCCGGCCGTCACCCGGTCGAAGTGCGACCCGTCGTGCTTGTCCTGGACCGCGGTCTCGTGGGGCAGGAGCTTCTTGGTGAACAGCACCAGGCCGACGCCGACGAGGGTCAGCGACAGCCCCATGAACAGCCCCAGCAGCGGGGTGAACAGCGCGCTCCAGCCGCCCTCGGTGATGCTCCACTGCCAGTCGGGCAGGAACCAGCCGGAGCCGACGTAGACGAGCACGAAGAGGAAGGCGAAGAGCCCGGCGAGGCCCCAGATCAGGCCGACCTGGCGGATGGCCCGCTGCTCCATGACCGAGCCCGGCTCCGGACCCGGGTCGACGTGCAGGATCTCGACCCCGTCGTACCGTGCACCGAGGCGGTCGAGCTCGAGGGGGCTCATGGCCGCCAGCTGCTCGGGGGTGTAGTCGTCGTCCGGGCCGCCGTACAGCGGACCCGGGACGTCCGCACCGCCGGTCGAACCAGGGCGGGTGTCGCGCGCGCTCACGCCTTGCTCCCCATCCAGAAGATGCCGAACAGCAGGGCGCCGATCCCGACGACCCAGATGACCAGACCCTCGCCCACCGGGCCGATCCGCCCGATGCCGGCCCCGCCCGGGTCGGCCTGCGTGTTGACCGTCTGCACGTAGTTGATGATCGAGCGCTTCTCGTCGGGGGTCAGCTGGTTGTCCCCGAAGACCGGCATGTTCTCCGGTCCGCTGAGCAGCGCCGTGTAGATCTCGAGGTCGGTGGAGTCGTCCAGGCTCGGTGCGTGCTTGCCCGAGCTCAGGGCGCCGCCCTCACCCACGAAGTTGTGGCAGGAGGCGCAGTTGAGCCGGAACAGCTCCCCGCCCTCGGCCAGGTCGCCGTCGCGCAGGTCGCCGGAGGGGAGGGTCGGGCCGCCGCCGTTGGCCTGCACGTAGGCCATCAGCTGGTCGATCTCCTCGTCGGAGAACACCGCCGGCTTGTCAGGGGCCTGCGCCTCCTGGCGCACCAGCGGCATGCGGCCGGTGTGCACCTGGAAGTAGACGGCGGCCTCGCCGACGCCGATCAGCGAGGGCCCGCGGTTGGGCACGCCCTCGAGGTTCTCGCCGTGGCAGGTGATGCAGCTGCGCTCGTAGAGCTCGCGACCGGCTGCCTCCGCGGCCGACTCGGTGGTGTCGTCGGCGGCCTGGGCCGGTGCGAACACGGAGTACAGCGCACCGGTGAGCACCAGGGCGGTCATGAGCCCGGCGACGTTGGCCAGCCGGCGGCGGTGCTTGGAGCGGCGCCGCGCGCGGGCCCGACGGGCCGGGCCCTCGGGAGTCGTGGCCTCGGGAGTCGTGGCCTCGGGAGTCGTGGCCTCGGGAGTCGTGGCCTCGGACTGCGGGTTCGTGGTGGACACCGGTTTCCTAGCGGATCAGGTAGATCGTGGCGAAGAGCCCGACCCACACGACGTCGACGAAGTGCCAGTAGTAGGAGACCACGATCGCGGCGGTCGCCTGTGCAGGCGTGAACCGGCCCATGGTGGACCGGATGAGCAGGTAGACGAAGGCGACCAGCCCGCCGATGACGTGCAGCGCGTGGAACCCGGTGGTGATGTAGAAGACCGATCCGTACGTCGACGACGAGATCGTCGTGCCGTGCTCGGTCACCAGGACCCGGTACTCGTTCGCCTGGGCGAGCACGAAGACCAGGCCCATCACGAACGTGATGGTGAACCAGCGGCGGAGGCCGTAGACGTTGCCGTTCTCCGCGGCGAAGACGCCGAACTGACAGGTCACCGAGGAGAGCACGAGGATGACGGTGAAGACCGTCGCGTAGGGCAGGTTCAGCTCGGTGGGCTCAGGCGGCCACCCGTCGGTGGCCCGGGCTCGCGCGGTGAAGTACATCGCGAACAGGCCGGCGAAGAACATCAGCTCGCTGGAGAGCCAGATGATCGTGCCGACACTGACCAGGTTCGGTCGGGTCAAGGAGTGCACCCGCGATGTGTCGAAGGTGCTGCTCGCGACGGGGGCCGTTGTCACGAGGCTCATCATGGCATCGGTGAGGGGCCCTCACGACCGCGGGTGCGATGGTGTGGCGGCAACGTGATCAGCTCGTCACCGATACCGCGGCCTGCCCGGGAAGTGTCCTGGTCTGGCACTAGGGTCGGGCGGGTGAGCGCAGCCTCCGACTCCTCCCGTGCCCCGTCGATGCCGGCTGCCGTGGTGGTCTACAGCCACCGGCCCGAGGTCCGGGACGCCGTCCGGACCGCGGTCGGGCGCCGGCCCGCCGCCGACGTGGGGCCGATCACGTGGCTCGAGTGCGCGACCGGCGAGGAAGTGGTGGCGACGGTGGACGCCGGCGGCGTCGACCTGTGCATCCTCGACGGCGAGGCGCAGCCCGCCGGCGGCCTGGCGGTGGCCCGCCAGCTCGACCAGGAGGTGACCGACCGCCCGGCCGTCTGCGTGCTGATCGCCCGGCAGCCCGATCGCTGGCTGGCGCACTGGTCCCGCGCGGAGGGCACCCTGCCGCTGCCGATCGACCCGCTCACCGCGCCCGGTGTGGTGGCGGAGTTGCTGCGCGCCCATGCGCAGCGCCCTGTCGTCCGGGGGTGAGCCGGTGAGCACCCCGACCGCGGGCGGGCTTTCCTGGCCACTGCTGTTCACCCGGCTGCTCGCCCGGCAGGACCTGTCGGCCGCCGACACGTCCTGGGCGATGCGCGAGATCATGACCGGCGAGGCCACGCCGGTGCAGGTGGCGGCCTTCGCCGTCGCCCTGCGCGCGAAGGGGGAGTCGGCCCAGGAGGTCACCGGCCTCGCCGCGGAGATGCTCGCGCAGGCGACCCCGGTGCAGCTGTCCCTGGACTGCGTCGACATCGTCGGCACGGGCGGCGACGGCGCGCACACGGTGAACATCTCGACCATGGCGGCGGTGGTCACCGCCGCCGCGGGAGCGCCGGTCGCCAAGCACGGCGGTCGTGCCGCGTCGTCCTCCTCGGGTGCCGCCGACGTGCTGGAGGAGCTGGGCGTCGTGATCGACCTCCCCGCCGAGGGCGTCGCGCGCTGCGTCGCCGAGGCGGGGATCGGCTTCTTCTTCGCGCCGGTGTTCCACCCGGGGATGCGCTACGCCGGCCCGGCGCGCCGGGAGCTCGGCATCGGGACGGTGTTCAACTTCCTGGGCCCCCTGACCAATCCGGCCCGTCCGGTCGCCGCCGCGATCGGGTGCGCCGATCTGCGGATGGCGCCCGTGATGGCCGATGTGCTGGCGGCGCGTGGTGGTCGTGCGCTGGTGTTCCGGGGTGACGACGGCCTGGACGAGCTGACCACCGCGACGACGTCGTCGGTCTGGGTGGTGCGCGACGGTCAGGTGGAGCCCGACCGGCTGGACCCGGCGGCCCTCGGCATCCCGCCCTCGGGGCCGGACGCACTGCGCGGCGGCCCGCCGGCGTTCAACGCCGACGTCTTCCGCCGGGTGCTGGACGGCGAGCGGGGGCCGGTGCGCGACGCCGTGGTGCTGAACGCCGGCGCCGCCCTGGCGGCCTTCGACGAGCGGTCCGCCCGGCTGCACGACGCGGTCGCGGCCGGGATGGAGCGCGCCGCCGCCGCCATCGACGACCACCGCGCCACCGCGCAGCTCGAGCGCTGGGTGGCGGTCAGCCGCGCCGCCGGGGCCTGAGCTTCCCGCGGCGGGCCTAGTCGGCGGAGTCGAACCCGATCGAGAAGGCGGCGTCGAGGTCGTGCCGGGAGTAGGCGCGGAACGCGATGTGCGTCTCGGTCTCCAGCACGCCCGGCACCTTGTTGATCCGCCCGGCGATGACCTCGGCGATCTGCTCGAACTCGCGGACCCGCACGATCGCGATGAGATCGACCTCGCCGGCGGTCGAGTAGACCTCGCTCACCCCGTCGAGGTCGGCGATGGCCGCCGCCACCTCGGGGATGGAGTCGGTCGCGGCGTCGATCATCACGATGGCGGTGATCACGCCGGCGAGCCTAGCCGGGACCGCACCGGGCCGCCCGCACCCGCGGTCACCCGCTCGGGCCGGGCCCGCGTGCCCAGGGAGCGGTCGTCGGAGAAGGGATCGCGACCGCTGCGACCGGTCTCCACCCTGTTCAGGAAGCCGGTGAACGCGCCGGTACCCGGTGCGGCGCAGGCCAGGGTGCCGGTGAGCTCGACCAGCCGGGTCCCGGGCTTCTCCATCCAGCGCATGATCAGCTCGGTCTCGTCGACCGTGGCGGCGAGTCCGTCGTCGGTGCCCACGAGCGTCTCGGCGGTCGCCATCAGCCCGGGCAGCGTGCCGCGCACCGAGGTGCCCCGCGGTGCTCCGCCCGCGGCCACCAGCCGGCCGCGGCGGACGACGGAGAGGTGCCAGCCGCCGTCGCCGTCCGCCCGGGCGAGCACCAGCTCGGGGACGGCGGCCAGCGATGCCAGCCGCTGACGACGCCGCACCGCCCGCACCAGGACGGTGATGCGGTCGCGCAGGACGGCGGCGTCCTCGTACCGCTCGGCGGCGCCCAGCCGGTCCACCCGGGTCAGCAGCGGGGCGACGAGCTCGTGCGGGTCGTGGTCGACCGCGGCGCGGAACACCGAGGCCACCGAGGCGTAGTCGTCGACCGACTGCGCGCCCGTGCACGGACCCCCGCACCGGCCCATGTCGAACAGCGCGCAGGCCGCGGTCGGCACCCGTGGCGAGATGCGGGTCGTGCACTGCCGCAGCGGCAGGGCCTCGTGCACGGCTGCCGCGGCCGCGTCGGCGGCCCGCCGGTCGGGGAAGGGCCCGAGGAAGACGCCCGCCCCCGGGCGCACCCGCCGGACGATGGACAGCCGGGGGAAGGGCTCCTCGGTCAGCCGGATCCACAGCGCGCGCTCGGGGAACCGCGAGCGGCGGTTGTACCGGGGCTTGTGCTCGGCGATCAGCCGGAGCTCCCGGACGGCGGCCTCGAGGTCGTGCGCGCACGGGATGGCGTCGACCCGCTGGGACAGCCCCACCATCTCGGTGATCCGGCTGCGCTGCTCGCCCGAGGTGAAGTAGCTGCGCACGCGGCTGCGCAGGTCGTTCGACGTCCCGACGTAGAGCGGCTCGTCCCGGGGACCGCGGAAGAGGTAGACGCCAGGACCGTGCGGCACGCCGTCGGCCAGGTGCCGTTTGCGCCGCCGCTCGGGGTCGACCTGCCGGGTCAGGCCGGTGAGCTCCTCCAGCGTGGTGATGCCGAGCGGGCCAAGCCGCTCGAACAGCCCGTGCAGGACGTCCACCGTGGCGCGGGCGTCGTCCAGCGCCCGGTGGGTGGGGGAGGTCGTGGCCGAGAAGTAGGGCGCGAGGGTGGCCAGCTTGCAGTTGGGCACCTCGTCCCGGCTGAGCAGCCGGCGGGCCAGGACCGCCGTGTCGACCGAGGCCGCCGCGGGCCACGCGATGCCGGTCTCCGCGCACGCGGCCTTGAGGAACCCGATGTCGAAGGGGGCGTTGTGCGCGACCAGGACGGCGTCGCGGGCGAACTCGAGGAAGGAGGGGAGCACCGTGCCGATGCGCGGGGCGGCGGCCACCATCATCGAGGTGATCCCGGTCAGCACGCTGATGTAGGGCGGGATCTCGCAGCCCGGGTCGACCAGCGTCTGGAACTCGCCGAGGACGACGCCGCCGCGGATCCGCACCGCGCCGATCTCGGTGATCGCGCTGTCCTTGGGGGACCCGCCGGTCGTCTCCAGGTCGACGACGACGAACGTGACGTCGGCCAGGGGGGAGCCCAGCTCCTCGATGGCCACCTGCTCGTACCGCTGGGTCGCCGGGCGCGGGACTGCGGGGGAGGAGGGCACGACCGGGACGGTAGGTCGAGGGAATGACACTCTTGTGATCGCCGCGCCGCGCCGGCCCTGCGGGCGAGGTGGCGGGCATCGCCCGGGCGGGGGGAAACCGGGCCGCTCATCTGGCGGTTCGGCCGCGAACAGGCCACCATCGCCCCCGGAGGGCGGAGGCGCCCCGAACGCAGAGGTGGTCCGATGCTCCCGCGCTCTCCGTGGCGCACCCGAGGAACGGCGGCGCGTGCGCTCGCCGCGTCGCTCACCGCACTCTCGCTCGCCGTGGTGGGGGCGGGCGCTGCCGCGGCGGCGCCCAGCGACCAGCCCGGCGGCACCACGGCGGTGCTCGACAGCGCCGCCCTCGACCAGCTGCAGCAGCGGGCGGCCGAGGTGCAGACCGGGCTGCAGGAGCAGCAGGCCGAGGTCGCCGCGGCCCGCGAGGAGCTCGCCCGGTCCGAGCAGGCGGTCGCCGCGGCGGAGGCGGTCGTCGCCGACGCGGAAGGACAGCTCGCCGTCCGTCAGGAGGCGGTCGCGGAGTACGCGTCCGCCGTGTACCGCGACGGCGGCGCGCTCACCCCGCTGACGCTCCTGCTCTCCGGCGGCGACCCCGGCGACGTCGTGTCGGCCATGGGCTTCCTGGACGTCGTCGACTCCCACGCCGCGCAGGTCATCGGCGCCGCGGAGCAGCTCCGGCAGGCCGCCCTCGACCAGCAGCAGGGGGCGACGGCCGCGCTGGACCAGGCGCGGGCACGGGCCGACGAGGTCGCGGCCACGGTGGCCGAGCTGGAGGCCGCCGCCTCCGCGGTCACCGACGAGCTGGACGAGGCCCTCGGTGTCGTCGACCGCCAGCTCGCCCAGCTGCAGCAGGAGCAGCTCCAGGTCAACGACCGGACGGCGGCGAACTGGCGCGGGTACGTCGCCGACCTGGCGGCGACCGGCGTTCCGGCTCCCCCCGCGGCGGCTCTGCGGGACCCGCCCGCCGGCCTCCCGGCCCCGCTCGTCCCGGTGGGGGCCGACGGCGGAGGTGCCCAGCGCGGGGCCGCGCAGCTGCCCCGGCAGCCCACGTCCCTGCTCGTGCTCCCCGCCGAGACGCTCGCCGCCGTCAGCGCGGCGATGGACGCGCTCGGCCGGCCCTACGCGCCGGGCACCGCGGGCCCGGAATCCTGGGACTGCGGCTCGCTCGTCCAGTCCGTCCACGCCGCGGCCGGCATCTCCCTCCCCGGGACGCAGGCCGAGCTCTTCGCCGTCACCGCGCCCGTCCCCCCGGCCGACGTGCTCCCCGGGGACCTCGTCTTCCTGGGCACCGCGGAGTCGGGGCTCGGGCACGTGGGCATCGCGCTGGATCCGAAGACCATGCTGGCCGCCGACGCGCGGGCCGGTGCAGTGGTGGTGCGGACGGTGCCTGCGGACCAGGTCCTGGGCATCGGCCGGCCGAGCCTCGGCCAACGGGCGCCCGTCGCGGCACCGGGGCCGGCCGGCGGCGCGCTGCGGACCGAGTGCGGGAACACCGTCCATCCGCCGAGCTACGACGGCGCGCGGTCCTGGGGCGGCTACCCCAACGGGCTCATCCCGCCCAGTGCCCTGTGCCCGATCGGCGTCGGTTCGCACTCGCTGCGCTGCGACGCCGCGGCGGCCTACAAGGCGATGTCGACGGCGTTCGCGAGCGCCTTCGGGACGCCGGTCTGCATCACCGACTCCTACCGCACCTACGGCAGCCAGGTGCGCCTCTACGGCCAGAAGCCGGCGCTGGCGGCGGTCCCGGGGACGAGCAACCACGGCTGGGGGCTGGCGGTGGACCTCTGCGGCGGCATCGAGCGGTTCGGCACCCCCGAGTACCAGTGGCTGAAGGCCAACGCGGGCCGGTTCGGGTTCCTCCACCCCGACTGGGCAGAACCGGGCAACGGCCGCGAGGAGCCCTGGCACTGGGAGTACGCGGGCACCTGAGCCCTCGGGCCCGGGCCGGCGGGGAGCGGAATTGTCGGTGGCGGCTCCTACCGTGCGGATGACTCACGGAGGAGAAGAGCCATGCTGATCGACTGCGACACCTGCACCGCACGTCCGACGGGCTGCGCCGACTGCGTCGTGACCGTCCTGCTCGGGGCGCCACCGGGGTGGCAGAGCACCGACCCGGTGGTCGTGCCGCTCACCGAGCGCACCCGTCCGGCCGAGGCCGGGGAGCCGGCCGCGGAGGACGTCGTGGTGCCCCCGACAGGAGTGGTGGTGGAGTTCGACGACGTCGAGCGCCGCGCCGTCCGAGCACTGGCCGAGGTGGGTCTGGTCCCGCCGCTGCGACACCGGGACGGCTCCGGGTCCGACGACGGTCGCCGGACGGGCTGACCCGGTCCGGACGGAACGGTCCGCGTCGGGTCCGGACCGCTCGTCGGTGCCCCGCTGACCTGCGCAGGAGCGCTCACACGAGCTCCGTCACAGGCGTCCCAGGGGTCTCCGTTTGTCACTGCTGCATCACGGCCGTACTGTCACCCGGTCCGACCGAGTGGTCGTCACCCGCAGAGGGGTGACCTCGGACGGGCACCGCCTAATCGCTCGACGGCGCCAGAACGGTGCCCGACGGCGAGCCGGGGACCCACCGCAGTCCTGGGGTGAGTTCTCCTGCCGGGCCGGTTCGCCGGTGCGCAGGGGATAGGGCCAGTCTTCCCAGCCCGAACCCGTCAGCTAACTCGGTAGGCGGTCGTAGAGGAAGAAACGGAGAGCCGCCGCTCGTGGCGACCCCACACGCCGTACTGCCGCACGCCCTGGAACAGTTCTCCGCCGCCCGACCGCCCGTTCCCGGGCACGTCGGCCGGCTTCGTTCGGGCCTCCTCCTCGGAGTGACCGCGGCCCTCACCTTCACCGTCCTCCCGGGTACCGCCGCTGCCGAGCCGGGCGAGATCACCGATGTCGCGCAGGCCGCGCAGCTGGTCGCCGAGGCCGAGCACCAGCTCGAGGTCGTCACCGAGCAGCTCAACGAGGCCAAGGTGCAGCTCGAGCAGCAGCACGCTGCCGTTGCCAGCGCCGAGCAGGCCGCCGCGGCCGCGCAGGCGCAGTTGTCCTCCCTCGACGGCCAGGTCCGGCAGCTGGCCCGCTCGGCCTACACCGGCGAGAGCTTCTCCCGCCTGAACGTCCTGCTCACCAGCGACTCGGCCGAGGACCTCGTCCACCAGCTGGGCACCCTCGACGCCATCGCCGGCCACACCAGCCAGCAGCTGCTCGAGGTGGCCGAGGCCTCCGAGGTGGCCGCGGACGCCCAGGAGACCGCCGACGAGGCGGAGGCGCAGGCGCAGCGGGCAGTCGACGAGATCGCGGCCCAGCAGGACGAGCTCGAGGGCAAGATCGCTGACTACCAGCGGCAGTACGACGCCCTGAGCGCCCCCCAGCAGGCGCAGGTGGCCCGTGCCCACGGCGGCGAGCCGGTGGCCGCGGTCCCGAGCGGCGTCATCGCACCCAGCGCGGCCGCGCAGGTGGCCGTCGACACGGCGCTCGCCCAGGTCGGCGACGCCTACGTCTGGGGAGCCGGCGGTCCCGACGCCTTCGACTGCTCCGGGCTCACCCAGTACGCCTACTCCGCGGCCGGCGTCAGCCTGCCGCACTCGAGCCGGAGCCAGTCCCAGATGGGCTCCCCGGTGGCCGCCAGCGATCTGCAGCCCGGCGACCTGCTCTTCTACTACAGCCCCACCAGCCACGTGGCCATGTACATCGGCAACGGGCAGATGGTGCACGCGTCGACGTCGAGCAAGCCGGTCATGGTGGCCTCCTTCGGCTCGATGAGCGGCTTCACGCACGCCCGCCGCATCACCGGCTGAACGCTGCAGCGGATCGGCCAGGGCCGGTGACCCCGTACGGGGGTCACCGGCCCTCGTCGCCGCGGGAGCCTTTACCGAGCCCGCCTAGGATCGGTGGAGTGACTGCCCGCCGCGCTGCGCTGGTCGCCGCGGCGCTCCTCGGCATCACCCTCGCCGTCGTCATCGCCGTCCGGACCCCGTGGGTTCCGCTGCCCGAACCGCCGGGCGGGCACGCGGCCCTCGATCCGACCGCGGGGCTCTCCGCCGCTCAGGTTGACCGGGCCGAGGCCTTCGCGGCGGCGCTGCGGCCGGCGTCGCTGGTGGCGTTGTTCCTGGGGTTGGCCGTCTCGGCGCTGCTGGGGCTCACCCGGGTGGGCGCGCGCATCGTGCGGTCGGTGGCGGCGCCCGTGGGCGGGGGATGGGCCGCGCAGGTCCTGCTGGGCGTCCTGGCCCTCGCGGTCCTCGGCCGCCTGGTCACGCTGCCGCTGTCGGCCTACGGCGAGGTCGTCCGGCAGCGGTACGGGCTGTCCACGCGCAGCTGGGGGCTCTGGCTGCGCGATGTCTGGGTGTCGGTCGCCATCGACGCCGTCCTGACCGCGCTGGGCCTGCTGGTGCTGGTCTGGCTGGCCCGCCGGGCACCCCGCACCTGGTGGGCCTGGGCCGGCGCCGGCGCGGCCGCCCTCGTGGTCGCCGGATCGTTCCTGTGGCCGGTCCTCGTCGAGCCCGCGTTCAACCGCTTCGAGCCGCTGGAGGCCGGCGGGCTGCGCACCGACCTGCTCGACCTGGCCGAGCAGAACGGCACGCCGGTCACTGACGTGCTGGTGTCGGACGCCTCCCGCCGGACGACGGCGCTCAACGCCTACGTCTCGGGATTCGGCTCGACCCGCCGGGTGGTCCTCTACGACACCGTCCTGGAGCGGCTGCCCGAGGACCAGATCGAGTCGATCGTCGCCCACGAGCTGGGGCACGTGGCCACCGACGACGTCCTCACCGGGACCCTCATGGGCGCGCTGGGCGCCGGGGCCGGGGTGGCGGCCCTGGGCTGGCTGCTCACCTCGCCGCGGCTGCTCCGCCGGGCCGGCGCGGACTCGGCGGCCGATCCGCGGGTGATCCCGCTGCTGCTCTTCGTCATGGCGATCGGCACCGTGGCGTCCACCCCGATCCAGAACGCCGTCTCGCGGCACGTCGAGGCGCGGGCGGACGCGCAGGCGCTCGATCTCACCGGCGACCCCGCGGCCTTCGCCGGCATGCAGCGGGACCTCGCCGGGTCCAACCTCACCGACCCCGACCCGCCCGCGGCCTGGCAGTGGTTCTTCGGCTCCCACCCCACGACCGCCCAGCGCCTGGCCATGGCCGCCGACTGGTCGCGGCTGGACCGCCCGTGAGCGGGGTCCGGACGCTCGTCGTCACCAACGACTTCCCGCCCCGCCAGGGCGGCATCCAGACCTTCGTCGCCGCCCTGCTCGCCCGGCGGCCCCCGGAGTCCCTCGTCGTGCTGGCCTCCCGCTCCCCGGGCTGGGAGCAGCACGACGCGGCGCTGCCCTATCCGGTCCTCCGGTACCCCACGACGATGCTGCTGCCCACCCGCGCGGTCGCCCGGACCGCGGCCGAGCTGGCCCGCAGGCACGGGTGCGGCAGCGCGCTCTTCGGCGCGGCCGCCCCCCTGGGGCTGATCGCCCCGGCGCTGCGCGCGGCCGGGGTCGGGCACCTGGTGGGTGCCACGCACGGGCACGAGACCGGCTGGGTGGCCCTCCCCGGCAGCCGGCAGGTGATGCAGCACATCGCGTCGGGTCTCGACGTCGTCACCTGCATCAGCGACTACACCCGCGGCCGGCTGGCTCCGGCCCTGGCCGGGCGGACCCGGCTGGCCCAGCTCTCCCCGGGCGTCGACGTCGACCACTTCACGCCGGACGCCGACGGGGCGGCCGTGCGGGCCCGACACGGCCTGGGGGAGGGCCCGGTGGTGGTCTGCGTGTCCCGGCTGGTCGCGCGCAAGGGTCAGGACGTCCTGGTGGCGGGCTGGCCGCGCGTGCTCGCGCGGCACCCGGGCGCCCGGCTGCTGCTCGTGGGCGGCGGGCCGGTCGAGGCCCGGTTGCGGCGCGCGGTGACGGAACGGGGGCTGACCGGCTCGGTGACCTTCACGGGCCCGGTGGACGCGGCGCAGCTGCCGGGCCACTACGCGGCCGGCGACGTCTTCGCGATGCCGTGCCGGACCCGCCGTGCCGGCCTGGACGTCGAGGGTCTGGGCATGGTCTTCCTCGAGGCGGCCGCCTGCGCGCGGCCGGTCGTCGCCGGTACCTCGGGCGGCGCGCCGGAGGCGGTCCGCGAGGGGATCACCGGCCACGTCGTCGACCCGCATTCACCGGCCGCCGTCGCCGACTGCATCGCCGGCCTGCTGGAGGACCCGGACCGGGCCCGCGCCATGGGAGCGGCCGGCCGCGCCTGGGTGGAGGAGCGGTGGTCCTGGACGCGGATCGCGACGACCTTCGCCGACCTGCTCGAGCCCTGACGCTCGCGGCGGCCCCTTCCCGGGGACCGCCGCGAGCCGGCCGGCGGGGATTCCTACCGCGTGTAGAGGCTCTCGACCTCGGCGCTGAACTGCTTCATGACGACGGCACGCTTGAGCTTGAGGCTCGGGGTGAGCATGCCGTTGTCCTCGGTGAAGTCGGTCCCGAGGATCGTGAACTTCTTGATGGCCTCGGCCTGGGACACCGCCTTGTTGGCCTCCTTGACCGCGGCGTCGATCTCGGCCTTGACCTCGGGGTCCTCACGCACCTGCTCGGCGGTCCGGTCGGCCGGCTTCCCCTTGGACTCCAGCCACTGGGGGAGGGCCTCCGCGTCGAGGGTGAT
>CADCTN010000011.1 GCA_902805535.1 uncultured Blastococcus sp. | reverse complement strand
GGCGCCGAGCGTCCGCAGCGTCTGCCCGGCGACGAGCAGGGCGGCCGGTGGGGGAGCGTCGAGCAGGCCGAGCCCGGCACCGCCCGGCGCGCCCCAGCTGGCCAGCTCCAGGGCGAAGGCGGTGAGGTCGGCGAGGGCGACCTCCGGCTCCTCGTGGGCGGGCAGCCGGTCGTGCTCCGCGGCGGTCCAGCAGCGGTAGACCGCACCCGGCGCCTCCCGGCCGGCCCGGCCGGCGCGCTGGGTGACCGAGGCACGAGACGCCCGCACGGTGACCAGCGACCCGAGCCCCCGGGCCAGGTCGGCCCGCGGCACCCGGGAGAGCCCGGCGTCGACGACGACGCGGACCCCGGGCACCGTCAGGCTGCTCTCCGCCAGCGCCGTGGCGAGGACGACGCGGCGACGGGGCCCCGACTGGAGCGCGGCGTCCTGGGCGGCGGCCGGCAGGCGGCCGTGCAGCGGCAGCACGTCGGCGTCGATGCCGCGCAGCTGCCCGGTCACGGTGCCGATCTCGCCGCCGCCGGGCAGGAAGACGAGCACGTCGCCGGTCCGCTCGGCCAGTGCCCGGCGCACCGTCGCCGCGACGTGGGTGAGCAGCCGCGGATCGACGCGCAGCCCGTGCGGGGGGTCGACCGGGCCGGTCGGTGGCGCCCAGACGGCCTCGACGTCGTGCTGGGCGCCGGAGCTCTCGACCACCGGCGCGGGCCCGCCGGCCCCGCCCAGCAGCGCCGCCAGCCGCTCCGCCTGCGCCGTGGCCGACATGGCCAGCAGCTGCAGATCCGGACGCAGGGCGCCGCGGACGTCCAGGCAGAAGGCGAGGGCCAGATCGGTGTCCAGGTGCCGTTCGTGGCACTCGTCGAGGATCACTGCGTCCACCCCCGGCAGCTCCGGGTCGGCCTGGAGGCGGCGGACCAGCAGACCGGTGGTCACCACCTCGATCCGGGTGACGGCGCTGCGGCGGCTGTCCCCGCGCACGCTGTACCCGACCCGTCCACCGACCGCCTCACCCAGCAGCGCGGCCATCCGGCGCGCAGCGGCCCGGGCGGCGACGCGGCGGGGTTCGGCGACGACGATGCGGCCGGCGAGCGTGCCGGCCAGCGCGAGCGGGACCAGCGTCGTCTTCCCGGTGCCGGGCGGGGCCACGAGGACGGCGGCACCCCGGGCCGAGAGCGCGCCGGCCAGTGCCGGCAGGGCGGAGCGCACCGGCAGGTCGGTCCCCGGTGTCCCGGGCGGTGGCAGCACGGCACCAGTGTCGCTGGCCGGTCATCGGCAACGTCTCGGGCGCCCACCTGGACGTCGCCGGCGCCCCTGCCCGGGCCGCCCACCTGGCCAGGAGGTGCCGACCCCGGTAGGCATGACCAATGCCGGTGATCGGATTCCACAACTCGCACGAGCAGGTCCACCCCGCCGAACTGCTGAAGGCGGTCCAGCACGCGGAGGAGGTGGGCTTCACCGGGGCGATGAGTTCCGACCACTTCTCGCCGTGGAGCGCGCGCCAGGGTCAGTCGGGGTTCGGCTGGTCGTTCCTCGGGGCCGCCCTCGCGACGACGTCGCTGCCGTTCGGCGCGGTCAACGCGCCCGGCCAGCGCTACCACCCGGCGATCGTCGCCCAGGCGGTCGCGACCCTCGGCGCGATGTTCCCGGGGCGCTTCTGGGTGGCCCTGGGCAGTGGCGAGGCGTCGAACGAGCACATCACCGGTGAAGGATGGCCGCGCAAGGAACTGCGCGACGCCCGGCTGCGCGAGTGCGTGGACATCATCCGGGCGCTCCTGGCGGGGGAGGAGGTCAGCCACGATGGCCTGGTCACCGTCGACCGGGCGCGGATCTGGACGCTCCCGGAGATCCAGCCGGCACTGGTCTGCCCGGCGATCAGCGTCGCGACGGCCCGCAAGGGAGCCGACTGGGCCGACGGGCTGGTGACGGTCAACCAGCCGCACGACAAGCTCCGCGAGATGGTCGCCGCATACCGGGACGCCGGCGGCCGCGGCAGGCTCGCCGTCCAGGTGCACCTCTCCTGGGACCCGGACCCCGACCGAGCCACCGAGATCGCCTACGACCAGTGGCGCAGCAACATCTTCCCTCCGCCGGTGTGCTGGGACCTCGACCACGTCGAGGCGTTCGACGCCGCGAGCGAGCGCGTCACCCGGGAGGACGTCGCGGAGGTGGTCAACGTCTCGGCGGACCTCGGGCAGCACGCCGCCTGGCTGGCCGAGTACGCCGACCTGGGCTTCGACGAGATCTACCTGCACCACGTCGGTCAGGAGCAGCACGCCTTCCTCGACGCGTTCGGTGCGCACGTGCTGCCGCAGCTGGGCGTCACCGCCCCCGAGCCCGCGGTCGCGCTGTGAGGATCACCGACACGGCCGACCTCTGGTGGAAGAACGCCGTCGTCTACTGCCTGGACGTCGAGACGTACATGGACTGGAACGCCGACGGGATCGGTGACTTCGCCGGGCTCGCGCAGCGGATCGACCACCTGGCCGACCTCGGCGTCACCTGCCTGTGGCTGATGCCCTTCTACCCGACCGGCGAGCGGGACGACGGGTACGACATCACCGACTTCTACGGGGTCGACCCGCGGCTGGGCACGCACGGCGACCTCGTCGAGGTGATCCGGACGGCGAAGGACCGCGGCATGCGGGTGATCGCCGACCTGGTCGTCAACCACACCTCCCGCAAGCACCCGTGGTTCCGGTCGGCGGAGGCGTCCAAGGACTCGCCGTTCCGCGACTTCTACGTCTGGCGCTCCGACCCGCCGCCGGACACCTCCGACCAGGTCGTCTTCCCCGACCAGGAGGACAGCATCTGGACGCTCTCGGAGAAGACGGGGGAGTGGTACCTGCACAAGTTCTACAAGGAGCAGCCCGACCTCAACGTCACCAACCCGAAGGTCCGGGACGAGGTCGCCAAGATCATGGGCTTCTGGCTGCAGCTGGGGCTCTCGGGCTTCCGCGTCGACGCCGTCCCCTTCTTCCTGGAGACGGCGGGCGCGGACGGCGGAGCCCTGCCCGACCCGCACGAGTACCTGCGCGACCTGCGCGCACTGGTCGGCCGGAGGTCGGGCGGCGGCGTCCTCCTGGGCGAGGTCAACCTCCCCTACGAGCAGCAGCTGGAGTTCTTCGGTGGCCGCGACGGCGACGAGCTGACCATGCAGTTCGACTTCATCGGCATGCAGGCGCTCTACCTGGCCCTCGCCCGCGCCGACGCCGGCCCGCTGGTCACCGCGCTGGAGGGCCGGCCCACGCTCAACCCGGACTCGCAGTGGGCCACGTTCGTGCGCAACCACGACGAGCTGACCCTCGACAAGCTCGGCGACGACGAGCGGGCCGAGGTCTTCGCCGCGTTCGGGCCCGAGGAGCGGATGCAGGTCTACGGCCGCGGTCTGCGCCGGCGGCTGCCGCCGATGCTGGACGGCGACCCGCGACGGGTCCGCATGGTCTACAGCCTGCTGTTCTCGCTGCCCGGCACGCCGGTGCTCTTCTACGGCGAGGAGATCGGGATGGGGGAGGACCTCGACGCGGAGGGGCGGCTCGCCGTCCGGACGCCGATGCAGTGGACCTCCGGGCGCAACGGCGGCTTCTCGCCCGTGGCGCCGGGCAAGCTGCCCGGACCGGTGGTGACCGGCGGCTTCGCCCCCGAGTACGTCAACGTCGCCGACCAGCGCAACGACCCGGACTCGCTGCTGTCGTTCATGAAGCTGCTGGTCCGGCGGTACCGGGAGTCCCCCGAGCTCGGCTGGGGCGGCTTCCAGATCCTGGAGCAGCCCTGCCCGGAGGTGCTGGCCCACCTGAGCACCTGGGACGACGGAGCCCTGGTCGCCCTGCACAACCTCGGCCCCGAACCGCGGACGGTGCCGTTCACGCTGGAGGGCTGCGACACGTCGCACCGGCTGGTCGACCTGCTCCAGCCGGGGGAGACGACGGTCTCCGACAAGGGCACGGTGGAGATCCAGCTCGACGGCTACGGGTACCGCTGGCTGCGGGTCGTCGCCCAGGACAGCCGCCGGCTCGTCTAGCGGCGGGCGGGTGTCGCAGCCCGGGACGGCCGCGCGGTCCTCGTAGCGTCCGAGGGTGCGCCCGTCCCGTTCTGCCGTCGTCGTCCTGCTCGCCGTCCTCCTCGCGCTCACCGGCTGCGAGGTCGAGTGGCAGCTCGAGGCCGGCCCACCGGAGCCGGCCGCATCGGTGGGTCAGGGCGACGTCCCCGCGGGAACGCTGGCCCCGGTGGACGCGGTTCCCGCGCTGGCCGCCCTCCCGGTCGCGGAGAAGACGCCGCTGGAGGGCTACGAGCGCGGCTGCGGTCAGGGCGAGGGCTGCGTGTTCGGGCCTGCCTGGTCCGACGTCGACCGCAACGGCTGCGACCAGCGCAACGACGTCCTGCACCGCGACCTCACCGAGGTGGAGGTCCGCGAGGGCACCCAGGGGTGCGTCGTGATCGCCGGGGTGCTCGACGATCCCTACACCGGCCAGGCCGTGCCGTTCGAGAAGGCCACCGCCGCGGAGGTGCCCATCGACCACGTGGTGCCGCTGGCCGCCGCGTGGGTGCAGGGCGCCGCCGGGTGGACCGAGGACCGGCGGGAGTCCTTCGCCAACGACCTGGCCAACCTGATCGCGACCACCCAGTCGGAGAACTCCTCGAAGGGTGACTCGACCGCCGACGAGTGGGTGCCGGCGGACCCGGCCTACGGCTGCTCGTACGCGACCGTGGTGGTGACGGTGAAGGCCACCTACGACCTCTCGGTCACCCCCGCGGAGTCGCAGGCGCTGCAGTCCCTGCTCGCCACCTGCTGAGTCCAGCCAGCGGGCGGGCCATGAGGACGTCGTCCACGAAGCGGCCGCCGAGCCGGAACTCGTCGAGCAGGACGCCTTCGACGACGAAGCCGCACGCGGTGTAGAGCGCCCGGGCGCCGGCGTTGCCGCCCAGCACCCGCAGGCCCAGCTTGCGGGCACCCCGGCGCGTCGCCTCCGCGACGGCCGGCCACCGGGGCACGACGGCGTTCTCCTCGGCCCAGGTGAGGGGTCCAGGGTCATCCCGGCGTGGACTCCGGCGCGGCATCACGCTGCGTGCGCGGCCCGCCGGAGTGCCGTCCCCGGCAGGGGGACCGCCTGCGCCTAGCGTTGGCGGACGAGGTGATAAGTCATGAGTGAACGCAACGGAAGTTCGTCCGTCGGCACGGGTACCGCCGAGATCCCGATCGTGCGGCCCACGGCGGAGGCGTCCCCGCCGCAGGCGCCGGAACCCACCGATGTGCCCGCAGGTGGGGCGACGGTCGCGCCGGAGGAGGAGGCCGTCCCTGGTATGCAGCCGACCGCGCCGGTGACCGTGCGGCCCCGCCCGCGCATGCCGCGCCGCGGACCGCTCACCGTGATGGGCCCGTGGGCGCCCGTCGCGGGCGGGCTGCTCGGCCTGGTGCTGGGCGGGATCGCCGTCGCCGTCCTCGCCGGGACCGCGGGGAGCTTCGAGGACCGGCTGGCCCTGGTCTTCGTCGTGCTGGGCCTGGGCATGCTCGGCAGCGCGGGGATCCTGCTGGCCGACGAGGTGCGGATGATGCGCCAGCGCGCCCGCGACGCCGTCGTGCGGCCGCAGTGGGTGGAGGCGACGGCGGGGCTGCTCAACGGCCTGACCCCGGCCCGCCTGCTGCTCCTGTCCAGCGGGTTCGTCCTCTTCCTGGCGGCCTACGTCAGCCGCTGAGCGGCCCGGGCCCTCGGCGGGTCAACCGCCGAAGGCCTGGATGGCGAGGTGGACGGCGAGCGCGAGGCCGGCGACGGCGATGACCCGGCGCAGCCCGGCCTGAGGTGCCCGGCGCACCACGGCCGGACCGATCCGGCCGCCGACGAGGAGTCCGAGGGCCAACGGGAGCGCCGCGGACCACGCGATCGAGGCGAAGACGATGAAGCCGACGGCGGCGATCGCGTTCGCCACACCGAGGACGACGTTCTTCATCGCGTTGCCGCGGGGCAGGCCCTCGCCGGTGCCGAGCAGGTACATCGCCAGCATCAGGACGCCCGCGGCCGCGCCGAAGTAGCCGCCGTAGATGGCGATGGTGAACGTGCCGATCGCCAGCCACCAGGGATCGCGGTGCCCGCGGTGCTCCCTCGCTCCCTCGGTCGCGAGTTCGCGGGGCGGCCGCTGCACGAGGATCGCCAGCGAGGCAGCGGCGATCAGGAACGGGACGATCCGCTCGAACGCCTCCGCCGGCGTGACGAGGAGGAGGGCGGCGCCGGCCACGCCGCCCAGCACGGCGGCGACCATCAGCGGGAGCAGCCGCCGTCCCTGGCCCCGCAGCTCGGGCCGGGACGCGCTCACCGAGCCGACGCTGTTGAGCACCAGGGCGGCGGTGTTGGTGACGTTGGCGGTGACCGGGGGGATGCCGACGGCCAGCAGGGCCGGATAGCTGATCAGCGACGCCAGTCCGGCGATGCTGCCGGTGAGTCCGCCGCCGATGCCCGCCAGGACGAGGAAGCCGAACTGCCAGGCGTTCACCGGTTCACCAGCACGACGATTGCCACGATCCCGAGGACGACGATGGCCGCCCGCAGGACCGACGACGGCAGGCGGCGACCGTACCGGGAGCTGACCGCGCCGCCGACCAGCGACCCCATGGCCAGCAGCCCCGCGGCGGCCCAGTCGATGCGGTCGGTTGCCACCACGACGTAGGCGCCGGCCGCGACGGTGTTGACCGTCAGCGTGAGCACGTTCTTGAGCGCGTTCAGCCGCTGCAGGGACTCGCCCAGCAGGAAGCCGAAGATGCCGATCTGCAGGACGCCCTGGCTGGCGGCGAAGTAGCCGCCGTAGGTGCCCGTGGCGTACGCGCCGGCGAACAGCGCGGCCAGCCGCCTGCCGCCCACCGGGGGAGCCGTGCGCTCGTCGGGCGGGGTCGGCAGCCGCCGCTGGACCAGCGGCTGGACGGCCACCAGGAGGACCGCGATCCCGATGAGGAGCGGCACGACCGCCTCGAACGTGGCCGCCGGCAGGTGCAGCAGCAGGAAGGCGCCGGTCAGCGCGCCGAGGATCGACGCCGGCAGGAGCCGCAGCAGCAGCCGCCGCTGGCCGCGCAGCTCCCGCCGGTAGCCGATCGAACCGCTCAGGTTGCCGGGAATCAGGCCGAGGGAGTTGCTGATGGTGGCGGGCACCGGAGGCAGCCCGACGGCGAGCAGCACCGGAAAGCTGACCAGGGTGCCGGAGCCGACGACGGCGTTGATGCCCCCGGCGAAGAAACCGGCGGCGGCGACCGCGATCATCTCCCATCCCGTCATGCGTGCATCGCCGTGGAGCCTCGCACGCCCGTCGTCCGGAGTGCCTCCGCACTCTCCGCAGTCTTAGCGAACGCTGAGTAACCGTTACGGTTCGTCGCGTGTCTTGATCACTCACTGTGATCATTGCAGGTCGATGCGGAGCGTGGCGCCGGTCACACAGTTGGTGAGGGGACCGCACGGGGTCGTTCACCGTCCGCACTGACCGCGTGCCTCTAGGCAATTGCCTTCGGTCACGACATGGTCACGGTCGGTCGACAGAAGGTCGGCTTCCGGGGCCGGCGTCACGAGCGCCGCCGGAGACGAGGAGGAGTCCGGATGAGGACTGGAAAGACGTCCGTCAAGGTCGCTGCGGCGGCCACCGGCGGTCTGATGCTGGCGCTGTCGCTACCGGCCACCGCCGGGGCCGCGCCGGCGAACGCCTGCGAGACGCGGAACAACAACACCTACGACAAGCTGCTGGGCTGCGTGACCCTCGAGGGGGTCCGCGAGCACCAGGCCGCCTTCCAGCAGATCGCCGACGACAGCAGCGACCCGGTCTACCCGGACAGCCGGGCCGCCGGGACGGCGGGTTACGCCGACAGCGTCGACTACGTCGCCGGCCTGCTCGAGGACGCCGGCTACGACGTCAGCTTCACCGATGTCGAGTTCACCTTCCAGTTCCCCGCCCGCTTGCAGCAGCTGACGCCGACCCAGGGGACGTACGTCACCGACACGTTCACCGGCAGCGGGTTCGGCACGGTGACCGGTTCGGTCACCCCGATCGGCCTCAACCTGGACCCAGCCACCGGCCGGGCGAACACCAGCGGCTGCGAGGCGTCCGACTTCGCCGGCGCCGACCTCAGCGGGCCGAAAGACATCGTGCTGCTGCAGCGCGGTACCTGCACGTTCGGGCTCAAGGCCGAGAACGCCGACCTGGCCGGCGCCGAGGCCGTCGTGATCATGAACCAGGGCGACACGCCGGCCCGGTCGGGTCCGTTCACCGGCAACGGGTCGGTCCGGTTCTCCGGCGGCACCGGCACGGTCGACTACGACATCCCGTCGGTCAGCGCCACGTTCGACGACGGCGTGCGGCTGACGCAGGCCGGCTCCACGGCGCTCGTGCAGGTGCTGCCTCCCGAGACCCGCGTCGACCGCAACGTCATCGCGGAACTGCCGGGCCAGAACACGAACAACGTGGTCATGGCCGGGGCCCACCTCGACAGCGTCGAGCTCGGGCCGGGCATCAACGACAACGGTTCGGGTTCGGCGGCGCTGCTCGAGACGGCGCTGATGATGGCCAACTCCAAGCCGCAGAACACCATCCGTTTCGGCTGGTGGGCCGCGGAGGAACTGGGTCTGCTCGGTTCCGAGCAGTACGTCGCGGGGCTGTCCCAGGCGGAGAAGGACCGGATCGCGCTCTACATGAACTACGACATGGTGGGCTCGCCGAACGGCTTCCTGGGTGTCTACGACGCCGACGAGTCGAGCTTCACGGCGCCGGTCGCCGTCCCGCCGGGCTCGGAGGCCATCGAGGCCGTGTACGAGTCCTTCTACACGTCGGTCGGTCGGCCCTACGACGACAGCCAGTTCTCCGGACGCAGCGATTACCAGGCGTTCATCGAGAACGGGATCCCGTCCGGCGGCTTGTTCACCGGCGCCGAGGTCGTGAAGACGGCTAGGCAGGCAGAGATCTGGGGCGGCACGGCGGGCCAGCCGTTCGACCCGTGCTACCACGCCGCCTGCGACACGCTGGCCAACGTCGACCTCGACTTCCTCGAGGTGAACAGCGACGTGATCGCCTACGCGATGCTGCACTTCGCCAACTCGACCGAGTCGGTGAACGGCGTGCCCGGCACGCAGGTCCCGTCGGGCGGCGCGCTACCGGCGCCGGCCGGTCCGGAGCACTCCTTCGCCGGCCCGATCGGTGGCGAGGGCCCGCACGATCACGTCAGCGACGTGGACTGACGGTCTGATCGCCACGGCGGCGGGGTCGGTCTGCGGACCGGTCCCGCCGTCGCGTTCAGCGGGAGGTCCCGGCCGATGGCCCGCGACGGCCGGCCGGCGTCAGGGTGAGGAGCGGAGCGGTCAGCATCGCCTTCAGCGCGCCCAGCAGTCCGAGCACCGGGACGGCTGCGGCGCACCACAGGCCCGGCCCGAACCGCGCGTCGGCCAGGTCGGTGTCGGTGATCAGGAGGACCACCGCGGCGGCAGCCGAGAGCGACACGACCAGGGCCAGGACGCCGACCAGGCGGTGGGCCCGCGCCGGGACCATCATCAGGAAGCCCAGCACCACCAGCAGACCGCCGCACAGCACCACGGCGAACGGCTGCCAGAGGGCCTCAGCGGCCGGTCCGCCGCCGAGATCCCGGGCTCCGCGCTCCACCAGTGACAGGCCCGACGGCCCGTCACCAGGCGGCCACGGCAACGACAGGCTGACGTTGGCGGCCACCCCGGCGAGCACCAGGGCAGTGGCGCCGATCGGGTCGGCACGGCGGAGGACGACCAGCGCGGGGGCGCGCGAGACCGCGGGTGGGGAGGACGGAATCGGGACGTGGTCGGGCTCCACGCGCTCGGCGGGGAAGCCGAGGAGGGTCACCTCGCCCTCGACGTCCCCGGGTGGCACGGGGATCGGCGGTGGGTACCGGGCGCCGCCCCGCTGGGCCTGCGCCGCGCGGCCGCGCGCCGTCCGGAAGCCGGAATCCCTGCGGTGCAGGCGCTGGGTCATCGGATCCTCCGACGGCGGGCGTGGGGAGCGCCCGTCGCGTTCGAGGGTAGAGCCGGGAGGCCCGTCGTGGCGACCGATCCGGTACCGGATCGGTCGCGATCAGGTCACGGCGTCAGGCCAGTGCCGTGACCTGAGCCAGCACGTCGTCGGGCAGCGGACGCCCGATCGCCTCCGCGGTGGGGTCCACCGAGGTGTGCCGTCCCGACGGCAGGTGCGCCCACACGGCCGGGTCGGACATCAGCGCGAAGTGCTCGTCCAGGTCGTCAGGGACGACCGCGTCCAGTCGCAGGCGGGCCGTGGTGACGTGGCGCAGTTCCACGATCAGTCCTTGCGGCCGGCGTCGGTCACGCGGAGGACCGCGGTGCCCTCCTCGTCGGAGGCCTCCAGGTCGACCTCGACGTCGACGCCCCAGTCGTGGTCGCCGGCGGGGTCGTCCAGAATCTGCCGCACCCGCCACAGGCCCGGCTCGGAGCGGTCGATGATCAGCAGTGCAGGCCCGCGGGCGTCGGCACCGGTCCGCACCTCGTCGTGCTCGGCGAAGTACGCGCGCACCACCTGCTCCCACCGGTCGGCGTCCCAGCCGGAGCCGCCGTCCAGCTCGCCGAGGTCGTACCAGCGCCGACGGGCGAAGAGCTCCACCCGCCGGAACAGGGCGTTGCGCACCATCGCGGTGAACGCGCGCTCGTTGCCGGTGAGCGGACGCGGCCGCGCCGGCACGGCCACCGGCACGTGCAGCGGCTGGTCCGGCGAGGTCAGCTGCTCCCACTCGTCCAGCAGCGAGGAGTCGACCTGGCGGACCAGCTCGCCGAGCCACTCGACGATGTCGGTGACCTCCTCCGTCCGTGCGGCGGCAGGGACGCCGGACCGCAGCGCCTTGAACGCGTCGGAGAGGTACCGCAGCACCGCACCCTCGGAGCGGGTCAGGCCGTAGGTGTTCACGAACTCGCGGAAGGTGAAGGCGCGCTCCCACATCTCGCGGGCGACGGACTTCGGCGACAGCAGCCCGTCCGCGGCCCACGGGTTGGACTGCCGGTAGACCTCGAAGGCGCCGCCGAGCAGCTCCTCGAGCGGCTTGGGGTAGCCGACCTCCTCCAGCAGCTCCATCCGCTCGTCGTACTCGATGCCCTCGGCCTTCATCTGCGCCACGGCCTCGCCCTTGGCCTTGTTCAGCTGGGCGGCCAGGATCTGCCGCGGGTCGTCGAGCGTCGCCTCGATCACCGACACGACGTCGAGGGCGTAGGTCTCGGCCTCCGGGTCCAGCAGGTCGATCGCGGCCAGCGCGAAGGTCGACAGCGGCTGGTTGAGCGCGAAGTCGTCGGGCAGGTCGAGGGTGAGGTCGTAGCGCCGGCCGTCGGGCTCGGGCTCCGGCAGCCGTTCGAGCACGCCGGCCTGCAGCAGCGAGCGCGCGATGCCGATCGCCTCGCGGATGTGCTGGAGCTGCTTCTTGCGCGGCTCGTGGTTGTCGGTGAGCAGCCGTCGCATGGCCGCGAACGGGTCGCCGGACCGGTCGACCACGTCGAGGATCATCGATGTCGAGACCCGCATGTTGCTGGTCAGCGGCTCGGGCGCCGCCTCGATCAGCCGCTTCTGGGTCGCCTCGCTCCACGGCACCATCCCGTCGGGCACCTTCTTGCGCACGAGCTTGCGGCGCTTCTTCGGGTCGTCGGCGACCTTGGCGAACTGGCGGAGGTTCTCCACCTCGTGCTCGGGCGCCTGGACGACGACGGTGCCGGCCGTGTCGTACCCCGCGCGCCCGGCGCGCCCGGCGATCTGGTGGAACTCGCGGGCGGTGAGCAGCCGGGTGCGGGTCCCGTCGTACTTCGACAGCGCCGAGAAGACGACGGTGCGGATCGGCACGTTGATGCCGACGCCGAGCGTGTCGGTGCCGCAGATGACCTTGAGCAGCCCGGCCTGGGCCAGCTGCTCGATCAGCCGCCGGTACTTGGGCAGCATCCCGGCGTGGTGGACGCCGATCCCGTGGCGGACCAGCCGGGACAGCGTCGTCCCGAAGGCGGAGGAGAACCGGAAGCCGCCGATCATCTCGGCGATCGCGGCCTTCTCCTCCTTCGTGGACACGTTGACGCTCATCAGGGCCTGCGCGCGCTCCAGCGCCGACGCCTGGGTGAAGTGGACGACGTACACCGGCGCCTGCTTGGTGTCCAGCAGGTCCTGGATGGTCTCGTGCATCGGCGTCGTCGCGTAGTAGTGGTGCAGCGGGACCGGTCGCTCGGCGTTGGCGACCAGGGCCGTGGGCCGGCCGGTGCGGCGGGTGAGGTCCTCGGTCAGCTTCGTGACGTCGCCGAGGGTCGCCGACATGAGCAGGAACTGCGCCGTGGAGAGCTCCAGCAGCGGCACCTGCCAGGCCCAGCCGCGGTCGGGGTCGCCGTAGAAGTGGAACTCGTCCATGACGATCAAGGGCTGTCCACGGCCGATGCCCTCGTTGCCTTCGCGCAGGGCGATGTTGGCCAGCACCTCGGCGGTGCAGGCGATGATCGGCGCCCCGGCGTTGACGCTCGCGTCACCGGTGAGCATGCCGACGTTGGCCGCGCCGAAGACCCCGCAGAGCGCGAAGAACTTCTCGCTGACCAGCGCTTTGATCGGGGCGGTGTAGTAGCTGCGCCTGCCGGCGGCCAGGGCCGCGTACTGGGCGCCGGTGGCGACCAGCGACTTGCCCGAGCCCGTGGGCGTGGCCAGGACGACGTTCGCGCCGCTGACCAGCTCGATCAGCGCCTCCTCCTGTGCGGGGTAGAGCGTCGTGCCGCTGTCCTCGGCCCACTGCGCGAACGAGGCGAACAGCTCGTCGGCGTCGTCCCCCCTCGCCCGCAGGGCGGACAGGTCGGCGGCGTCGTCGAGCAGCGGGGCGGCGGTCAGGGAGGAGGACATCGTGGACGACAGCGTGCCCGATGCCGCAGAGCTTCCCGGGAGCGCCATCCCTCTGCCGCCGCGGCCGGGACGATCACGATCCGGTAACGACCGCTCACGCGGCGCTTCGAATGAACCGATGTGGCCTAGAAGGTGAACAACAGGTTAACGAGAGGTGGCGTCATGAGGTCGACGACGGAATGCTCGCAGTGCCGCTGGATCCCGGTGGTGGACGGCTCGGGCCGGCGGCGGCTCGAGATGCGCTGGCAGCTGCCCCTTGCCGCGCCGGCGAGCACCTTCGCCGCGGCCGCCTGACCGCCGGGTTCCGGATGCGCCCGCGGGGGTAGGGCGGCACGGCGTCGAACAGTGGCGCCGTTCCGAGCACCGCAGGAGGACCCGTGTCCGAGCCACGCCCCGAGACCCAGCCCGAACAGCAGCAGGACGTGCCCGGTGTCCTGAGCCAGATGGACCCCAGGCCCGACCACGGCGAGGAGAGCTACCGCGGCTCCGGGAAGCTGGCCGGCAAGTGCGCCGTGATCACCGGCGGGGACAGCGGCATCGGCCGTGCCGTGGCGATCGCCTTCGCCCGTGAGGGCGCCGACGTCCTCATCTCCTACCTGAACGAGCACGAGGACGCGAAGGACACCGCGAAGTACGTCGAGCAGGCCGGCCGCCGCTGCGTGCTCGTGTCCGGCGACCTGTCCGACCGCGCCCACGCCAAGACGATCATCCCCAGGGCCGTCGAGGAGTTCGGCAAGGTCGACGTCCTGGTCAACAACGCGGCCTTCCAGATGAGCCACGACACGCTGGCGGAGGTCCCCGACGACGAGTGGGACCACACCGTCGCGACCAACCTGACCGCGATGTTCATCCTGACCAAGGACGCGATCCCGCACATGCCCGCCGGCGGCGCGATCATCAACTCGTCGTCGGTGAACTCCGACATGCCCAGCCCGAGCCTGGCGCCGTACGCGATGACCAAGGCGGGCATCGCCAACTTCACCGCCAGCCTGGCGCAGATGTACGCGGACAAGGGCATCCGGGCCAACAGCGTCGCCCCCGGGCCGGTGTGGACCCCCCTGATCCCGGCCACGATGCCGCCCGAGAAGGTCGGCAGCTTCGGTCAGCAGGTGCCGATGGGCCGGTCCGGTCAGCCGGCCGAGCTCGCACCGGTCTACGTGCTGCTGGCCAGCGACGAGGCCTCGTACGTGTCGGGCGCGCGGGTCGCCGTCACCGGCGGCAACCCGATCCTCTAGGAGGACGCCGGTGGCCCCGACCGCAGCACCGCCGCGGTGACGGCGGTGATGTCGGTCGGGCGCACCCGGCAGCAGCCGCCGAGCAGGCGGGCACCCGCGGCGGTCCAGGAGGGGACGTCGTCCGGGGACACCCCGGGCGGCCCGCTCCAGCGCCGGCCCGCCGCGTCCCAGGTCTCCCCGCTGTTCGGGTAGACGACGACCGGTTTGCCGCCGGCGGCCGCGGCAGCGAGGGCCGGTCCGACGGCGGCCGGGGCCGTGCAGTTGACGCCGACGGCGACCACCTCATCCAGCCCCGCGGCCATCGCGAAGACCTCGGCCGCCCGTTCGCCGCGGCGCGTCCGCGCGACGCCGTCGTCGTCCACCACGGTGGTCAGCGAGAGCCAGACCGGCACGCGCAGCGACTGCGCCTCGGCCAGCAGGGCCTCGGCCTCGGCCGCCGCCGGCACGGTCTCGCACGCCAGCACGTCCGCACCGGCCTCGGCCAGCAGCTCCATCCGCGGCCGGTGGAACGCGCGGAGCGCCGCGACGCCGACCGTCGCGGCGTGACCGCCGGTGTACTCCGAGCCGTCGGCGAGCATCGCTCCGTACGGGCCCACCGATCCGGCTACCCACCCCTCGCCCTGACCTTCCCGCGCCAGCGCCACCGAGGACGCGATCAGCCGCCGGGCCTCCGCCGTGTCCACGCCCGCGGCCGCGAAGCCCTCGACCGTCGCCTGGTAGCTGGCCGTGGTGGCCACCCGGGCGCCGGCTCCGGCGAAGGCCGCGTGCGCCTCGACGATCGCCGCCGGGGCGTCGCGCAGCAGGCGCGCGGACCAGAGCGCGGACGAGACGTGGTGCCCGCGCGCCTCCAGCTCGGTGGACAGGCCACCGTCGAGGACGACGGGGCCGGCGGCGAGCGCGTCGGCGAGGGAAGGCATGCCGCCGATGATCCCGCGGTACTGCCCTGACCATGGTGTTCATCTGGAGCAGTGGCTGGGGCCCCCGTCGTCGTCGTCCACGCCGGGGGTACGGGGGCTACGGCCGGCCCCCCGGTTACGGCTACGGCCCGCCGCCCGGGTACGGCCGCGGCTACGGACGGCGCAACGACAGCTGCCTGCGTGACCTGCTCTTCCTCAACACCGGCTGCTGCCTGGCCAATGCCGTGGGCTGCGGCGTGGACTCGATGCTGCTGGCGCCGACGACCGTGCGCGAGGTCCGGCGCGCGGGCACGGGGGAGCGGGGCACCCGTCTCGGGGACCGCATGGTCGCCGCCGTGCGGGTCTACCAGCGCCGGATCAGCCCCACGCGCCCGCCGTGCTGCCGATTCGGCCCCACCTGCTCGGCCTACGCCGTGGAGGCGATCGAGCGGCACGGGGCCCGGCGCGGCGGCTGGCTCACTGCCCGCCGTCTGGTGCGCTGCCGCCCCGGTGCGGCCGGTGGACCGGACCCCGTGCCGGCGGCGTGATCGACGGACTGCCGGTGGGCACCGACGACACCAGCGGGGTCGCCACCTGGCGGGACCCCCGCTGGCGGGCGGGGGCGCTGGAGTGGGCCGTCGGGGAGCTGGCCCGCGCCGGCCTGGAGCTGGACGGCGAGCCCGAGCAGCCGCACGTGCGGGTCTGGTCGACGGCGTTCCGGCTGCCCCTGCGCGGGGGCACCGTCGCCTGGCTGAAATGTGTCGGTCCCGGGTCGGCGCAGGAGCCGGTCCTGGCCGGCGCGCTGGGCGGCTGGGTCCCCGACCGGGTGCTGGTGCCGCTGGCGGTCGAGCCGGCCCGCCGGCTGCTGCTGCTCCCGGACGGCGGCGCCACCCTGCGCGCGAGCGGCGCCGGCGTCGCCGTCTGGGCGGACGTGCTCCGGGCCTACGCCGGCCTGCAGCTCGACCTGGTGCCGCACGCCGCGGCGATGCTCGGCCTCGGCGTCCCCGACACCCGGCCCGCGCACCTGCCCGGGCAGGTCGACGACCTGGTCGCCGACGACGAGGCGCAGCTCACCGGCCGCCCCGGCGGGCTGGAGCCTGCGGTCCGCCGCCGGCTGGTGGCCGACCGCGACGCCGTGGTCCGGGCCTGCCGCGAGCTCGCCGACGGCGGCCTGCCCGCCACCGTGCAGCACGACGACCTGCACGACGCCAACGTCTTCGTGTCCGGCGGCCGCTACCGCTTCTTCGACTGGGGCGACGCCTCCCTCTCCCACCCGTTCCTCAGCCTGCTCGTGGCGCTGCGCATGGCCGGCCGCGCGCTGGAGCTGCCGGACGGTGACCCGGCCCTGCACCGGCTGCGGGACGCCTACCTGGAGCCGTGGAGCGCGTACGGGAGCCCGGCAGAGCTGCGTGCGCAGTGCGACCTGGCGCTGCGGGTGGCACCGCTCGCCCGTGCCCTGACCTGGCGCCGCCTCCTGCGCGGCGTGCACCCCGCGGAACGCGCGGAGTGGGCGGGCAGCGTCGCCGACTGGACCGCCGAGTACCTCCGGCCGGGCCCGCTGGCGGGGGGAGCGTCGTGACCGTCGGACACACTGTGCGCATGCCCGCCGTGGACGACGCCTCCGGTGACCTCGCCGTCACCGGGTCCGTCGTCGTCCCCGCCGGAGCGCTGAGCTGGCGGTTCTCCCGGTCCTCGGGACCGGGCGGCCAGGGCGTGAACACCGCCGACTCGCGGGTGGAGCTGTCCGTCGCCCCGCTGGAGCTCCCGGGCCTGAGCGACACCCAGCGCGCCCGGCTGGCGTCGCGGCTGGGCACCCGCCTGGTCGACGGCGTCCTGACCATCGCCGCCAGCGAGCACCGGCAGCAGCTGCGCAACCGGCAGGCCGCCCGGGAGCGGCTGGCCGCCGTGCTGCGTGCCGCGCTGGCACCGCCCCCGCCCAGCCGGCGGCGGACCAAGCCCACCCGCGGGTCGCAGGAGCGCCGGATCGAGGCGAAGAAGCAGCGCGGCCAGCTGAAGAAGCAGCGTGGCACCTGGGACTAACCCAGCGACTCCAGGCGGTGGCGCAGGAAGTTCCGTTCGGGCTCGTTCCCCGCCCGGTCGATCGCGGTCCGGTAGGCATCCGCCGCCTCCGCCGTCCGGCCCAGCCGCCGCAGCAGGTCCGCCCGCACCGCGGAGAAGACGTCCAGCCGGCCGAGGTCCAGGCCGTCGACGACCGCGAGCGCGGCTCCGGGTCCGGCCACCTCCGCCAGCGCGACCGCCCGGTTGAGCGCGACGACCGGGCTCGGCGCCAGCGCGATCAGCTGGTCGTAGAGCGCGAGGATCTGGCCCCAGTCGGTGTCCTCCGCGGAGGCTGCGTCGCAGTGCACGGCGTTGATGGCCGCCTGCAGCTGGTACGGGCCGGGCGCGTTGCGCCGCAGGCAGGCCCGCACGAGGCCGTGCCCCTCGGCGATCAGCGCGCGGTCCCAGCTGCTGCGATCCTGGTCGGCCAGCCGCACCAGAGCGCCGTCGGGGGTGGTCCGCGCCGGCCTGCGGGCCTCGGTCAGCAGCATCAGCGCCAGCAGCCCCAGGACCTCCGGCTCGTCGGGCATCAGCTGCGCGAGCAGGCGGCCCAGCCGGACGGCCTCGGCGCACAGGTCCTCCCGCACCAGCCGGTCGCCGCTGGAGGCGGTGTGCCCCTCGGTGAAGACCAGGTAGACGACGGCGAGCACCGGGCGCAGCCGGTCGGGCAGCTCCGCCTCGGCCGGCACCCGGTAGGGGATCCGGGCGTCGCGGATCTTGGCCTTCGCCCGGACCAGTCGCTGGGCCATGGTCGCCTCCGGCACCAGGAACGCGGCGGCGATCTCGGCGGAGGTGAGGCCGCCGAGCAGACGCAGGGTCAGGGCCACCTGTGCGGCCGGGGACAGCGCGGGGTGGCAGCAGGTGAAGATCAGCCGCAGCCGGTCGTCCTGCACGGCCGCCACCTCCCTCGGTGGGTCCTCCGCTCGCAACAGCGCTGCCTCGCGGTACCTGTCGACCCGGGTGGTCTCCCGGCGGAACCGGTCGATCGCGCGGTTGCGGGCGGTCGTGACGATCCAGCCCACGGGGCTCGGCGGGACGCCGGCCTCCGGCCAGCGGCGGACCGCGGTCAGGAAGGCGTCCTGGACCGCCTCCTCGGCGGCGTCGATGTCGCCGAGGAGGCGGACCAGGACGGCGACCGCGCGGCCGTAGTCCTCCCGGAAGACCCGCCCGACGGCCGCGGCTGCCTCGGGACTCATCGGGTCAGAAGGACGCCGCCACGGGCCGGACCTCCACTGGCAGCCCGCCGAGGATCCGTGCCAGCCGCCCGGCCCAGGCGAGCGCGTCGTCGAGGTCCTCGGCCTGGATCACGTCGAAGCCGCCGATGAACTCCTTGCCCTCCGCGTAGGGACCGTCGGTGGTGAGGACGGTGTCGCCGTCGGCCCGGACGACGGTCGTGGCCTCCGGCTGGTGGAGCGCGGCGGCGAAGACCCACACCCCGGCGGCACGCATCGCCTCGTTGAGGGCGGCCAGGTCGCGCATGACGGGCTCCAGCACCTCCGGCGGTGGCACCTCGCCGACGGGCTGGACGATGTTGAGCAGGTACTGCGGCATGTCGTTCCTCCTCGGTCGGTGCCGGCCCCCTGCCGGTCACTCAACCTCTGTACGAACGGGCGGGAGCGGTATCGACAGCGTCAGCCGGGAAATCGTGGCTGAGGTTGCCGCACCAGGACCCAGACCGGCAGCTCGTCGTCCGTCGTGCGCAGCTCGGCGGTGACCTCGAAGCCGAAGGCGCGCAGGAAACGCACGTTGGCCCAGCCGAAGACCGCGGTCGCGGCGAGGGTGCCGTCGGTGTCGCAGCGGACCAGGACCGGGGCGAGGACGGCGGCCGCGAGCCCCCGCCGTCGGGAGCTCGGCCGCACGCCGAGGTGGAGCAGCCACCAGTGCGGCTCCGCCGGCCGCGCGGCGGTGATCAGCGCCCCGGTGTCCCGGACGGCGCTGATCCGGTGCGCGGAGAGGTAGGGGAGCTCGTTCTCCAGGGCGGCCCGGACGTCGGACTGCAGGGGAGCGGTGTCCCCTGCGCCGGGCGGCGGCTCCCAGACGGCGACCGCGTCGACGTCCTCGGTCACCCAGGCGGTGCCGGTGGCCACCCCGCGGTGGCCGGCGTCGAGCTCGTGCAGGCGGGTCAGCCGTTGCATCCGTCCGTCGTCGGGCAGCGCCCAGCGGGTCCAGCGGGAGTCGGCGAGGGCGACGGTGAGCGTGGCCGCGATGCGGGGGACGTCGCGCTGCTCGGCCCGCCGGACGTCGGGGCCCTCCTCGTCCGGGGAGTCGATCCGCCGGATGGTCGGGCCCTGGGTCACCCCGGCATTCGACCACGCATCAGGACGCCGCAGGGGGCCGCCCCGGTCGGGACGGCCCCCTGCTGCGTTCAGACGTCGAAGCCGGCGCGGTCGACCTTGCGGTGGTAGCGGTCGCCCAGCTTGCCGCCGAGGATGGCCCCGAGCAGCGTGACCAGCAGGACGGCGACCAGGGCGATGATGCCGCCGGTGGTGGCGGTGCCCTCGTCGATCGGGATGCGGGGCAGGTTCAGCTGCTGCAGCACGTTGTACTGCGAGCCGAAGACGACACCGGCCACGGCCAGCGCGAGGACCACGAGCACGCCGATGATCCACACGGCGATGCCCTGACGGGCGCCGTCGAAGCGGGCCATCCGGCCGGCCACGTAGCCGCCGGCCAGGTAGGCCAGGAACAGGACCACCAGCAGGACGATCCCGCCGACGATGCCGATGGTGCCGGCCTGGTCGGTGGCCTCGTCGGTGGTCGGCACGCCCTGGGTCAGGCCGATGGCCACCCCGCCCGCGCTGAGCAGCGCGACCAGGAGCACGGCCAGCCCGTTGGCCGACAGCCAGCCGAAGAAGGCCGCGCCCCACTTGATGCCGCCGTAGCGGGACCGCTGGGCGTCGACGGCGTCACGACCGGTACCCCGGGTCGAGTGCGCGCCCTCGCCGGAGTAGGCCGGTCCGGCCATCACGAACGCCGTACGTCGGCGTCGGCGTCGAGCTCGACCTGCTCCTTGCGGACCTGCTCGGTGACCTGCTGCTGCCCGGTGACCGTCTCGGTGTCCAGGCGCACGCGCTCGACCGGCACGGCCTCCTTGGCCACGACCGGGCGCTCGGCGTGCAGGACGACCTCGTGCTCCTCCTCGGAGATCGCCGGCCCTGCCATGGCGTCGCCGACGTTGGCGTCGGTGATGGGCTCGCGCTCGAGGACGACCTCCTCGTGCGACACCGGCACGGTCTGCGTGACGTTCTCGGTGACGACGTACTTGCGCAGGCGGGCGCGACCGGCCTCGACGCGCTGGGTGCCGACGTTGAGCTGCTCCTCCGAGCGGGTCATGGCGTCGTCGGTGGTCGGGCCGGAGGTGTCGTGGCCGACGGTGCCGCGGGTCGTGTCGTGGGCGGTCGTGTCGTAGGCGGTCGTGTCACGGGCGACCGGGGCGCCGGTCTGGTTGCCGATGCCGTAGTAGCGGTAGAGCTCGGCCTCCTCGTCGGGGGAGAGATGCCCGTCGGTGCCGATGTGCGGGGCGTGCTTGACCTTGTCCTTGTCGTAGGGGAAGCGCAGGTCGGAGCCGGAGAGGTCGGCGTCGGCCAGCGGCACGAAGGACTCCTTCGTGCCGAACATGCCGGTGCGGACGGTGGCCCACTCGGGGCGGCCGGTCTCGTCGTCGAGGTAGACCTCACCGACGGTGCCGAGCTTGCCGTCGGCTCCGACGGCCGTGCTCCCGATGACGGCGGACAGGTTCTGCTCGGTGATCATGCGTGCTCCTCGCGGGTCAGTGCCTGGATGTCGAGTTGCTGCGCGGCAGGTTCTCCGACGCGCGCCGTTCCAGGCATGCCCGGCCATTTACGACGTAAACGACAGGAGTCGCGTTTAGGTGCGGGGATCCCCGCGCCGTGGGGTGCGGCCTTCGCGGAGCACGACCTCCAGCCGCCCGAGCAGGTTCTCCAACGCCTCCTCGAACTCCGCCGCCGACTCGTCCAGCGACAGGAGCGACTCCAGCCGGACGACGGTGGGGTAGGCGCTGAGGTCGGTCGCGGCCACCGCCTCCGGCACGCCCTCGGGCTGGTCCTCGGGACTGATCTTCACGCCCTTCTGCGACACCTCCAGGAGCAGGTGGCCGAGCAGGAAGCTGGAGTAGGCGCGGTAGGCGGACACCGCGGACTCCTCGCTGAACCCGCTGTCGATGAGTGCGTCGAGAAAGGACTCCACCCAGCGCAGACTGCGCAGCGGGGGCCGCACCCAGGGCGCCGCGGGTGGCCGGGTCGCGACCAGGGGGAAGACCTCTGGGTGGGCCAGGGCGATGCGGCGGACGCCGTGGGCCAGCCGCTGCAGGTAGTCCTGCCAGCCGTGGGAGGCGCCCAGGTGCACGTCGGGGTCGCCGTACAACTCGTCGATGACGGACTCCACGACGCCGTCGAGCAACTGCTCCCGCCCGGGCACGTACCGGTAGAGGGCCATGGCCTCCACGCCGAGGTGGGCACCCAGCCGGCGCATGGTCAGCGCGTTGAGCCCCTCGGAGTCGATGAACTCGATGGCCGCGCCCAGCACCCGGCGGCGATCGAGCCCGGAGCGACCGCTCCCCGGCGACGCGGCCGGGATGACGCTCGCGGCGCCACCTCGGCCCTCGGGACTGTCGGGGTCGGCACCTTCGTCCGGCAGCGTGTCCGGCTCGGTCATGACCAACTCCTCAGCCCCCGTGTACGGCCCCCTGGGTGCCCCATCCTGCGCCGGTGCGCAGCGCACAGCGGGAGCCGCCCCCCTGTGAGGTCCTCGGAACCCAGCGTTGACGCCGGTGCCCATCCGGGGAAACGACGACCACCGACTCTCGGTTGCGTGCCCGCCGCAGTGTCCCCCGAGTCGCCCGTCCGAGGGGCCGGCACGACCCGCACGACGCTGACGCACTGCCCGTACTGCTCCCTGCAGTGCGGGATGGACGTGACCGCCGGCGACCGCCCCGCCACGCTCGTGCCGGCCGACTTCCCCACCAACAAGGGCGGCCTGTGCTCCAAGGGGTGGTCGTCCACCGAGCTGCTCGACCACCCCGAGCGCCTGCTCCGCCCGTTGGTCCGCGCCACCCCGGGTGACCGCACGAGCCCGTTGGTCGAGGCCACCTGGGACGACGCGCTCGGCCGGCTGGTCGACGCGATCGAGCGGACCCAGGCCCGGTACGGCCGCGACGCCGTGGGCTGCTTCGGTGGGGGATCGCTGACCAACGAGCAGGCCTACCAGTTCGGGAAGTTCGCCCGGGTGGCGCTCCGCACCAGCGCCATCGACTACAACGGCCGCTTCTGCATGTCGTCGGCCGCCGGTGCCGCGAACCGGGCGTTCGGCCTCGACCGCGGGATGCCCTTCCCGCTCTCCGACATCGCCGGGGCCGACGTCGTCGTGCTGGTCGGCAGCAACCCGGCCGACACGATGCCGCCGGCGATGCAGTACTTCGACGCCGGCCGCGAGCGCGGGGCGACGCACGTCGTCGTCGACCCCCGGCGCACCGCGACCGCCCGGAACGCCGAGCTGCACCTGCAGCCGCTGCCGGGCACCGACCTGGCCCTGGCCAACGGCCTGCTGCACATCGCGCTCGCCGAGGGGCTGGTCGACGACGGGTACGTCGCCGAGCGCACCACGGGATTCGACGACGTCAAGGCAGGCGTCGCCGCCTACTGGCCCGACCGGGTCGAGCGGCTCACCGGCGTGCCCGTGGCCGACCAGCGGCGCACCGTCTTCGCACTGGCCCGGGCGGAGAAGGCCATCGTCCTGACCGCGCGCGGCGCCGAGCAGCACCGCAGCGGCACCGACACGGCCCAGGCCTGGATCAACCTGGCCCTCGCCCTGGGACTGCCCGGCCGCCCGGGCAGCGGCTGGGGCACCGTCACCGGCCAGGGCAACGGCCAGGGCGGCCGCGAGCACGGGCAGAAGGCCGACCAGCTCCCCGGCTACCGCTCGCTGACGGACCCGGCCGCCCGGGCCCACGTCGCCGCCGTCTGGGGCGTCGACCCCGACGACCTGCCGATGCCCGGGAAGTCGGCCTTCGAGCTGCTGGACGCGCTCGGCACCGACGGCGGCGTGCGCACCCTGCTCGTGCTCGCGTCCAACGTGGCGGTCAGCGCGCCCGACGCCCGGCGGGTCATCAGCCGGCTGCGCGACCTCGACTTCCTCGCCGTCAGCGACTTCTTCCTGTCCGAGACCGCCGAGCTCGCCGACGTCGTCCTGCCCAGCGCCATGTGGGCGGAGGAGGACGGGACGATGACCAACGTCGAGGGCCGGGTCATCCGCCGCCGGAAGGCGCTCGACGCGCCGTCCGGCGTCCCCGACGACCTGCAGCTGCTGGCGACGCTGGCCGACCGGCTCGGCCGGGGCAGCTTCTTCAGCGGCGACCCGGAGACGGTGTTCGAGGAGCTCCGCCGGGCCAGCGCCGGGGGAGCGGCCGACTACTCCGGGATCAGCTACCGGCGCATCGACGACGAGCAGGGCGTCTTCTGGCCGTGCCCGGCCACCTCGGAGAACGGCGCGACCCACCCCGGCACCCCGCGGCTGTTCACCGAGCGGTTCGCCACCCCCGACGGCCGGGCCCGGTTCCTGCGGGTGGAGCACGTCGACGCCCACGAGCGGCCCGACGCCGACTACCCGTACGTCCTCACGACCGGGCGGATCCTCGCGCAGTACCAGTCCGGCACGCAGACCCGCCGCACCCGCAGCCTGCAGCTGATCGCCCCGACCCCCCGCGCCGAGCTGCACCCCGACCTCGCCCGGCGCCTGGGCATCCGTGCCGACGACGTCGTCGAGCTGACCACCCGCCGCGGGCGGGCACGCTTCCACGCGCTGGTCACCGACACGGTCCGCCCCGACGTCGTCTTCGCGCCCTTCCACTGGGGCGGCGGCTCCAGCGCCAACGCCCTCACCGACGCCGACGCGCTCGACCCCATCTCGAAGATGCCGGCCTTCAAGGTCTGCGCCGTCGCCGTCGCCCGCGTGGACGGACCTGCCGAGCTCATCGCCCCGCCGGCCGCCACGACCCAGCCGCAGCCCCGGGACCACCGGCTGCCGTCCGCCCCCGAACCGCGCCACCCCACCCGGAAGAGGAGCACCCGCGTGAAGAGCACCCCACGCTTCCTGCAAGGCGTCTTCCCGATCACCGGCGAGGGCCTGTCCAAGCCGGGTCCGGTCGACGCCGCGCTGCGCTACACCGTCCCCCACGGGCAGTCCGCGCAGGCGCTGTACTTCCGCGGCGGCAACTCCACCGGCGAGCTCGTCTACGTGCTGCTGGTGCGCGACGGCGAGCCGATGCGCTGGTTCCCGATCGGCGCGAAGGGCGACGTCCACGTGCCGCTGCGCGTGGTGGAGGACATGCCCGGCGGCACCGTCGTCGAGCTGCACGCGGCCGCGCCGGAGGGCGTCACCGGCGAACTCGTGCTCGATCTCGGGCTGGTGGAGGTCTGATGACGATGGCCCCGACCCGCGGAATCCTGGGCGGCCGCCCCGAGGGCCTCACCGCCCTGCACATCGACGACGGGATCGACACCCGCGACCGCCTCGTCGTGGTCGGCAACGGCATGGCCGGCGCCCGCTTCGTGGAGGAGGTGCTCGAGCGCGGCGGGGGTGACCAGTTCCGGATCACCGTCCTCGGCGACGAGCCGCACGGCAACTACAACCGGATCATGCTGTCGCCGGTCCTCGCCGGTGAGGAGCACGAGGACGACATCGTCCTCAACAGCCACGACTGGTACGCCGACAACGGCGTGGTCCTGCGGGCCGGGGTCCGGGCGGACAAGATCGACACCGCCGCGAAGGTCGTCCACGCCGCCGACGGCACCGCCACCCCGTACGACCACCTCGTGCTGGCCACCGGCAGCTACTCGTTCGTCCCGCCCATGAAGGGCGTCCGCGCCGAGGACGGCGGCCTGCTGCCGGGCGTGTACGGGTTCCGCACCATCGACGAGACACGGGCGATGCTCGCGGCGACCGGCACCTGCCGGCGCGCCGTCGTCATGGGCGGCGGGCTGCTCGGCCTCGAGGCCGCGCGCGCCCTGCAGGGCCACGGCCTGCACGTCGAGCTCGTGCACGCGGCCCCGTACCTGATGAACGTCCAGCTGGACCCCGAGGCGGGGGCCATCCTCAAGAAGAGCGTCGAATCGCTCGGCATCACCGTCCACCTGGACGTCTTCGCCACCGAGGTCATCGGGGGCGACCGCGTGCGCGGGGTCGGCCTGGCCGACGGCCGGCAGATCGAGGCGGACCTCCTGGTCGTCGCCGCGGGCGTGCGGCCGAACACCGACATCGGCGTCCGGTCGGGGCTGGAGGTCGAGCGCGGCATCGTCGTCGACGACCAGCTGCGCACCGACGACCCCGACGTCTACGCGATCGGCGAGTGCGCCCAGCACCGCGGCGAGGTCTACGGGCTCGTCGCCCCCGCCTGGGAGCACGCGAAGGTCCTGGCCGACCTGCTCACCGGCACCGACCCCGGCGCGGAGTACCACGGCAGCCGGACGGCGACGAAGCTCAAGGTCGCCGGCGTCGACGTCGCCGTCATGGGGATCAACACCCCCGAGCGGGACGACGACGAGGTCCTGGTGATCTCCGAGCCCAGACGCGGCGTGCACCTGTCGGTGGTCATCCGCGACGACAAGCTGGTCGGCGCCACCCTCCTCGGTGACACCCGCAAGGTCGCCTTCCTCACCCAGGCCTTCGACCGGGGAGCGCCCCTGCCCGAGGAGCGGATCCGGCTGCTGGTCGACCTCTCCGACGGCGCGGAGGAGGTGGGCGTGGCGGAGATGCCGGCCGAGTCGCAGGTCTGCAACTGCAACGGGGTGTCCAAGAGCGACATCTGCGGCGCCGTCTCCGGCGGCTGCTCGAGTGTCGGCGAGGTCATGGACCGCACCCGGGCCGGCAAGGGCTGCGGGTCGTGCAGGTCCCTGGTCGAGCAGATCGTCGAGTGGGCCGCCGACGGCGAGCTCACCGTGGACCCGGCGGCGTCCTGGTACGTGCCCGGCATCCCGATGGCCAAGCCGGAGCTCATGGCCGCCATCCGGGAGCAGGACCTGCGCAGCGTCTCCGCCGTCTTCGCGGCGCTGGCGCCCGGGGGAAAGGACGACGCGAAGTCGAAGATGGGCCTCACCTCGCTGCTGAAGATGATCTGGGGTCGGGACCACCTGCCCGAGAAGGACGGCGAGTTCATCAACGACCGCGTCCACGGCAACATCCAGCGTGACGGCACGTTCTCCGTCGTCCCGCAGATGAAGGGCGGCGTCACCACCCCGGCCCAGCTGCGGAGGATCGCCGAGGTGGCCGAGAAGTACGAGGTCCCGATGGTCAAGGTGACCGGGGGCCAGCGGATCGACCTGCTCGGCGTGCGCAAGGAGGACCTCCCCGCCATGTGGGAGGACCTCGGCATGCCGTCGGGCTACGCCTACGGCAAGAGCTTCCGCACGGTGAAGACCTGCGTCGGCAGCGACTTCTGCCGCTTCGGGCTGGGCGACTCCACCCAGCTCGGCATCGACCTCGAGACCCGGTTCCAGGGCATCGAGAGCCCGGCGAAGATGAAGCTCGCCGTCGTGGGCTGCCCCCGCAACTGCGCCGAGGCCTACGTCAAGGACGTCGGCGTCGTGGCGGTCGGCAACGGCAGGTGGGAGGTCTACGTCGGCGGGGCCGCCGGTGCCTCGGTCCGCAAGGGCGACCTGCTGGCCACCGTCGACTCCCCGGAGGCGGTGATCACGCTGGCCGGCCGATTCATGCAGTACTACCGGGAGAACGCCAACTGGCTGGAGCGCACGTACGACTTCGTGCCCCGCATCGGGCTGGAGACGATCAAGCAGGTGCTGCTCGAGGACAGCGAGGGAATCCTCGCCGCTCTCGACGCCGGCATGCAGCGGTCGATCGACGCCTACGTCGACCCGTGGGGCCAGGACGCGAAGCAGCCGGCGACGCCCGGCCAGTTCCGGCCCGCCCTGCCCCTCGTCCCGCTGCCGAAGGTGCCCGTCCGATGAGCATCACCGAGCTGACGACCGTCCCGACGACGACCGGCCCGACGACGACCGAGCACGTCGTCGGCCGGGTGGCGGAGATCCCTCCGGGGGAGGGGCGGACCTTCGTCGCCGGCGGCACGCAGGTCGCGGTCTTCCGGCTGCGCGACGGGTCGCTGCACGCCACGCAGGCCGCCTGCCCCCACGCGGGCGGTCCGCTGGCCGACGGCCTCACCGACGTGGACGTCCTGGTGTGCCCGTTGCACCAGTACGCCTACCGGTGGACCGACGGTGCGTCGACGAGCGGAGCGGCGCCTCTCCGGCTGTTCCCCGCGCACGAGGTGGACGGGCAGGTCGTCGTCGAGGTCCCGGACGTCCCCTAGCCGGCGAGGTCGGCGTGCACGAACGGGACGGCCTCGGCCGTCGCGCCGTCCGCGGCGGTCACCGACACCTCGTCGACGTCCCCGGGTGAGCGCAGCACGGCGACCCCGTCGTCCAGCGGGTGCACGCTCAGGACCGCCGCGGCGTCGTCGAGCAGGCGCACCTCCGTCGCCGTGCGGGGTCCCACGACGACCAGGTACCGCGAGATCTCGCCGCGCGCGGTGAGGTCGCGGAAGTCGCACTGCAGGGCGACGACCCGTTGTTCCAGCGGCGCCCCGGCCGGCAGGACCCCTGTGCCGCACCACGACCGCCGCGATCGTCCGCTCGCGTCGGGGGCGTAGGCGTAGGGGGCCGTGACGACGACGGCCCCGGACGGCTGCTCGACCGCGAGGACGGTGAGCCGCGTCGGGCGGTCGACGGGCCCGGGGAGATCGCCCGACCAGAGCGAGGTGACCGGGGCGGCGGCCCCGCCCAGCTGACCGAGCACCGAGCGCAGGCGGGACTCGACGGCCGCGTCGCCGACCGGGGACGGCGATCCCGGGCGCAGGGACGTGATGGGCACCTCGGCGCGAGGCGCTGCGGGGCCGGCGACGACGATCGGCCGCGGCACGTCGAGGCGACGGCCGTCGCGCAGCACGCGGAGGCGAACCGCGCTCACCTCGGAGGCCGGGACCGGGGCCAGCCCGACGACCGCCGCACCCCGGGAGGCGGGGACGCCGCGGAAGCTGCGGGAGATCGTGCCGTCGGCCCCGACCACCGGCCGCGCCGACACCGCGACCCGGTCGCCCGGGCGAGCCAGCACGACCAGTGCGCCGGTCGCCGGATCGGTCAGTGCCACGGGCAGCGCCGGGTCGGGGGCCGTGCGGACCGAGGTCGGGGCCATCCGGTCCGGTGCGGCACCGGGAGGGCCGATGAACCAGGCGGTCGCCGCCGGACGGGAGGCGGTGCCGCCGGCGGCGACCAGGGCCCAGCGGCCGCCGGGAACGTCCGCGGCGAAGACGACGCGCCGGTCGTCCGTCGTCGCGCCCGGCCAGGGTGCCTCGGCCACGGCGCGGAGGAACCGGTCGTCCTGCGCCAGCGAACCGCTGGTCGGCCCTCCGTAGACGGTGGGCGCGTCGGCGGGCCCCTGGGGGAGCATCGGCACCAGTCCGAGGAGCAGGCCGGCGACGACCGCTCCCGCGACGGCCAGCACGCGGCGCCGGCGACGCATGCCCGAGGCCTCGATGACCGCGCCGACGATCGTCTCCTCGGCCGTCGGGGGGAGCGGACGTCCGGCGGCGAGCCGCGCCAGCCGTTCCGGCAGCGCGGGCGCGGTCCGGTCGGGAGCCGGCGCCGAGCCCGGGGCCCGGTACGTCGAGGCTGCCTCCTCGCGCTCGCGGCGGCCGTCCTCGTCGAGGCGGGCCAGGTCCGCCCCGAGCCGGGCCATGGCAGCCCGCGCCTCGCCGGACCCGACCCCGTCCAGGACGACGGCGACCCGCTGTCGCTCCGGCAGCGCGCGCAGGGCGGCCGCCAGGGCGGTGTCGTCGTCCGGCGGCGGCTCCGTCGACCCGACGACCTGCTCCACCGACCATCGCGGCCGGCGCAGCACCTGACGGGCGAGGGCACGACGGGCGGCCTCCGGGCCGTCGAGCGCCCGCGGCGCGCCGAGCGCCGTCCCCAGGAGCCGGACCGCGTCGGCCGGGTCGTCGGTGAGGAGGACGGCAGCGGGGGTCAGCTGCGGAAGCAGGCCGGAGACGACGTCCGCCGTCCGATCGCGCATCCGCCGCTCCTTCCCGCCTCCGCCACTGTCCTCCCGGAGTTCGCGGAGCGGCCGGCGATCGGATGCGACGTCAGGCCACCTCGTAGGAGACCGCGCCGCTCTCGTCCACCGTCGCCACCACGTCGATGGTGTCCGTCGCGTCCTCGGCGTTCGCCACGGAGCAGGAGATCGGCGTCCCCACCGCGTCCACGAGCACGGAGTGCCCGCCGGTGTCGCAGGTGCTGACGACGGCGACGCCGGCCACCTCGCCGAGCTGCTCGTCCAGCGACGCCTCGACGACGCCCACGTCGACGAAGGTGTTGTCGCTGTCGATCTGCACGTTGCCCTCGTCGTCGGTCTGCGTGATGGTGAAGGAGATCGGCTGGTCCTCCAGGTTCGCGCTGCAGGTGAAGGTCGCCCCCGACTCGGCCTCGATGTCGGCCGGGCAGGAGACGTCGGTCGGCGCGACGCCGGCCTGGTCCTGCGTCAGCTGCCCGATCTGGCGTTCGGCCTCGGCGGTGTCCAGCACCGTGCTGCCGAACCAGACGAGGGCGCCGACGACGAGCCCGCCCAGCACCAGCACCGCGGCGATGACCCCGCCGACGATGGCCCCGGTGCGCCGGCGCCGTGCGGGTGCCGGCGGGTAGCCGCCGGGCGGGCCGTAGTTCGGCGGGCCGTACTGCGGGGCGGACGGGGTGGGGTAGGTCTGGGAAGCCATCGTGGTTCTCCTCGTCGAGTGGGGTCGGGGACGACCATGACGGGAGTCGCTGTCGATCGGCTCGGATGCACTCGGGGCTGACTTGAGGCAGCGCTCAGGGGTGCATGCGGGCGCCCTTCATGACCTTGTCGACGGCGTTCCTCGGGCCGTGCACGGCCAGCCCCACGAGATCCAGCATCGCTCCCGGCACCGCGCGCACCGCCGCCCGGTTCTGCACGTCGCCCGGGGTGGCGAACAGCTCGGCGGTGAAGACTGCGGGCCGCAGGCCGCGGTCGAGGGCCCGGGTGCGAGCGGTGCCGAGCAGCTCGCCCGGCCCGCTCAGCACGAGCACCGGCTGGCGGAGCATCGGCAGGTAGCCGGTGCCGTCGGCATCCTCGTAGGGCTCGCCGACCAGCTCGGGTCCGGTGGCGGCGATCCCGCTGACCAGGAACGCGGTGACGTTCAAGGCCTGCCACGGGGCGAGGTCCGACCGGAGGAGGACGGCGATCTTCGTGGGCCAGCGGGGCGGCTCGTCGGGGGTGTCCATGCCGCTCAGCGTGGGACCCCTGGGCCGCGGGGTCTTGTACGTTCCTGACCGTGAGCGAGGTGGTGGCCTGGCACCCGGCCGTCCCCGGTCTGACCGAGGTCTTCCACGCCTCGTTCACCGATCACGTCTACCCGCCGCACACCCACGACGCGTGGACGCTGCTCCTGGTCGACGACGGCGCGGTCGCCTACGAGCTCGACCGGCACGCCCACGGTGCCTCCCCGGCGGCGGTGACGCTGCTGCCGCCGGGCGTCCCGCACGACGGCCGTTCGCGGTTCCCCGGCGGCTTCCGCAAGCGAGTGCTCTACCTGGCGCCCGGCACCCTGGGCGAGGGACGGGTCGGCCCGGCCGTGGACCGGCCGGCGATCGCCGACCGGCTGCTGCGCCACCGCATCTCCGGGTTGCACGCAGCGCTGCGCCCGCACACCGAGGACCTCGAGGCGCAGAGCCGGCTCGCCCTCGTGCTGGAGCGGCTGACCCAGCACCTCGACCGCGCGGTCGCCCCCGCCCCGACGGTCCGCGACGACCTGCTGGCCGACCGGGTGCGGGAGCTGCTGGACGCGCGGGTGGCCGACGGGCTCCGGCTGGACGACGCCGCGGTCCTGTTCGGCGTCCACCCGACCCACGTCGTGCGGGCGTTCACTCGCCGGCACGGGCTGCCACCGCACCGGTACCTCACCGGGCGGCGGATCGACCTGGCCCGGCGGCTCCTGCTGGACGGCATGCCGGCCGCCGAGGTGGCCGGCGCAGCGGGCTTCGCCGACCAGTCGCACCTGACCCGCCACTTCCGCCGGATGCTGGGTACCACGCCGGCGGCCTACGCCCGGTCCGCGGCCTGAGCAGCGCTCAGCCCGGAGCGTTCCCGGGGGCCGTCCGGTCGGCCGGCGGCTCTGCCCGGCGGCGGTGCCTCGGATCGGCAGGAAGCCGCCGGTGATGCGCCTCCTCGGCGAGCTGCCGCGCGGCGATGACCGACGCGGTGTCCGTCGTCGGACCGTGGCTCTCCAGCACTTCCGGCTCCCCTCGCTCGCCCTCTCCCTGGATGAACGCCGCGAGGGGGTCGGAACGATGGCAGCGCCCGGCCACGATCCGGTAACGATCGGGGCGGGGGTCGGCCTCAGCTGCGGGAGAGGCCCAGATCGGCCAGCGCGGTGGTGACGGCGTGCTCGTGCAGGAGGTCCAGCACGAGCAACCTGTGGACGAGCACGCCGCGGCGGGTGAGCCGCAGATCGGCGGCCCGCAGGCGGGGGAGGGTCGCCCCGGGACGCGCGGTACCCAGGGGCGGGGCCAGCAGACCGGCGGTCTGCAGGTCCGTGACGTCTTCCCGGGCACCCCAGGCCACCCAGGCCCGCGGCTCGTCCTCGAGGGGAGCCATCGGCAGCGGCACGCGATCGCGGCGGCCCACCGCGGCCAGCAGGGCGAGCTGCCGCCAGCTCAGGGACTCAGCGAGCCGCAGGGCCCGGCCGGCGAGGTCCAGGTCGACGTCGGGGGAGACGGCGGCCTCGGCCAGCAGGTAGCCCACGTGCCGGACCCGCCGTTCGTCGGTCGACCGGCGCGCCGCACCGATCACCGACTCGGCGAGCTCGTCGGCGGCGGGGCGGCTGCCCGGCCGGTCGTCGAACCACCCGTCGGTGCGCGCCACCCGGCCGGTGCGGTGCTGGGTCGCGGCGTACTCCACGGCGAAGGCCAGCACGGCGCCGGCGCGGACCCGCTCGCGCGGGACGCGGAGGTCGGCTGCGTCGTCGGCCGCCGTGGACAGGGAGGCGGCGAACCGGTCGTCCACCTGCACCATGGCCGCCGTCGGCTCGAACACCACGGTGGCGGCTGCCCGGCACATCGAGCCGGCCACCGGGCTGCCGGCCTCGATGAGGGCTCGGCCCGTCGACGTCTGCTCGGATGCGGTCACCCGGTGATCTTCGTCGGTGGGGGAGGGGAGCTGCACACCGGGAAGGGGATCCCTCACCACAGCGGGGCACCTGCGGTGAGCAGAACGGAACAAGAGTTCAGCGTGCGGGCGACGCAGCCGTCACGCCCCGCTGCGACGGTCCTGGCATGGCCGCACCCACCCGCCCCGACCGGACAACGCCGACGCTCGAGACGGTCGCCGCGCCGCCCGCGCCACCGTCGGGCCGCGGGGGGAGGTGGATCGAGGACTGGCGACCCGAGGAGCCGGAGTTCTGGGAGTCGACCGGCAAGCCGATCGCCCGCCGGAACCTGTTCTTCTCGATCTTCTCCGAGCACATCGGCTTCTCGATCTGGAGCCTGTGGTCGGTGCTGGTGCTGTTCCTGCCCGAGGCGGTGTTCGGCATCGACCCGGCCGGCAAGTTCCTGCTCACCACGCTCCCGACGGCGCTCGGGGCCTTCGTCCGGCTGCCGTACACCTTCGCCGTCGCCACGTTCGGCGGCCGCAACTGGACCATCGTCAGCGCGGCCCTGCTGCTGATCCCGACGATCGCCACCGCGATCGTGCTGCAGCCGGGGGTCTCCTTCACGACGCTGCTGGTCGTCTCGTGCCTGGCCGGCGTCGGAGGTGGCAACTTCGCCAGCTCGATGGCCAACATCAACTCCTTCTACCCCGACCGGCTCAAGGGCTGGGCGCTCGGGCTCAACGCCGGCGGCGGCAACCTGGGGGTACCCGTCGTCCAGCTGGTCGGCCTGCTGGTGCTGGCCACGGCCGGGGCCGAGCACCCGCGGGTGATCCTGTTCGTCTACATCCCGCTGATCGTGGCGGCCGCGGTCGGCGCGGCGCTGCTCATGGACAACCTGGCGACGGCGCGCAACCAGCCGCGGGCGATGCGGGAGGCGACCCGGGAGTCGCACACGTGGATCATGTCGTTCCTCTACATCGGGACCTTCGGCTCGTTCATCGGTTTCGGCTTCGCCTTCGGCCAGGTGCTGCAGAACCAGTTCACCGAGTCGTTCGCGACGCCGCTGGCAGCCGCGTCGCTGACCTGGCTGGGGCCGCTCCTCGGGTCGCTGATCCGCCCGATCGGGGGCTCCCTGGCCGACCGTTTCGGTGGCGCGCGGATCACCTGCTGGAACTTCGTCGCCATGGCGCTGGGCGCCGGGGTCGTCTGGACGGCGAGCCGGCTGGAGTCGCTGCCCCTGTTCGTCGTCGGCTTCGTGCTGCTGTTCGTGCTCAGCGGGATCGGGAACGGCTCGACCTACAAGATGATCCCCGCGATCTTCCGGTCCCAGGCGCTGCAGACGGTCGCCGCCGGGGGTGACCCGGTCGCCGCCGATCGCCGGGCGCTGCGCATGTCCGGCGCGCTCATCGGGATCGCGGGCGCTGTCGGGGCGTTCGGCGGCGTGCTGGTCAACCTCGCCTTCCGCCAGTCGTTCATGACCACCGGCACCGGTGACTCCGCCTATCTGGTGTTCATCGCCTTCTACGTCGTCTGCGTCGTCGTCACCTGGGTCGTCTACCTCCGCCCGCAGGCCCTGCACGGCGCCGTGTAGCGCGACGAGATCTGCACACTCGCCCTCATCAGGCCGCTGATAGGGGCGAGTGTGCAGATCTCGACCGTCGGTGGGGGGTGCCACGATGCCGGTATGGCGATCGAGGTGCGGGCGGCCGGCGACTTCGACGACGTCGCGACGATGGTCGGTCCGAAGCGGCCCGACGCGAACGTGTGCTGGTGCCTGAGCTACCGGATCCCGTCGAAGGAGAACCTCGCGCTCCAGGGGCCGGCGCGGGGGGAGCGGGTGCGGCAGCTGGTGCGGGAGGACCCGCCGCCCGGCGTGCTGGCCTACGACGGCGACGAGGTGGTGGGCTGGGCGGCGATCCACCCGCGGGCCGACACCGGCTTCGCCCGCAACCGGAAGGTCCCGTCCGTCGACGACCTCGACGTCTGGTCGCTGTGGTGCGTCCGCGTGCGGCCCGGCCACCGGGGTCGGGGCATCACCCACCACCTGATCGCCGGTGCCGTGGAGTTCGCCCGTGACCGCGGCGCTCCGGCGGTGGAGGGCTACCCGGTCGACAACGACGGCCGGAAGGTCGACCTGACGATGGCCTACGTCGGCACGCGGGCGCTCTTCGAGCGGGCCGGCTTCACCAGGGCGGCCGACACCGGGTCGGTCATCAACGGCTTCCCGCGCGTCCTCATGCGGCTGGACCTCACCGTCTGAGCCGGTAGCCCCGCTTCACGACCGTCTCCACCACGGGCGCGCCGAGGGCGGCCCGCAGCCGGGTGACGGCCATCTCGACGGCGTGCTCGTCGCCGCCACCGGGCAGCGACGTGACGAGATCGGCGCGCGGGACGACGGTGCCCGGGTGGCGGGCCAGCTCGCGGAGCACCGCCATCGCCCCGGGAGGGAGCTCGATCAACCGGCCGTCCAGCACGGCGGCATGTCCCCGGAGCTGGAGGGTGTGCGCGCCCAGCTGCAGGACGGGATCCCGCTCCGGCAGCCGCGCCACCACCTCGCGGGCGAGGGCGCCGAGCCGGGCCCGCTCGGGCTGGACCGAGGGGATGCCGGCGGCGTCGAGCGGCCCGGCGGTCACCGGCCCGACGGCGACGGCGAGCACCCGTCCGTTCATCGCGGTGACCACGTCGTCCCGCCGGCCCAGCTCCGTGGCGACGCCGAGCAGGCTGGCCGCGGCGGGGGCGCTGGTGAACGTCACCGCATCGACCCCGCCGGCCGCGATCGTGGCCACCAGCCGGCGCACCGGAGCCACGTCCTCGGGCAGCACCCAGCGGTAGACCGGAACGGTCAGGACGTCGGCGCCGGCGGCCCGGAGGCCGGCCACCAGGTCCGGCAGCGGGTCGCCGTGCAGCTGGACGGCGATCCGCCGGCCCTCCAGCGGCCCCTCGGCGCCCGACACCAGGTGGGACAGCACCTCCGCCGAGGACTCCGATCCCGGCGACCACGCGTCCACCAGCCCGCCGCCCCGGATGGCGCCCCGGGCCTTGGGTCCCCGGGCCAGCACGCGCGCCGACCGCAGGTGGTCGACCAGCGGCAGGTCCCACGCGTCGGCGGCCTCCAGCCAGCCGCGGAAGCCGACTCCGGTGGTCGCGACGACGAGGTCGATCGGCCGGGCCAGCACCGCACGCGTGGCCGCGACCAGCTCGGCGTCGTCGGCCAACGGCACGATCCGGATGGCCGGGGCGTAGACGACCCGCGCCCCCCGGCGGTCCAGGAGGGCACCGAGTTCCTCCTTGCGGCGTGCGGCCGTGACCGCGACCGTGTAGCCGGCCAGCGGCACGGGATCGGCGCCCCCCTCGGATGGCGTCGCGGTGTCGGTCACCCCTCCATCGTGAAGCGTCCGTGTTGCGAACGTGTGTCGGGGCGGCGGCGGACCGGCGGGGCTACTCGGAGGTCTCGGTGCGGGTCCAGCGGGCCAACAGGACCGTGGCGTCGTCCTGCAGGAGACCGCCCTGATGTCGCAGCACCGCCTCGGTGAGCCGACGCACCGTCTCGGGCGGTGTCTGGCCCGCGGAGATCTCCCGTGTGAGGAAATCCATGAGCCGCTCCTCGCCGAACCACGCACCCGTCGCGTCCCGCGCCTCGGCGATCCCGTCGGTGTAGAGACACAGCCAGTCGCCGGGCTCGAGGGCCTCCTCGGCGACGGTCAGGCCGTCGGTGGCGAGCCCGAACGGCACCCGCCGCCCTCCGGTCAGCTCCTTCACCACCTTGCCGCCGCGGAGCAGCACCGGCGGGGGATGCCCGGCGTTGACGTATCGCAGCCGGCCGGAGGCGAGGTCGACCTCGGCGATCACCCCGGTGACGAACGCGCTGCTCGGAAAGGTCCCGGAGATCACGTCGTCGATGGCCCGGGCCTGGTCGAACACGCCGCGGGCGTCCCGGCGCGCGCTGCGATAGCCGGCGAGGGCGCTGGTGGCCATGAGCGCGGCGGGCATGCCGTGCCCCACCGCGTCGAAGATGCCCAGGGACACCGTCGTCTCCGACAGGGCGTAGTCGAACACGTCGCCGCCCACGTCGTAGCTGGGCTCGAGCAGACCGGCCAGCACGAACGTGTCCGTGGCCGCGGTCAGCGGGGGCAGCTGCTGCCAGATCAACTCGGCCGACGCAGACAGCGGCCGATTGCGGCGTGCGCGTTCCAGCTGGTCGCCGTAGGGCTGCATCGAGGCGATCAGGTAGCCCAGCAGCCGGGCCAGCCACAGGCAGTTGTCCCGCAGCGCGGGCTCGTGCAGGTCCGCCCCGTCGGGCACACCCGCCTCCAGCACCCCGAGCCGGTCCGCCCCGTCGATGATCGGCACCCACAGCCGTGGGGTGTTCCCCCGGTCGGAGGGAACGATCTCGCCGGTCCGGAACGCCCGGCCCGCCATGGTGGCGTCCAGCGCCAGCCGGACCGGTGCGGCGCCCCTGACCGCGTGGGACATGCGCACGAGGTTGCGCTGCTCGTGGTCGACGAGGTGGACGGTCACCTCCACGCCGAGGGCGCGCCCCGCCGACGCCGCGAGCGCGGGCAGCTGGTCGGGCGGGGCCGCCCCGGCCGCCCGGAGCAGCTCCACGAGCGCCGTCAACGGGCTGGTCGAGGGCCGGCCGGCGCGCATCGGGCGGGAGTAGGGGACCCGGCGCGCGGCGACCAGCTCGTCCAGGCACTCGTTGACGGCGTGGGCGAGCACGTCTGCCTGCGCAGGGGGCATCGAGACCAGACCCGTCAGGTGGGCGTCCAGGTCCATCAGGTCCGCGCGTCCGCCCAGGCCGAAGTACCGCACCCAGACCTGTTCCAGGGACAGCCCGGCGAAGTCGACGGCGGCGCGCAGCGCCGAGGGCTGCAGCTGCTCCGGCATCCGTTCGGGCCGCGGCATCACCGCCTCCGTCGGGCCGTGGAGTCGACGAGGGCCCGGGCGGCGAGGGCGACGGTCGTTCCCTCCTGCTGGGCCCGCCGGAGCAGCAGCGCCGTGGCCGAGTCCTCGTCGAGGTGGCTGCGGGCCATCAGGACACCCTTCGCGATGCTCACGACGTCCCGGCCCCGGACGGCCTCGCGCATGCCGTCGCTGAGCCGCTTGGCGCGCTCGTAGGCCTGGACGTTGGCGACCAGGACGGCGGCCTGGGCGGAGAACAGGCTCAGCAACTGCTCGCTGTGCGCGTCGAAGACCCCGGGGCGCTCTGCGTAGACCTTGATGGCGCCCAGGCAGGTGTCGCCGGCGACGAGCGGGGCGCTCAGGGTCGCGCGAAGTCCCAGGGAGAGTGCGGCCGGCGTCCAGCGCGGCCACCGCTGCTCCTCGGCCAGGTCGTCGACCCGCACCAGCTCCCGCGTGGCGGCGGCGGTCAGGCAGGGCCCCTCGTCGAGGTCGTACTGGAGGACGTCGGCCTGCCGCACCCGCTCGTCGGTCGCCCCCGACGATCCCCGGCGCCCGCTGTCGACGACCGACACCCCGGCGCCCGCCGAGCCGAAGACCGTCTCGTGCGCCAACGAGCTGAGCAGACCGAGGGAGGTCTCGACCGTCTCGTGGGTCAGCAGCAGCCCCGACATGCGGGCGACGACCGCGGCGAGCTCGTCGGTCAGCGGGATGTGGTGGTCGGAGGGACGGTTCCCGGGCACGGCATGTCCTGTTCGGGACGTGGGCGCCGCACGACCGTGTCTTCGACGGGAACGCCCACCTGAACCGTGCGCAGACGGGAGGCCTCGCAAACCTCCGCGCGCCATCCGGCGTGGTGCTGCGGTCAGTCCAGGAGCGGAACGGTCGACGCGAGCAGACCTCGTTCCCCGTCCAGGCGCAGATCGGCGCGGGCGCGGGTGTCCTCGCGTGCGAACTCGGCGGCCTCGGTCGACTGCCAGCGCCGCCACTCGGGCGCCAGATGGGCGCCGTCCCGGGCCAGCCCCCGGGCCAGGCGCAGGTCCGGGGGCGCCTGCACCCAGACCCGCAGGGTCGTCCACGGGTCCAGCGAGCGGGGGCTGCTCCCGGTGCCCTCGACCAGCAGCACCACCGGCACCGGGACGACGGTCGCCTCCGGAAGGAACCACCGGGTCGACCAGTCGAAGCGGTGATAGGACCCGGGACGGCCCTCGGCAAGCGGTCGCAGCACCCCCGCCCGCAGTCGCGACGACGCGCCGGTCAGGGTCCAGCCCGCGTAGAGGTCGTCGAAGTGGACCAGGACGGCGTCCGTCCCGAGCGCGCTCGCGAGCCGCCCGGCGAGGGTGGTCTTCCCCGAGCCGGCCGGCCCGTCGACGCACACGAGCCGGACGCCCCCCAGCCGCGCCGGACCGCGCAGGACCCGGTCGGCGATGTCGGCGAGGTCGACGGTGCTCAGCGGACGGCGAGGGTCCACGTCGGCACCGGGCCGCCGCTGCTGATGATCGATCCCCGGCCGGCGAGCAGGCGCAGGTGCGCGTCGGTCTCGGTCACCGCGAAGATCCGCATCCGCCGCTCGTACTGCTCCCAGGGGCGGGACCAGGTCAGCTGGGCGGCCAGCTCCCACGGTGCCGAGCCGGGATGGGCGCGGACGGCGGCGAGCAGCTCGGTGAGCCGCTGCTCGTGGTGGGCGGTGAGGGCGTCCACCCGCGCGTCCAGTCCGCGGAAGCGCCACTCGTGGGCGGGCAGCACCTCGACGGCGTCGAGGTCGCGGACGGCGGCCAGCGAGTCCAGGTAGTCGCGCAGCGGATCGGCCGACCCGGCGGGGCTGGTCGAGACGTTGGGGCTGATCCGCGGCAGCACGTGGTCCCCGGAGAAGAAGACGCCGCTGTGCTCCTCGGCGAAGCAGAGGTGACCGGGGGTGTGCCCGGGGGTGTGCACCGCGCGCATCCGCCAGCCGGGGAAGTCGGCGTGGTCGCCGTGCTCCAGGAGGCGGTCGGGCACCGCCATGCTGGTGAAGCTCTCCAGATGCTCGGGCGGACCGACGTCGGAGGCGGCCTCCTCGCGGCCGGCCCCCAGCCCGACGAGGAAATCGACCTCCGCGGTGACCATGGCCTGCGCGCCGGCCATGGTCAGCCGCCGGACGGCGTCGGCGTCCGCCGGGTGCATGGCCACCCACGCGCCGGAGGCGTCCCGGACACGGGCGGCCAGCCCGAGGTGGTCGAAGTGCAGGTGGGTCACCAGGACCCCGCGGACCTCCTCGATGCCCGCCCCGATCGAGGCCAGGCCGCTGCTGAGAGCTGCCCAGCTCTCCTCGCTGCCCCAGCCGGCGTCGAGCAGGCCGAGGCCGCCGCCCTCCAGCGCGAAGGCGTGGATGTTCACGTAGCGCAGCGGGTTGTGCGGGATGGGCACCGGGATCGACCAGAGGTCGGTGCGCAGCCGTTCCACCGGAGGCAGCGCGCGGCTCTGCCACGCGTCGTGCTGGGCGGTGCCGGTGATCTCCACGGCAGCGCACTCTGCCAGCCGCCCGCATCACCGCTCGGCGGCCCGGGCCTGCCACCATGGCGGGCGTGACGGGAACTCCTCCGGGCCCGGTGTCGGCCGTGCCCCGCCGGATGCGGCTGCTGCTGGCCGGGCTCGGCGCGATCGTGCTGGCCGTCATGGTCGTCGTCGCCGCCGGGCTCAAGGAGACGACCAACACCGTCGTCACCTACCGCACGTCCGACCAGCTCGCCATCGCCGGCCTGGGCCTCGTGCTCGCCGCGGGCATCCTGTTCCTCGGCCGTTCCCGGGTCGACGCCGACGCAGCGCGGGTGCGGGTCCGCAACGTCGTCGTCCACCACGAGCTGCCGTGGCAGGCGGTGCGCGCGGTCCGGTTCGATCCGAAGTCGCCGTGGGGGGCCCTCCTGCTCGAGAACGGCGACGAGATCTCACTCCTGGCCCTGCAGGCGGTGGACGGCGAGCACGCGGTGCGGGCGGTCGAGGGGCTGCGGGCGTTGCACGCCGCGGCGCGGGCGAGCGACCCGGTGCCTCCGCCCCTGCTCTACGACAACTGACCTGCTCTACGACGACCCGACCAAGGCCCTCCGGTGACGCCGGACGGGGGGGAATGACCGCCGGGGCCCGGGCGCTGTAGAGTGGGCGTGCCTCCCCCCGCTACATGAGGCGCGCGAACCAACCAGCGGTCCTCCCCGGACCGCTGATCCAAGAGGAGCCCGCTCCCACCTGACGCCGTCCAGGCGCCCAGGTCCCCGGATCGCGAGAACCGGCCTTCGGTCGGTTGTCGCGTCGCGCACGCGCTGGTCGCGTGCCGCACCGGAGAGTGGGCCCCGTGAGCTGATGCTCCCGGGGCCTTCGTCTTCCCGGTGCCCGGGACGGGCGAGCGACTCCTCACAGGCAAGAGCAGAGGAGAGGCCATCACCGAGCCCCGCATCAACGACCGCATCCGCGTCCCCGAGGTCCGCCTGGTCGGACCCGAGGGTGAGCAGGTCGGCGTCGTGTCCATCGGCGAAGCACTGCGCCTGGCCCAGGACGCCGAGCTCGACCTGGTCGAGGTCGCGCCCATGGCGCGTCCGCCGGTCTGCAAGCTCATGGACTACGGGAAGTTCAAGTACGAGTCCGCCCAGAAGGCCCGCGAGGCCCGGCGGAACCAGGCGCTCACCGTCATCAAGGAGATGCGGCTGCGCCTCAAGATCGACCCGCACGACTACGAGACCAAGAAGGGCCACGTCGAGCGCTTCCTCAAGGGCGGCGACAAGGTCAAGATCACCGTGATGTTCCGCGGTCGCGAGCAGTCGCGGCCGGAGATGGGCTACCGGCTGCTCCAGCGGCTGGCGACCGACGTCAGCGAGCTGGGCGTCGTGGAGTCCAACCCCAAGCAGGACGGCCGCAACATGGTCATGGTGATCGCCCCGCACCGGAACCAGGCAGCCACCGACGCCGCCCGCCGGACCGCCAAGGCGGAGAAGGCATCCGCGGCCGAGGAGCAGGCGCCCGACGCCTGATCCAGGACCCTCCTGCCCCCCGCCACCCGCGAGTTCGCGGCGGGGGCCGGCGGGAGGGCCGACGACCGACGACAGACGAACAGGACGAGGGACATGCCGAAGCAGAAGACCCACAAGGGCACCGCGAAGCGGGTTCGTGTCACGGGCACCGGGAAGTTGGTGCGCGAGCACACCAACAACCAGCACAAGTTCGAGCACAAGTCCTCCTCGCGCAAGCGGCGCATCAAGGGCATCGGGGTGCTGTCCCCGGCCGACACCAGCCGGATGAAGAAGCTGCTCGGTCTCTGACCGCCCCATCCCTTCCGAACAGACAGGAGCTCTCACGTGGCACGCGTGAAGCGGGCGGTCAACGCCCAGAAGAAGCGCCGGACGACCCTGGAGGCCGCAGCCGGCTACCGCGGTCAGCGGTCCCGGCTCTACCGCAAGGCCAAGGAGCAGCTGCTCCACTCGGCCACGTACTCCTACCGCGACCGCAAGGCGCGCAAGGGTGACTTCCGCAAGCTGTGGATCACCCGGATCAACGCCGCGGCCCGGCTGAACGACATGACCTACAACCGGTTCATGCAGGGCCTCAAGCTCGCCGGCATCGAGCTCGACCGCCGCGTGCTGGCCGAGCTGGCCGTCAACGAGCCGGCCGCGTTCGCCGCCCTGGTGGAGACCGCCCGCGCCGCGGTCGCCGCCGTTCCGGCCAACGACGCCGCTGCCTGACGAAGGACCACCCTGCACCCCACGCCTCGCGAGCCTGACGCGGGTCCCTGCAGGACGGCCGTTCCAGCACGTCACCTGACGCCGTCGGTGACCAGCCCCTCCGGGCCGGCACCGGCGGCGTCGTCGTCTGTCCAGCACCACCCGCCCGCCGACGAGGAGACGACGTGACCGAGCTGCTCACCGAGCGGTCCGCGCGCGTGGTCGCGGCGCGCAAGCTGACCCGGCGGGCCGGGCGTGACGCCGCCGGCCTCTTCCTCGCCGAGGGCCGGCAGGCGGTGGTCGAGGCGCTCGCGACCCCGGACGGCGTCCGGGAGGTGTACGCGACCGAGGCGGCGGCCGCCGCCCACCGGGAGCTGCTGGCCGGCGCGCGAGTGCCGGTCCGGCTGCTCACCGACAAGGCCGCAGCCGGGCTGTCGGAGACGGTCACCCCCCAGGGGCTGGTCGCCGTCTGCGGGCTCCGGGACGTCGACCCGACCGCGCTGACCGCCTCCCCGCCGCGGCTGTCCGTGGCGCTGGCCGAGCTCGCCGACCCGGGCAACGCCGGCACGGTGCTGCGGACGGCGGACGCGTGCGGCGCCGGCGCCGTCGTCTTCGGCGCGGGCTCGGCCGACCCCTACGGGGGCAAGGCGGTGCGGGCGAGTGCCGGCAGCCTCTTCCACGTCGACGTCGTCCGCGGGGCGCCCCTGGAGGAGTTGCTGCCGGCCCTGCGGCGGGCCGGGGTCACCGTCCTCGCCGCCGACGGCGGGGGAGAGGCCCCGCTCGACGCCCTGGGCGACCGGCTGGCCGGACCGGTGCTGTGGCTCTTCGGCAACGAGGCCCGGGGGGTCCCCGCCGGGCTCGCCGCCCTGGCCGACGCGCGGGTGCGCATCCCCATGCGCGGGCGCGCCGAGAGCCTCAACCTGGCCGCCGCCGCGGCGATCTGCCTCTACACGACTCAACTGGCCCAGGAGAACCCTCGCGAGCGGTAGGGGCCGCTCAGAGGAGCTTCGCGCGCCTCCAGAGCAGCTCGGACGGCCCGCCGACCAGGCCGGCGTCGCGCAGGAACGCGACCAGCCCGGTCGAGGCGTGCCGCAGCTTGCCCGCGTAGTGCCGGTTGGCCCGGGCGGCGGCCTTCGCCACCTGCGGGTCGAGCCCGACGGAGGCGTAGACCTGCGGCTGGACGAGGTTGTCGGCCACGATCGCGGCGACGGCGGCGACCAGCGTCCGGTGCTTGCGCAGCTGCCACGTGGACAGCTCCGGCGTCCGGCGGGCCACCTCCTCGCGGGCGAACCGCATGTGCCGGGCCTCCTCCACGACGTGGATCTGGCTGGTTGCGCGGGTCAGCGGCTGGACGCGCTCGTCCTTCATCAGGTCCCGCTGGAAGATGTCCAGGATCTCCTCGGCGACGAGGATCGCGGCATAGGCGGCCGGGCCGTCGCCCGTGGCGGCGAACGCCTTTCCGAGCCGCAGGATCGAGGCCGGCGGCTGGTAGGACGGCGCCCCGAACCGCTCCGCCGTCCGGGCGAACATGACCGAGTGGCGGCACTCGTCGGCGATCTCGGTGAGTGCCCACTGGACGTGGTGCTGGGCGGGGTCCTCGCCGTAGATGTCGCGCAGCATCAGCTGCATGAGCAGACCCTCGAACCAGATGCCGACGCCGGAGATCGAGCAGTACTCGTGGATGGTCAGCGTGACCCGCTGGTCCTCGTCCAGCGAGTCCCACAGCGGCGTCGCGTACAGCGTGGACCACTCCGGTGACAGTCCGTAGAGACCGTCGGGTATCGGCGCGCTCCAGTCGATGTCTACGACCGGGTCGTAGGACTTCTTCGCCGCCGAGCCGAGCAGCCGCCTGGAGAGGGCCTGCCGGTCGACGGGCCGGCGATTCGACTGACCGGCGCCCGTAATGGGCATGGTGGGCGGGATGGTTGCAGTCATCAGCGTGCTCTCCCGGTACATCGTGCAGGGCTACGGAGGAAGGTAGCTGTTACCGTGAAAAACATGCAACAGGTGGCGGGGGACCGGCGGGCGCCGCCGGCGCCCGGGGGGCCCCCGCCTGCAGATGGCTCGCCTGCGGACGGCCCGACTGCGGAAGGCCCGCCTCAGGACGGTCGCCGGTCCCGGTGGACCGAGCACCGCCGGGCGCGGCGGGAGGACCTGGTCGGAGCCGCCGTGGAGGCGGTGCGCAGGACCGGACCGGACTTCGCGGTCGACGATGTCGCGCGCAGCGCCGGGGTCTCCAAGACGGTGATCTATCGCTACTTCACGGACAAGGACGAGCTGGTCGACGCCGTTCTCCAGCGCATCTCCGACACGGTGCTGCTCCCGCGGCTCATCGGCGAGATCGTGCGCGAGCACCCCGACGACCGGGCCGCACTGCGGGCCGTGATCGCCGCCTTCGTCTCCCTGATCGAGGACGAGCCCGAGCTCTACCGCTTCGCCTATGCCCACACCGGCCGCTCCGGACGCGCCGACCTCGTCGCCGCGACCGAGCACCGTATCGCCGACGCGCTGGCGGCGCTCTTCGCCGAGCGGCTGACAGTGGCGGGACAGCCTTCGGGCACGGCGAGCACCTGGGCCTACGGCGTGGTCGGCATGGTGCAGCTGACGTCGCACTGGTGGGCCACGACGCGTCAGGTCCCGGCGACGGAGCTGGTCGAGCAGCTGGTCGCGCTCGCCGACGGCGGACTCGGTGCCCTGCTGCCGCCGCGCGCCTGAGAGGACACGTGCGGACCGGCCTGCCCGCCCGGACGACGCTGGTGCTGACCACGCCGCACGGCAGCGCGCCGGCCGAGACGACCGAGCGCGATGCCTGGGGCAACACCAGGATCAGCGGCCTGGGACGGCCGCCCTTCCCGGTGGAGCTCCTCGACGGCGCCGGCGAGGGCGTCCGCCGAGCCTGAGAGACCTCAGCGGCGCGCCGGCGCCGGCCGCGAGGCCGTCTTCCGCGCGTACATGTCCACGTCGGCGCTGTGCAGCAGGGCCGCGAACTCCTCGCCGTCCCGCGGGTAGACGCCGATCCCGACGCTGGCCCGGACGGCGAACTCGCGGTCGGCCGGCTCCCCGGCCGCGCGCACGGCGGCCACGAGCCCCTCGGCCACCCGGCGCGCCTCGGCGGCAGCGGTCTCCGGCGCCAGCCCGGTCAGCGCGACGAGGAACTCGTCGCCGCCCAGGCGGGCGAGCAGGTCGCCCCGGCGCAGGCGTCCGCGCAGCGTCCGGGCGACGGTCTGCAGCAGCTCGTCACCGGCGGCGTGGCCCCGGCTGTCGTTGACGGCCTTGAAGCCGTCCAGGTCCAGGAACAGCAGCGCGATGGTGTCCGAGCCGCTGCGGGCGTCCCAGATCGCGGTCTCCACCTGCTCCTCGAGCCGGCGGCGGTTGGGCAGGCCGGTCAGCGGATCGGTGTAGGCCAGCTCCTCGATGCGGGTCAGGCAGGCCTGGGTGCGGTCGCGCTCCTGCAGCAGGGCCCGCTCGGCCTCGACGCGGGCGGTGACGTCGTGCTGGACGCCGATGTACTGCACGACCGTGCCGTCGGTGTCGAGGACCGGCGCCAAGTGGATCTCGTTCCACCACGGCTCGCGGTCCGGTCCCCGGACGTTGAGGAGGGTCTCCCGGCACTCCTCGCCGCGGTCGATCGCGGCGCGGATCCGGGCGACCGCGGCCGGGTCGGTGTCCGCGGACTGCAGGAACCGGCAGTTGCGGCCCAGGATCTCCTCGCGCGGCAGGCCGGCCAGCTGCTCGAACGCCCCGTTCAGGTAGATCAGCGGCTGGTCGGGCAGGCGCATGTCGGAGATCGTGACGCCGCTGGTGGTCGCGGCGAGGGCCGTGCGCAGCAGCGCGTCGCCGTCCGTGCCCACCGGCGGCAGGGCCACCACGGGCCGGGGGTCCGGGTGCGGGACCGCCGGGGGCGCGAGGGTCTCCGCCAGGGGGACGCCGGTCCGCGGGGCGACCCGGGTGAGGAGGGCCTGCGCGGCCCGCACCACCGTGTCGCGGTCATAGGTCAGCGCGTACTCGAAGCCGCGGTGGAGGTCTGGCCCCTCGTCTCCCAGGTCGCGGGCCAGCAGCGCCGCGCTGAAGTGCGGGCCGAGCACGACGACGTCCCACTCGCCGCGCACCGGGTCGGCGGGGTCGAGGGTGGCGCCCCGGACGCCGGGCAGGGGCTCGACGGGCAGATCCTCGCCCAGGGCGCACACGAAGCCGGTGCGCTCGACCAGGTCGCGGTAGCGCTGGATGGTCGACGGCGTGAAGTGGCGGGCCTCCTGGAAGGTGGCGGCGACCACGCAGGTCTCGCCCAGGCGCATCGCCTCGCGCTCCAGCTGCTTGCTGAGCTCGATGAGCAGCGACTTGGGCGAGCGCCGAAGCGTGACGTCCGCGGGCAGGCAGGCGAAGGGGGAGGAGTTGACGGGGGCGCCGGCGGCGGCACCACGCAGGACCAGCTCCCCGCTCGAGAGCCCCGGGGCGGCGCCTGGTCCGGGCCGGCCGAACAGCCAGCCCTGGCCGAGGGTCGCGCCCAGTGCCCGGGCGGTGGCCAGGTGCTCCCGGGTCTCGATGCCCTCGGCCAGGATCACGGCGCCGGTCCGCTCGGCGTGCGCGTTCACGGCGTTCATGATCTCGGCGATCGCGGGTCCCGGGCGCTCCTGCACCAGGCGCAGGTCGAGCTTGACCACGTCGGGGGAGAGCAGCGGCAGGAAGGCCAACGACATGGAGTCCGCGCCCACGTCGTCGACCGCCACGCCCCAGCCCAGCGCGCGCACCCGCTCGACGGTGCGCAGCAGCTCGGCCGGGCGGGCGGCGAGGGCCCGCTCGGTGATCTCGATGACGATGCGCAGGTCCTGGGGCGCACCCTCGGCGATGGCGAGCAGGTCGTCGAGCGGGGCGCTGTCGAGGATCTCCGGCTCGACGTTGACGAAGACCGTGAGCGGGGCCAGCAGCCCCTGCTCGACCGCGCCCCGGAAGGCGGCGGCCCGGCAGATCTCGTCCAGCTCGGCCAGCCGGCCCACGGAGCGCGCGGCCGCGAAGAGCTGGTCGGGGCGCTGCAGCGGTCCCTCCGGACCGCGGGCGAGGGCCTCGTAGGCGACGACCCGGCCCGTGTCGAGCTCGACGATCGGCTGGAACACGCTGCGCACACCGCCGGGAGCCAGCGCCGCGTCGAGCGCGCTCACCGGGAGGTCAGGGAGAACGTCCACGCCGATCCATCGGCCGCGCGGGGCAGTCGGCTGAGCCCGCCGGCGGCGTCCCCTCCTTCCGGGGGAGATTTCAGCCCGGCAGGGTGATCAGCACGACCGCCGCGGCGGCCGCCAGCAGGCCGGCGACCTGGGCGCCGACCAGCCGCTCGCGCAGCACGACCTGGGCGAGCACGACGGTGCTGACCGGGTACAGCGAGGCGAGCACCCCGGTGATCGCCAGCTGCCCGTCGGCCTGGCTCGCGAGCAGGAACAGCGCGTTGGCGGTCATGTCGCCCAGGCCGGAGACCGCGACCAGCGGGAGCGCGGCCCGTCCGACGCGCAGCGACTGCCGGCCGACGAGCGCGACGCCCACCACCAGGGCGACCGAGGCCAGTCGCGCGGTGACCAGCGGGGTGAGCCCGGCGTCGGCCGACGTCCGGTCGATCAGGGCGAAGAACAGCCCGAACATGGCCCCGGCGGCCAGGGCCGGGGCGAGAGCCGCCGGCCGGGCGGCCCGCAGCGCGGACAGGCCGCTCTCGGCCGACACCAGGACGACGGCGAGGAGGGCGAGGGCGATGCCCGCCGCCGCCCAGGGGCCGACGGTGTCGCCGCCGAGCAGGCCGAACAGCACCGGCACTGCGGCGGCCGTGACGGCGGTGACCGGGGCGACGACGCTCATGACGCCACTGGCCAGCGTGCGGAAGAAGACCATGAGGCCGGTGGCGCCCGCGAGCCCCGCCGCCGCACCCCAGCCCAGGTCGGCCGCGGTCACCGGACCACCGAGCCAGGGGAGGAGGGCCACCAGCGCGGTCAGGCCGATGACCTGCGACAAGGCCACCACGCCGAAGACCGACGCCCGCCGGGTGGCCAGCCCGCCCAGGAAGTCCGACGCGCCGTAGACGACGGCCGAGGTCAGCGCGAGCACCACCGCCACGCCGACCTCCTGATCCGGACCCGCACCGGCACGCGCCCGATGCCGTTCTAGCACCCCCTCCCGACCGGACGAGATCTGCACACTCGCCCCCATCAGGGACCTGATGGGGGCGAGTGTGCAGATCTCGTCGGCGGCCGGCCGGAACCCAGGCGCGGGCCGGGGCGCCCGGCGGGCAGAATGGCCTCCCGTGTCTGGCGCCAACGATCCCTACGACCCCAAGCAGGTCGCCGCGCTCTCCCCGGAGGCCCTGGACGACGGAGTGACCGCCGCGCGGCTGGCCTTCGCCGCGGCCGGTGACCTGGAGGCGCTGGCCGCCGTCCGGCCGGCCCACCTCGGCGACCGCGCGCCCGTGCTGCTGGCCCGCCGCGAGCTCGGCGC
>CADCTN010000010.1 GCA_902805535.1 uncultured Blastococcus sp. | reverse complement strand
CGGCGACCGGGCCGGACGCCGGGCTCTGCAACGCCCAGCGGCAGGCCGCGCCGTCGCCTTCCCCGTATCCCCGCCGGCCCGGCTTCCGCCTCTCGCGTCAGGCGGGGACCGAGACCCCGACCCCGCCGCGGGTGTGTGCGCCGTAGCGCTCGATCTCGCGCTCCAGGTCCAGCGGGCGCGTGGTCGCTCCCTGCGCCTCCACGTCCGGGGTGATCAGGTCGGCCGGCAGCAGCCAGGAGACCTCGAACTCGATCCCGTCGGGGTCGGCGGCGTAGAGCGCCTTCGTGGTGGCGTGATCGGAGGCGCCGACCAGCGCGTCCGCCTCGAGCAGCGCACCACGGATGCGGGACAGCTCGGCGAGCGTGTCGACCTCCCACGCCAGGTGGTAGAGGCCGACGGTGGCGCGACCGGCCTGCGAGGGTCCGGCGCCGGCGCCGATCGCGAAGAGGCCGAGGTCGTGGTCGTTGGTCGAGCCCTCCGCCTGGAGGAACACCGCCCGGCCGGGGATCTCGACCTTCGCGCGGAAACCGAGCACGTCCCGGTAGAAGGCGTGGCTGCGCTCGACGTCGCGGACGTAGAGCACGGCGTGGTTGAGGCGCTGGACGGGCATGGCGGGCTCCTGGCTGTCGACGACTGTTCCATTCTCCACCAAGGTGATTGACGATTCAAGCATTCCCGCTCGCCCAGCTGCCGCCGCACTGGTCTATGGTCGACGGCACAACCGAACACACGCAGCAGGGGAGCGCTTCGGCGCTGAGAGTGCGGGCAACCGCAGACCCTCGAACCTGATCCGGGTCATGCCGGCGCAGGGAGTCTGGAGGAATGTCATGGCCGATCAGGCCGTCCGTCCGTCGTCCGTCGATGCCGGCTACGCGAGCCCCGCCCGCTGGCGCACGGTCGACATCGTCGTCACCGCCGTCCTCGGCGTCGCCTTCGGGGTCGTCTTCTGGGGCTGGAACCTGGTCGCCGAGGTGCTCTCCAGCCCGCTGGACTTCTTCCCGCCGATCAAGGGCCTGCTCAACGGGGTCTTCCTCATGCCGGGCGTCGTCGCCGGGCTGCTGGTCCGCCGCCCCGGCGCCGCGATCTTCGCCTCGACGCTCGCCGCCGCGGTCAGCCTGTTCCTGGGCTCGCCCTACGGCGGCATCATCGTGGTCTACGGCCTGGTGCAGGGCGCCGGCGCGGAGCTGGGCTTCCTGCTCACGCGGTACCGCACCTTCGGCTGGGGAACGGCGATCCTGGCCGCGGTCACCGCCGGGCTCTCGACGTCGATCCTGGACCTGAGCCTCTACTACCCGGTGTCCCAGGACTATCCGTTCTGGGCGTTCACGCTGCCCTACACGCTCACCACCGTGCTCTCCAGCGTGCTCCTGGCCGGGATCGTGGGCCTGCTGCTCGTGCGCGCCATGGCCCGCACCGGCGCGCTGAGTTCCTTCGCCGCGGGCCGCACCCGCGTCTGACGCGCCCCGGTGACCACCACACCGAGACGCGCGTCGGACCAGTCCCCGAGCCGGGTCGACGCCGGTCCCGTGCGCGTCGTCGCCCGGGGCCTGGGTGTCCGCCATGCCGCACGGCGCTCCTGGGCGCTGGCCGGTGTCGACCTCGTCGTCGAACCCGGTGAGCGGATCCTGCTGACCGGCGCCTCGGGGACGGGGAAGTCCACCCTGCTGGCGGCGCTCGCCGGGATCCTCGATGCCGAAGGCACCGAGCTCACCGGCGAGCTCACCGTGGACGGCGGCCCACCCCGGGCCGCGCGGGCTCGGCTCGGCCTGCTCGCCCAGGACCCGGACAGCCAGCTGGTGATGACCCGGGCCGGTGACGACGTCGCCTTCGGCCTGGAGAACGCCGGCCTCCCGGCGGAGGAGATCTGGCCGCGGGTGGAGGAGGCGCTGGCCGCCGTCGGCTTCCTCCACGGCCTGGACCGGGCGACCCAGGCGCTCTCCGGCGGGGAGAAGCAGCGGCTGGTGCTGGCCGGCGCGCTGGCCCGGCGCCCCGGCCTGCTGCTGCTGGACGAGCCGACCGCGCAGCTCGACCCCGCCGGCGCCGCCCTGGTCCGGTCGGCGGTCGCCCGCGCGACCGCGGACCGGGCCGCCACGGTGGTCGTCGTCGACCACGACGCAGAGCCGTGGCTGCCGCTGGTGGACCGGGTCGTCGAGGTGCTGGCGGGCGGGCTGGTCGAGCACGGCGCCGGGTGGCGTCCGCAGCCGCGGACGGCGGGCCTGCAGCTCGCCCCGGCACCGGACGGACCGGTCCTGCTCACCGCGCAGGCGGTCGGGTTCGCCTACCGCGGCAGCCCCGTGCCGGCGCTGCCCCCGACGACGGCCGTCCTGCGCGGCGGCCGGGTCCTCGCCGTCACCGGGCGCAACGGGACCGGGAAGTCCACGCTGGCGCTGCTGCTGGCCGGGCTCCGCGCCCCGACCTCGGGCCGGGTGAGGGCGTCGGCGGACCTGACCGGCACCGTCCGCCGGGCCTACGACGAGCCGCACCGCTGGCGGGCCGGTGAGCTGGTCAGCCGGATCGGCACGGTGTTCCAGCACCCGGAGCAGCAGTTCCTCACCGGCCGGCTGCGCGACGAGCTGGCCGTCGGCCCGCTGCGCTCGGGGCAGCACGCCACCGCCGCGCGCGCCACCGCCGACGCGCTGCTCGAGCGCCTCGGGCTCAGCGCGTTCGCCGACGCCAATCCCTACACCCTGTCCGGCGGTCAGCAGCGGCGGCTCTCGGTGGCCACTGCCCTGGCGACGGCGCCCCGGGTGCTGGTGCTCGACGAGCCGACGTTCGGCCAGGACGCCGCGACCTGGCGGGAGGTGGTCACCCTCCTCGCCGAGCAGCGGGCCCAGGGCTGCGCGGTCGCCGTCGTCACCCACGACGCGGACCTGGTCGAGGTCCTCGCCGACGACCGGCTGGCGCTGGGGGCACCGTGACCGCGTCCCTCTCGCTGGGGCCGGTGCCCGGCGCGCGGCTGGGGCGGATCAACCCGGTGGCCCAGCTGGCCGCGATGGGTGTGGTCACGCTGGTGCTGCTCACCAGCCTGGACGCCGTCACCCCGACCGTCGTCGTGGCCGCCGAGCTGTGCCTGCTGCCGGCCGCCGGGCTCGCCGACCTGCGGGACCTGTGGCGGCGCACCTGGCCGCTCGCGCTCGGCGCGACGTCGGTGGGCCTGGTCAACGTGCTGCTCTCCGACGACGCGACCGCCCTCACCGGCGTCGGCCTCGGCCTGCGGGTCGTCGGGCTGGCGCTGCCCGGGGTGCTGCTCGTCGCCTCCACCGATCCCGTGCGGCTCGCCGACGCGCTCACCATCCACTGGCGGCTGTCGACGCGGTTCGCGTTCGGAGCGCTGGCCGCGCTGCGCCTGGTCCCCCTGCTGGTCGCCGAGTTCGAGTCCGTCCGGCTGGCGCGCCGGACCCGCGGGGTCGAGGCCGGCCGCAATCCGGTGGCGCAGGCCCGCCTGATCGGCGGGATCGCCTTCACCCTGCTCGTCGGCGCGGTGCGCCGGGGCTCCCGCCTGGCGACGGCGATGGACGCCCGGGGGTTCGACTCGGGCATCCCCCGGACCAACGCCCGCGGCTCCCGGCTGCACCCGCGCGATGCCGCGTTCACCGCGGGCGCGGTGCTCGTCTGCGCTCTCGCGGTCACCCTCAGCGTGCGCACCGGCGCCTGGTCCCCGATCTTCGTCGGCTGAGCCGGCTCCCGACCCGGGCACGCGGCCCGCGGGTCGGCGGAGCTGGTGGGCGACCGGATCCCCCGCCCCACGGGTGAATCCCGTCGCACTAGGTTTGCCCCGACCCCGTCCGACCCATACGCAGGTGTTGGCCTGCGCCGGTGGGGCCGCACCAAGGCAAGGGGACACGAAGGCAAGGGGACCAGCGCGTGACAGGGCAGGCGGCCGAACCGGTCTGGCCGTCGGCGACACCGCCTCCGGCCGACCCCGCGCTGTCCTGGGACCTGCGCGAGATCGGCGAGCTCCCGCGCGTGCGGGCCGAGCTGCGATCCCACGCCGTGGCACATCCGGTGCGCAGCAGTGGCCTGTTCGGCGGCGAGCGCGCGGCGGACCTGCGTGACCAGCTCATCCTCGCGCTGGACGAGATGGCGTCCAACGCCCTCCGGCATGGCGGCGGGCGGGTCCGGGCCGCGGTGCGCCTGACCACCGACGCCTACCTGATCGAGGTGTCCGATCAGGCCGCATCGGCGCCGCCCTCACCGGCCGTGGGCCGCGACCCGAGCGAAGGCGGTCTCGGGCTGTACCTGATCGCCGAGATGTCCACGGCGCACGGCTGGTACGTCAGCGACGGCAACAAGTACGTCTGGGCCCTGCTCCCCCGCGGCTGACCGGCTCTCCCGCGGCTGACGGTCGGCGCGGACGGGTCCTCCTGGCCGGGGCGGGCGTCCCCGGGGGCTTCCGGGGAACGCCCGCCGTCGGCGGGAGGGATGGTGGACCGGAGTCCACCGGCACGAGGTCCACGTACCAGGCGGCGTCGTCCAGCGTCACCCGTGCGAGCCGCCGGGCCGCTGACCGGTCACCGCGAGCCCACCGTTCGCGGGCCGCAGTCGGGGCGCCGCCGGCCTGGTCCGGGCCCGGTCAGAGACCCGGGGACGGATGCGTCCCTACGGGTACCGGGAGAACCTGTGTTCACCTCCGGGACGGATCCGTGCACCGGACCGGCGTCGCCGCACACGTCTGCGCCTCCCTGGAGGGTCCGCGCGCTGCTCGAGGGCAGTCGGCGGGGGGTCGAGGCGAGAACCGTCGTGCGTCGAAGTCGGTCGGCGGCCGGTCGTGCACCGTCGGAGGTGAGCCAGCGGCGGCCGATGTCGGCCGGCGGGGTCGGAGAGCTCGGGGACCGAGTCGTCGGTCGCGGTCGCCCAGGGGAAGAGGGCTACCGGTCGGCGTGCTCGGGTCGGGCGGAGGACGGCGTCCAGCGGCTGGCTGCCATGGCCGCGCGTGCTGCTGAGAGCGCGGGCTGTCCGTTCCTCAGGGGAACGAGCTCCAGGCGGAGCCCGGGGAACGGGAGCGCCGCGCCGGCAGGGGGGAACCCCTGACCGGGCAGGACGACGGGTCTCCCCGTGCCTGCACCAGGCCGGTCGCCGCCGGCGACCTCCGGGACTGCGTCGGCCGGCCGGTGGCCCGTGAGCGTTCAGGCGGTCCGCCCGGTCTTACGCCGGGGACGGCCACTGCTCCGCGGGGGATCGGCGGCATTCCTCGCGGGCCGGCCGACGACGCCGGACCGCGGGGAAGGAGCGCCACGGCGGGGGAAGACGCCGCGGGCTTGATCGTGGGAGTGCTGGGCAGCTCGCGCAGCACCACGGGTGGGTCGACGACGACGCGCGCCGCGGGAACGGCGGGGCGGCCCCAGGCCAGGTGCTCGCCGCGGGGACCCGCGCCCCAGCGGGCCGCCCGGCGCACGAGGGAGCGCAGCCGGGACGGGCGGGGCGCCGCCGGAGCCGCCGGGCGGACCCGCCAGGCGAGGTTCTCCCCGCGCGGTCCGGCGCCCCAGAGCGCGGCGCGGCGGACCAGGTCGGAGAGCCCGGACACGGGAACCCGCTCGGGCTCGGGCACGACGTACACCCGGGGAGCGCGTGTCGTACGCGCCATCGGAGCCGGCTGCACCGAACGGAGCGGAACGGTCCGGACCGCACCGGTGCGGTTCCCGGCCGGCCGGTGTGCCGACGGCCGGCGGACGGGCGAGCGACGGGTGCCCGGCATGCCGTCGGCACGGTCGAGGACGTCGATCAGCCCGGGCAGACCGTGCTCGTGGCGGGGTCCTCGACCACGGTCGGAGAGGTCGGCCGACAGGTGCGTCGCGGTGGATCGCCGGTCGCTCATGTCGCCTCCTCACGTCATGTCCGCAGCCGGGGAAGGTGCTGCGGACAAGGAGAAAGATAGGGAGCGGTCAACCGTTCCACGGCCATTCCCGACACCTTCCGGAGTGCGCGAGACCGAACCGTTGTCCAGCCTTTCCCAACCGGCCGGTGACCCTTTCCTCGGGGCGGGAATTTGTCGACAAACGGCGCATTTCGAGCGTGGAAATGGCGGGAACGGCGGACGGTCGTCCGCGCCACCTGCCGGCCGCGCCCCGCGTGTCGCGCTCCGGTGGCCGCGGATCGCTCGGGTGACGCGCTGGCAGGATCGTCCGGTGCCCACTCCCCTGGTGATCGACACCGACCCCGGCATCGACGACGCGCTGGCCATCCTCCTGGCGCTGGCCAGCCCGGAGGTCGAGCTGGCGCTGGTGACGACGGTGCACGGCAACGTCGAACTGCCGCAGACCACCGACAACGCGCTCCGGGTGCTGCACCTGGCCGGCCGCTCCGACGTGCCGGTAGCGGCCGGGGCGGCGGAGTCCCTGGTGCACCCCCAGCCCGAGCGGGCCGGTCACGTGCACGGGACCGCCGGGCTCGGCGGCGTGGTCCTGCCCGCGTCCCCCGCCTCGGTCGACCCCCGCCCCGCGGTGGTGGCCATGGCGGAACTGCTGCTCACCTCCCCCGAGCCGGTGACCGTGGCGGCCGTCGGCCCGCTGACGAACCTGGCGCTGCTGCTGCGCGTCTTCCCGGCCGCCGCCGCCCGGATCGGCCGGCTGGTGATCATGGGCGGCTCCGCCGCCCGCAACGGCAACGTCACCGCGGCCGCGGAGTTCAACGTCTGGGCCGACGCCGAGGCCGCCCAGGCGGTGCTGACCTCGACGCTGCCGACCGTGCTGGTCGGCCTCGACGTCACCCTGCCCACGGTGCTGGACGAGGAGGACATCGCCCGGTTCGCCGCCGGGCCGATCGGGGCCCAGGCCGCGGCGATCGTGCAGCAGTACCTGGCCCACGCCCGCGCCACCTACGGCACCACGGGCGTCGTGGTGCACGACGCGCTCGCCGTCGCCGAGGCGATCGCGCCCGGCACCGTCGGCACGGTGCGCCGCGACGTGGTGGTCGACACCGGGCTGGGGTTCGGCCGGGGGCAGACACTGGTCGACCGACGTGCCGTCTCGTCGGCGCCCACCGCGGTGGAGGTCGCCGAGCGGGTGGACAGCGCCGCCGCGGTGGAGTTCCTGGTCTCCCGGCTGGCCTCGCTCGACTGCGGCCGGGAGGAGACGAGGTCGTGACGGAGGTGATCGGGGCCCTCGTCGAGCAGGGCTTCGACGTGGTCGGAACCGGGCGTCCACCACGATGGTCGCCCCGTCGGTGCGTAGCGTCGATCACGACACCGACCACGACGGAGGATCATGACCGGGCAGTCCCAGACCCAGCTCGAGGAATTCTTCCCGGCGACGCTGTCGATGCTCTTCTTCGGGAACGAGGAGCACGGGCCGTTGGAGGAGACGTTCGACGAGATCATCGCTCCGCGGTTCCGGCAGCGCGTCAACGGGAGGACCTACGGGCGGGTGGAGTACCTCTCCCACGTGCGGGAGATGAGGGCCACCGTCACCGGCGGCACGCTCGAGGTGCTCGAGCAGGTGCGCCAGGGCAACCGCATCGCCGGCCGGTACCTCTTCCACGTCACCCCCGCAGGCGGGGGTGAGGCATGCTTCGAGAGCCACATCACCGGCGAGGTGGACGACGAGGGCCGGATCACCCGGCTCAGCGAGGTGGCGCGGGTGGTCGAGGACGCCGACGACAGCGACCTGAACCGACCGCGCTGAGCCGGGCTGCACCCTCACCCCGGCCGGGTGGGCCGGCCATCGCCAGGGACGACGAGGCCGGCCCGCGTCGCGCTGGTCGACGGCCTGGTCCGCGACGCCCGACCGGTGATCGCGGCCGGTGGTCGAACACGACACCCGACCCCACTGCAGCGCAGACTGCCGCGAGGCGCCCTGCCCGTCGTCCGGGAGACTCCTAGCGGGTCTGCGTGCCCTCGACGATGCCGACCGCGATGTCGCGCAGCTTGCGGTTGTAGCGCTGCGAGGCCTCGCGGAGGATCTCGAAGGCCTGCTCGGCGTCGACGTGGCGCTGCGCCATGAGCACGCCCTTGGCCTGCTCGATCACCGCTCGGGACTCCATCGCGATCCGCATGTTGCGGGCCTGCTCACCGAGCTGGGCGTGCGCGTCGGCGTTGGCCACCGCGACGGCCACCACCTCGGCGACCTCCAGCCCGGCCGCCAGGCTCTCCGGCGAGGCGAAGGCAGCCGGCTCGGTCGAGTAGTTGTTCAGCGCCCCGATCGAGCTGCCCTGGTAGGGCAAGGGGACGGAGAGGGAGCTCCGGACGCCGGTGCTCTGCCGCACGTTCTGCACGTAGTCCGGCCACCGCTCCTCGGTGTCCATGTCGTCGACCCGCAGCAGGACACCGCCGCGTCCGGCGTCCATGCACGGGCCGTAGCCCTTCTCGTACTGCAGTTCGTCGGCCGCCAGCGCCATGTCGCCGTGGTAGGCCGCGGTGAAGGCCTTGTCGTTGCGCAGCAGCGTGATCGACGTGGACTCGGCACCGGGGATGCCCGCGACAGCGATACGGGCGACGTCGGTCAGCACGTCGTTCAGGGTCCGGTCGACCAGGACCACGCGGCTGAGCTCGCGGAGCAACGCTTCCATGCCGCACAGTGTGCCCGGTCGACCTCAGATGCCCGCCCCGCCGGTGCGCGACGGGTCACCATCGGTCAGGATGGACTCGGCCAGGCGAAGGTCGGGCCCCGGAGGCGACGAGAACTCGAGGGGGAGGCGATGGCCGAGATGGCCGACCGGCCGGCCCACGACGACGTGTCCGGGCCCTGGCCGTCCTGCCCGGTGCCGTCCGTCCCGGGCGACGTCTGGCACTGGCAGCTCGAGGCCATGCACGTCGTCTCCCGCGTGCGCAGCGACCTCCGGGCGCGGATCGCGCACCCCTCGGTGTCCTCCGCCTCCACCGAGGACGCCCGCGACGGGCTGCTCCTGGTCTTCGAGGAGCTGGCCTCCAACGCCCTGCGTCACGGCGGGGGCGACGTCCGGGCGCTCGTGGTCGCCGGGCCGGGGGGCTGGCTGCTGGACCTGAGCGACGAGGCGCCCGACAGCCCGCCCGTCCCCGCCGTCGACCGCGACCCCGCGCTGGGCGGCATGGGATTGCACCTGGTCGCCCAGCTGTCCTCCACCTACGGCTGGGAGAGGCGGCCCGGCCGCAAGCACGTCTGGGCACGGCTGCCCTCCGGCCGGAGCGAGGTCGCCGAGGGCCGGCGCAGCCAGCTTCCCGAGCCGCGGTCCCCGGAGTTCCGCCGGGACTAGGTATGGACTTCTGAGCGGCGCCTACTTCCGGGCCGTGCGGACGGCGTCGCGGAATCGGGCGGCGTCCTCGCGGACGGCCGTCATCGACGCCAGCAGTTCCTCCTCCGCCACGCGCTCGATCGCCGACCGCAGCCGGCGGTCGGCCGCCCTGGCCCGCCGACGGGCCCGCATCCGCACCAGCGGCCGGGAGAGCAGCGCGAGCAGGATCCCGGCCAGCAGACCGCACGCCACCAGCAGCGTCGGCAGCGGCAGGCCCTCCACCCGGGGCAGCGGGACGACGTCGTCGAGCTGGAAGAAGCCGAGGACCACCAGCGCCAGCAGCCACAGGGCGCCGGCCAGCGCGGTCAGCGCGAGCACCCACTGCAGGCCGCCGACACCGCGCTGCCAGAACGGCACCCGGTCGGACCCGAGGTCGGTCCCGGCCACGGTGCGGTCCAACCGGTCGGTCAGGTCGCCCTCCGACACCTCGACCGTGCGGCGCAGGTCGTCGCGCCAGGCCTGCGGCAGGCCCTCGCCCACGACGTCGCGGGCGCGGCGCACCGCCGTGGTCACCGCGGCACGCTCCACCGCCCCGGCCGGCGCCAGGGAGGTGCGGGCCCGCTCGTCGCCCAGGTGCAGCCGCCCCAGCGGGTCCGGGCGGAGTTTGCGCACCCACCGGACCAGCGGCCACCCCGTGTGCGCGATCCCCGCCCGCAGCGTCGACCGCTGGACCGCCGACG
>CADCTN010000009.1 GCA_902805535.1 uncultured Blastococcus sp. | reverse complement strand
GCGGGAGGCCGCGCGCAGCGCGGGCGAGGGCGTGCCGGCGTCGGCCTCGGCGTCGAGCCGGTCGAGGTCGCCCTCGCCGCACGCGGCGGCCGCAAGACCTGCGGCCACCGCCCCGGACGTGTGCAGCCGCCTCCGGAGGAAGGCATCGAGCGTCGCGATGTCGCGCACGTGGCCGGCGGTGATCGCCTGCTCGACGCCACCGGAGTGCGCGTGGCCACCCGACGGCAGCCGGGAGTCGGCCAGGGTGAGCAGCGCCGAGGTCATCAGAAGAGGAAGTAGCGCTGGGCCATGGGCAGCTCGCGCACCGGTTCGGGCTCCCACACCTCGCCGTCCACGGACACCGTGAAGGTGTCGGGGTCGACGCGGATGTCCGGCAGCGCGGTGTTCTGCGGCATGTCGGCCTTGGTCAGCCGGGTGGTGTCGGTGACCGCCACCAGTCGCCGGTCGACGGCGAGCCGGTCAGCCAGGCCACCCTCGACCGCCGCGGGCGCGACGAAGTGGACGCTGGTCATCGCGGGCACCTTGCCGAACGCCCCGAACATCGGCCGGGGGAGCTGCGGTTGCGGGGTGGGGATCGAGGCGTTCGCATCGCCCATCTGCGCCCACGCGATCATGCCGCCCTTGAGGACCACGTGCGGCCGGACGCCGAACAGCTTCGGATCCCAGAGCACGAGGTCGGCGAGCTTGCCCGGCTCCACCGAGCCGACCTCGCCGTCGATCCCGTGCGCCACCGCCGGACAGATCGTGTACTTCGCGACGTACCGGCGGGCCCGGAGGTTGTCCGCCGCCCCGTCACCGGCCAGCGATCCGCGCTTGGCCTTCATCACGTGCGCGGTCTGCCAGGTCCGGAGCACGACCTCGCCGACCCGGCCCATCGCCTGGGCATCCGATCCGATCATCGAGATCGCGCCCAGGTCGTGCAGCAGGTCCTCCGCGGCGATCGTCGTCGGCCGGATCCGGCTCTCGGCGAAGGCGAGGTCCTCCGGGACGGAGCTGTCCAGGTGGTGGCAGACCATGAGCATGTCGAGGTGCTCGTCGAGGGTGTTGACGGTGTGCGGACGGGTCGGATTGGTGCTGCTAGGGAGCACGTTCGGGTGCCCGGCGACGGTGATGATGTCCGGCGCATGACCGCCTCCGGCGCCCTCGGTGTGGTACGCGTGGATGCTCCGTCCGGCGATCGCCGACAGGGTGTCCTCCACGAACCCGGCCTCGTTCAACGTGTCGCTGTGCAACGCCACGGGGACCCCGTGCTCCCCGGCCACGGTCAGGGCCGCGTCGATGGCCGCCGGGGTGGAGCCCCAGTCCTCGTGGAGCTTGAAGCCGCTGGCCCCCGCCCGCAGCTGCTCGACCAGCGACTCCCGCCGCACGGTGTTGCCCTTGCCCAGCAGCGCGACGTTGACCGGCAGCGGGTCCATCGCCTCGAGCATGCGGGCCAGGTACCAGTCGCCCGGGGTGATGGTGGTGGCCTTGGAGCCCTCGGCGGGCCCCGTGCCCCCGCCGATCAGCGTGGTGACGCCCGAGCCCAGCGCCGTCGGGACGATCTGCGGGCAGATGAAGTGCACGTGGCAGTCGATGCCGCCGGCGGTGAGGATCTTCCCGTTGCCGGCCAGCACCTCGGTGCCGGGCCCGATCACCAGCGCCGGATCGACGCCGTCCATGGTGTCCGGGTTGCCGGCCTTGCCGAGCGCGACGATCCGCCCGTCCCGGATGCCGACGTCGGCCTTGACGATCCCCCAGTGGTCGAGGACGACGACACCGGTGATGACCAGGTCGGGAGCGCCCTCGGCGCGGGTCGCCCGCCCCTGCCCCATCGACTCGCGGATCACCTTGCCGCCGCCGAACACCGCCTCCTCACCGGCCCGTCCGGGCCCGCCGCAGAGGTCGTCGGTCACCTCGATGAGCAGATCCGTGTCGGCGAGCCGGACGCGGTCACCGGTCGTCGGACCGTACAGCTGGGCGTATCGCTCGCGGCTGAGCTGCACCACTAGGAGAGGCCCCCGTCGGCGGTGAGGCCGGGCACGAATCGGGCGCCGGCGAGCGGGACGAGCAGAACCGTGCGGGTGATGCCGGGCTCGAAGCGGACGGCGGTGCCGGCGGCGATGTCGAGCCGGTGGCCGTGCGCGGCCGTCCGGTCGAACCGCAGCGCGCCGTTCGTCTGCGCGAAGTGGAAGTGCGAACCCACCTGCACCGGCCGGTCGCCGGCGTTGGTCACCTCGAGCTCGATCCGCACGGCGCCGGGCACCGTCTCGATGACTCCGTCGGCCGGGAACACCTCGCCGGGGATCACGGGATCGGCTGGTGGACGGTCACGAGCTTGGTCCCGTCGGGGAAGGTCGCCTCCACCTGCACCTCCCCCAGCAGCTCGGGGACGCCGTCCATGACGTCGTCCCTGGTGAGGACCGTGCGGCCGGACTGCATGAGCTCGGCGACGAGGACGCCGTCCCGGGCGCCCTCGAGCACGTGGTCGGTGACGATCGCCGTCGCCTCCGGCAGGTTCAGCTTCAACCCGCGTCCGCGCCGGCGGCGGGCGAGCTCCGCGGCGTAGGACAGCAGCAGGCGCTCCTGCTCGTGCGGCGACAGGTGCAACGCACTCGACCTCCGAGGTTCACGGGACCTCGGACCCTAGCCACCCCGTGTGACAGCGCTGTTGCGCCCTCGGGTGATGTCTCCTGACGAATGCAGGGCCGAGCGCAGCCTGGCGCGCCGGACCGCTCCGGGGCCGAGCAGGCGGGCCGCTCGTCCGGCAGGCCGACGCGGGCCCCTCGCCCAACCGAATGGGCCGTCCTGGGGGAACGCGAACGGGGCCCCAGCGGTTGCTGGGGCCCCGTTCGGGAATGGTTGTCCGGCGGCGTCCTACTCTCCCACCCCGTCTCCAGGGCAGTACCATCGGCGCTGAAAGGCTTAGCTTCCGGGTTCGGAATGTGACCGGGCGTTTCCCTTTCGCCATGGCCGCCGTAACTCTGTGAACATGTACGAACCAGGGATGCTGGTTCGTGCGTTCAGAACCGCACAGTGGACGCGAAGCATTCTTCGTATAGTTGACTTTG
>CADCTN010000008.1 GCA_902805535.1 uncultured Blastococcus sp. | reverse complement strand
GCGCGGGGGCGCGGCGACGGCGAGATCGTCCCGCGCGGACGGGCGCGCCGGGTCGGCGACCTGGGAGCTGACCTCGAAGACGCCGGTCGGCAGGTCGGTGTCCTGCTCGAGCCGGACGGTGACCTTGTCGAAGACCTGGTAGCCCTCGCCGTCGATGTGCTCGGCGACCATGTCGGCGAGCTCCGCGGCGAGCTGGTCCGACCACTGGCCGAGGTGGTCGAAGTCGGTGGTGCCGAGCGTCACGACGTAGACGTTCGGCGCGAGGACCCGGCCCTCGCCCATGACCGAGCGCTGCTCGTCGGCCTCACGCTGGAGCGCCTTGGCGATCTCGGCCGGGTGCACCTTGCCCTTGAACAGCCGGGCGAAGGCGAGCCCGACCATCCCTTCGAGGCGTCGCTCGAAGCGCTGCAGCACACCCACAGTCGCTCCCTTGCGCTCGGCCGGTCGTCCGCATGTGCCACCAGTGATCGTAGCCGGGAGGCGGCTCCCCGACCGGCCGGTGACCCCGCGACTCCCCGAGGGACGCCTTCCCACGCGCCCGACCTCGGCCGGAGGAGGACCACCCCCCGGCCGGGTCACGCCCGCCGGCTGCTAATCTCGTCGGGCGCCAGGGCAAGTGGCGGAATGGCAGACGCGCACGGTTCAGGTCCGTGTGTCCGAAAGGACGTGGGGGTTCAACTCCCCCCTTGCCCACCCAGCTCGACCAGCACCCCGCTCACCGGTTCGTCCGGAGGCGGGGTTCTCTGCATCGGAGGGCAGGTCAGCGCCGCCCGTCCCCTGGCTCGCAGCCGCGCCGGGGAAGCGTCTGAGCGAGCAGGACCGCCCCCCACGGTCCGATCACCCAGACCGGCCAGAAATAGAGGAACTCCCAGGTGGCCAGCGAGGTCGCGGCCCAGATCACCAGCACGATCAGCGACGTGGTCACCCATGAGCGCCAGGAGTGCGGATCGGCGTCCCAGCGGTGCGCGAGCACCGACGAGTGGGCGCGAACCGGCTCCGGGCGAGGCGACAGGCCGGTCGAGGGGAGGTCTGCGGTGATCTCCTCGAGCTCGCCGTAGGTCCTCGCCCCGTAGGCGCGGGCCAGCCGCTCGTCGTACTCGTCGACGGTCAGCCGCCCGGCGGACATGTGCTGGCCGAGGACGGTGGCCACGGCGACGCGGTCGGCGTCGGCGGCGCGCAGGTGGGGCTCAGGCATCGCGGGTCTCCTGGTGCAGGGGTCTCCAGTCTCGTCCGTGAGCCGGTCCCGGGTCCACTGACGGACGTCACGGCTTCCCCGTGCCAGGACGTCAGGTGCGGAGGGTCCTCGTCAGCCCGGTGGCGGGGCGCCAGGACGTGACGACGGGAACGGTCCTCGCCTCGTCGAGCGCGATCAGCACCACCTGGTCCAGCTCGACCCGGAACAGCTCGACGCCCATGTGCCGCGGCGTGACGCCGGCTGCTGCCGCGTAGTCCGCGCGCTCGTCGGGGTCGACGACCGCGATGGCGCGCCCGCTGAGCGTGGCATCGCCGTCGGAGGCGTCCGGTCCGGAATTGCCGCTGTGCAGCGCGAGACGCCCGTCACGACGCAGGTCGACGAACTTCACCGACCCTGGATCCCCGGCCAGCCAGGGCTCGCCCGCGACGAAGCGCAGCTGGATGCCGCTGATCCGCGGCGAGCCGTCGCGCCTGACGGTGGCGAGGTAGGTGTGCGGATGCGCGTCGAAGACGGCGCGCACCCGGGTGGCGAACTCGGGCTCCTGGGACTCGACGTCGGCGAAGATGGCCATGCGGCACTGTGCACCCGGCCGGCGACAGGAGGGGGTCAGCCCGTCGCGGGAGCGGCCTCCCGGGCCAGCGCCTTGCCGATGACCATCCGCTGGATCTGGTTGGTGCCCTCGAAGATCTGCATGACCTTCGCCTCGCGCATGTACCGCTCGGCAGGGAAGTCGCGGGTGTACCCGGCACCGCCGAGCACCTGGACGGCGTCGGTGGTGACCTTCATGGCGGCATCGGTGGCCACGAGCTTGGCGATGCTGGCCTGCCGTCCGTACTCCTTGCCGGCGTCGCGGCGGCGGGCCGCCACCAGGTACGTCGCGCGGGCGGACTCCACGGCGGCGGCCATGTCGGCCAGCAGGAAGGCCACACCCTGGTGCTCGACGATCGGCCGGCCGAAGGCATGCCGATCCCGGGCGTAGGACACCGCGAGGTCGAGGGCGGACTGTGCGAGCCCCACGGCGACGGCGCTCACGCCCAGACGGCCGGAGTCGAGGGCGGCGAGGGCGATCGACAGGCCGCGGCCGCGCTCGCCCACCAGCCGGTCGGCCGGGATCGGGACGTCGTCGAGCCGGACCGCCGCCGTGGTCGAGCCCGTGAGCCCCATCTTCTCCTCGGGCCGGGCGACGCCGAACCCGGGCAGGTCCGGGGTGAGGTGGAAGGTCGAGATGCCGCGCTCGCCGTCGTCCGGTGTCCGCAGGAACGTGGAGTAGAAGTCCGCGTGGCCGCCGTGGGTGACCCAGGCCTTCTCGCCGTTGGCGACCCAGCCGTCGTCGCCGACCTTCGCGGCGGCACGCATGGCCGCCGGGTCCGAGCCGGCGTGCGCCTCCGACAGGCAGTAGGCGCCCAGCAGCTGCCCGCCCACCATGTCCGGCAGCAGGTCGCGGCGCTGTGCCTCGGTGCCGAACCGGTCGATCGGGAAGCAGGCCAGCGTGTGCACGCTGACGCCGAGGGCGACGCTCGCCCAGCGGGCGGCCAGCTCTTCCACCACCTGCAGGTACACCTCGTACGGTTGCCCGCCACCGCCGACGTCCTCGCCGAAGGGCAGGCCGAGCAGGCCGGCGTCCCCGAGGGTGCGGAACACCTCCCGGGGGAAGCGCTCCTCGCGCTCGTACTGCGCGGCCTTCGGCGCGAGCTCGGCGTCGGCCAGCTCGCGGGTCAGCGCCAGCAGGTCGTGGGCCTCGGGGGTGGGCAGTTCGCGGTCGACCGGCACGGTGCTCCTCGGATCAGGCGGTACCGAGGACGGTACGACGCCGTCGGCAGGGTCCTCGCGGGCGGATGGCAGCAGGTCGAGATCCGGACGAGATCTGCACACTCGTCCCCGTCAGGCGCCTGATGAGGGCGAGTGTGCAGATCTCGCTGGGGCGGGTGTGGTGAGCTGGGGCCATGCCAGCGCAGCCGTGGCCCCCGACCGAACCGACCGAGGTCCGGATCTCCGCCGGGGACGCCGTCCTCGCCGTGAACCTGCGCGGGGGCGGGATGCGGCGGCTGGCGGTGGGGGACTGGGAGCTCCTGCACGGCTACCCGGAGGGCGCCGTCGTCGGTGGCTGGCCGGGTGGGGTGCTGCTGCCCTGGCCCAACCGGATCCGGAACGGCCGCTGGTCGTGGCAGGGGCGCGAGCTCCAGCTGCCGGTGAGCTCTCCCGAGGTCCCCACCGCCAACCACGGGCTGGTCGGCTGGCAGCGGTGGACGGTGCTCGACGAGGCGACCAGCACCGTCTCGGTCGGCACCACGGTGGAGGGTCACACGGGCTATCCGTTCCGGCTGGCCGCGGCGGTCGACGACGCCCTGGCGGCCGACGGTCTGCGCGTCACCGCCCGGGTCCGCAACGTCGGGGCGGAGCCGGCTCCGTTCGGCATGGGCTTCCACCCCTACTTCTCCGTCGGCGCGACCGACGACGGCGACGTCGGGCAGGCCGAGCTCACCCTGCCCGCTCGCACCGCCCTGGTCCTCGACGCCGGCCTGCCCACCGGGGACCGCGCGCGCTTCGACGGCGCCGTCGGCCGGATCGACGAGCGCGCCATCGACGTCGCTCTCACCGACCTCGACCGCGACGACCAGGGTTGGGCCCGGGCCACCCTGCGCGGCCCGGCGGGTCAGCTGGAAGCGGCCGTGGACGAGGCCTGGCCCTGGCTGCAGGCCTACACCGGCGACACGCTCCCACCCGGCCGCCGGCGGCGCAGCGTCGCCCTCGAGCCGATGACCTGCCCACCGAACGCGCTGGCCGACGGCGTCGACGTGCTGGTCCTCGAGCCGGAAGGCGAGTGGGCGGGCACCTGGACGCTGTCCTGGACGGCGGGCTGAGGTGCGCGTCCGGCAGCTCTGGCGCTACCCGGTCAAGTCGCTGCAGGGGGAGCGGCTGGACGAGGCGTCGGTCGAGGCCCTCGGGATCGCCGGCGACCGGCGCTGGGCGCTGTTCGACCGCGACACGGGCCTGGGGCTCACCGCCCGGCGGGTGCCCGAGCTGCTGTTCGGCTCGGCCCGGATCGGGCCGGACGGCGGCGTGCAGGTCGTCCTGCCCGACGGCAGGGTGACGACGGACGAGGACGTGCTGTCCTCGTGGCTCGGCCGCCGCGTGGAGCTGCGGACGGCCGGGGACGAGGTGCCGACCTACGAGTCGCCGGTCGAGGAGGACGCCCCCGATCCCGCGGAGTGGTTGCAGTGGGAGGGCGCGCCGGGGCCGTTCCACGACAGCCCGCGCATCCGGCTCTCCCTGATCTCGACCGGCACCCTCGGCACCTGGGACGCCCGGCGGTTCCGCGCGAACGTCGTCCTGGACGGGGCGGGGGAGGAAGAGCTGCGCGGGCAGGAGGCTGTCCTCGGCGACGCGCGGCTGCGGTTCGGCGTCCTCATCCCCCGCTGCGTCATGACGACGCGGCCGCAGCCCGGGGGCATCGCCCGCGACACCTCGGTGCTCAAGACCATCCACCGCGAGCACGACGGCCTGCTCGCGGTGCGGGCCGCCGTCCTGGGCCCGGGGACCGTGCGCACCGGTGACCTGCTCGTCCCCGCCGGGGCGGCAGACTGACGGCCATGCGCACCGTCGACCTCCGCCCCGGCGAGGACACCATCCGCCTCGGCCAGCTGCTCAAGCTGGTCGACGCCGTCCCGACCGGCGCCCAGGTGAAGGACGTGCTGTTCTCCGGCGACGTCCGGGTCAACGGCGAGCCCGAGGAGCGCCGCGGGCGCCAGCTGCACCGCGGCGACGTCGTCTCCGTCGAGGGCCTGGAGGACGTCCGCATCGGCTGATGCCACCGCCTCCTGACCGCCGTCCGTTCCACGTGGAACGTCCGGCTCTGCCAGGCTGACGGCATGGTCCGTGCCTCGCTGCGCATGCCCCGCTGGCCGGAGGCCGCCGGGGAGGGGCCGGACTTCGCGGCGATCCGCGCGGAGTTCGACGTCCCGGAGCAGTTCCCGCCCGAGGTCCTGGCCGAGGCCGAGCGCCGGGCCGGCGGGCCGCGCCTCCCCGAGCTCGACGCGACCGACATCCCGTTCGTGACCCTCGACCCGGTCGGCAGCCGCGATCTCGACCAGGCGGTCCACCTGGCCGCCCGGGGCGACGGCGTCCGGGTCAGCTACGCGATCGCCGACGTCGGATCGGCGGTGGACCTCGGCGGTCTGCTCGACGGCGAGGCGCGGCGGCGCGGGCAGACCCTCTACAGCCCCGACCGCCGGACGCCGCTGCACCCGCCGGTGCTCAGCGAGGGCGCGGCGAGCCTGCTGCCCGGGAAGCTGCGTGCGGCCGCGCTGTGGACCATCGACCTCGACGCCGACGGCGAGCCGGTCGGCGTCGAGCTGCGCCGCGCGCGCGTGCGCAGCCGCGCCCAGCTGGACTATCCCGCCGTCCAGGCGCAGGTCGAGGCGGGGACGCTGCCCGAACCGCTCGGGCTGCTGCCGTCCGTCGGGGCGCTGCTGCAGCGGCGGGCCGCCGAGCGCGGCGCCATCCAGCTCGGCACCCCCGACCAGGCGGTGGAGGCGGCGCCGGACGAAAGCTGGACCCTCGTGCTGCGCGGGGACCTGCCGGTCGAGGGCTGGAACGCGGAGATCTCGCTGCTGACCGGACGCTGCGCCGCGGCGCTCATGCTCGACGGCGGCGTCGGCGTCCTGCGCACCCTCCCCCCGCCGCAGCCACGGGACGTCGAGCGGTTGCGGTTGCTGGCACCCGCGCTGGGGGTGGACTGGCCGGACGGGGCAGCACCGGGAGCCGTCGTCGCCGGCCTCGACCCCGCCCGACCGGGGCACGCGGCCTTCCTCGAGGAGGCGGTCACCCTGCTGCGCGGCGCGGCCTACACCGCGTTCGACGGCGCGCCGCCGGAGCAGGCCGGGCACGGCGGCGTCGGCGCTCCGTACGCGCACGTGACCGCTCCGCTGCGGCGGCTGGTCGACCGGTTCGCCACCGAGGTCTGCCTGGCGCTGGCGGCGGGGCGGCAGCCCGACCCGCAGCTGCGCGCCGCGCTGGCGGAGCTGCCGGCGCTGATGAGCGCCTCCGACCGGCGGACCCGGGAGGTGGAGCGGGCGGTGGTGGACGCGACGGAGGCGTGGCTGCTGCGCGGCCGGGAGGGCGAGACGTTCTCCGCGGTCGTCGTCGACGCCGAGGACGGCAGGGGCACGGTGGTCCTGGACGACCTGGCGATCAGGGGCCGGTGCACGGGCGAGGGGCTCCGCCCGGGCATCCGGATGCCGGTCAGGCTCGAGCAGGCCGACGTCCCCGGGCGCACCGTCCGGTTCACCACGACGGCCGCGGCGTGACCCGCGCGCCGTACCTGGCTGCCCGCCTGCAGGGCTTCGGGACGACGGTGTTCGCCGAGATGAGCGCGCTGGCGGTGGCCACCGACTCGGTCAACCTCGGCCAGGGCTTTCCCGACTACCCCGGCCCGCCCGAGGTGCTCGACGTCGCGCGGGCCGCCATCGGCACCGCCGCCGACCAGTACCCACCCGGACCCGGCCGGCCGGAGCTGCGGGCGGCGATCGCCGACCACGTCCGCCGGTTCCGGGGGGTGGATCTCGACCCCGACACCGAGGTGCTGGTCACCGCCGGCGCGACCGAGGCGCTGTCCGCGGCGCTGCTCGCGCTGCTGGAGACCGGCGACGAGGTGGTCCTCTTCGAGCCGATGTACGACTGCTACGCCGCGGGGATCGCCATGGCGGGCGGCGTCGCGCGGCCCGTGCCCCTGCACCCGCCCGCCGGCGGCGGGCCCTGGACGTTCGACCCGGGCGACCTCCGGACGGCGATCACCCCGCGCACGAGGCTGCTGCTGCTCAACAGCCCGCACAACCCGACCGGCAAGGTCTTCACCCGGGACGAGCTGGGGCTCCTGGCCGAGCTGGCCACCGCCCACGACCTGCTGGTGCTCACCGACGAGGTCTACGAGCACCTGGTGTTCGACGGCGCCGAGCACGTGTCCATGGCCACTCTGCCCGGCATGCGCGAGCGCACGATGGTCGTGAGCAGCGCCGGGAAGACGTTCAACGTCACCGGCTGGAAGATCGGCTGGCTCTGCGGGCCCGCGCCGCTCGTCTCCGCCGTCCGCACCGCCAAGCAGTTCCTCACCTACGTCAACGGCGGCCCCTTCCAGCCGGCCGTGGCGGCCGGGCTGGCCCTCCCGGACGGCTACTTCGTCGGGGCGGCCCGGGACCTGCAGTACCGGCGGGACGTGCTCGTCCAGGGGCTGACCGAGGCGGGCCTGCCGGTGGTCAGCCCGGAGGCGACCTATTTCGCTACCGTGGACGTCCGCCCGGTGCAGCCCGACGGCGACGGACTCGCCTTCTGCCGCGCGCTGCCCGAGCGCGCCGGTGTCGTCGCCGTCCCCACCGGGGTGTTCTACGCACCGGAGCACGCGCACCTGGGCCGGCATCTCGTCCGGTTCGCGTTCTGCAAGAGCGACGCCGTGCTCGGCGAAGCGGTGCAACGGTTGAGGAGGCTCTCGTGAGGATCGCGGCGGTGCAGCACGACATCGTCTGGGAGGACCGGGACGCCAATTTCGCCCGGCTGGCCCCTCAGGTGGCTCGCGCGGTCGGCGCCGGCGCCGAGCTGGTGCTGCTCACCGAGACGTTCAGCACCGGGTTCTCGATGACGCCGGGGATCGGCGAGCCCGAGGGCGGGCCGTCGGCGCAGTTCCTCGCGGGGCAGGCCGCCGAGCACGGCGCGTGGGTGGGCGGCACCTGCCCGGAGATCGCCGACGACGGCGGGGAGGGTGCCGGGCAGCTGCCCTACAACTCCTTCGTCCTCGCCGGCCCCGACGGCACGACCCACCGCTACCGGAAGCTGCACCCCTTCACCCACGCCGGCGAGCACGAACGGTTCCGTGCCGGCCAGGGCCCGGTCACCGTGGAGGTCGGCGGGCTCCGCGTCACCCCGTTCATCTGCTACGACCTGCGCTTCGCGGACGTCTTCTGGGACGCCGCCCCGCGCACCGACGTGTACCTGGTGCCGGCCAACTGGCCCAGCCCGCGGCGGCACCACTGGCGGACGCTGCTGCAGGCCCGGGCCATCGAGAACCAGGCCTACGTGGTCGGCTGCAACCGGGTGGGGACGGCGGGTGAGGGCACCGAGCACGTGGGCGACAGCGGCATCGTGAGCCCGATGGGGGAGCTGCTGGCCGCCGCGGCCGGCGTCGAGACGATCGTCCTGGCCGACGTCGACCCTGCGGAGGTGACGGCCACGCGGGACCGGCTGCGATTCCTGCCCGATCGCCGGGGGCGCCGGCAGGGGCTCCCGCTGGAGACCGCCGGGTCCTAGCGTTCCCCCGGTGAGCACAGTTGCCGGCGCGAGCCGCACCGGGTCCGCGCACCTGGCCGCCCAGTTCTCCGCCCCGGTGCGCAGATCGATGCGCTCCGGTGTGGCCGGCGCCGCGCTCATGGTGGCGGCCACACTCCTGGCCCTGGCCTGGGCCAACTCGCCCTGGGCCGACTCCTACGACCAGCTGTGGCACACCGAGCTGGCCCTGCGGTTCGGCGACGTCCAGATCGCGATGGACCTGCAGCACTGGGTCAACGACGGCCTGATGGTGTTCTTCTTCTTCCTGATCGGGATGGAGGTCCGCCGCGAGCTCTCGATGGGCGAGCTCGTGCAGCGCAGCCGGCTCACCGTCCCAGTGCTGGCCGCGGTCGCCGGGCTGGTGATCCCGGCGCTGATCTACCTGGCGGTCAACGCCGGGGGCGAGGGCGCAGTGGGCTGGGGGATCCCGATGGCCACCGACACCGCCTTCGTGCTGGGAGCCCTGGCGCTCTTCGGTCAGCACACACCCGTCCAGCTCCGGGTCTTCCTGCTGTCGCTGTCCGTGGTCGACGACATCGGCGCGCTGAGCGCCATCGCGATCTTCTACTCCGACGAGATGGACCTCACCGCCCTGGCGATCGCCGGGCTGTGCGTCTTCGCGTTCATCGGGCTCTCCCGCATGCAGGTGTGGCGCGGGCCGGCCTAATTCGCCGTCGGGGTGGTGATGTGGGCGGCGATGAACGAGTCCGGCGTCCACCCCACCATCGGCGGCGTCGTCCTGGGTCTGCTGGTCGGCGCCTACCCGCCGCGCCGGGCCGAGGTGGAGCTGGCCGAGGCGCTGGCCCGGGCCTTCCGCCAGTCGCCGGAGCCCTCGCTGGCCCGCGAGGCGAAGCTCTCGGTGGAGCGCGCCATCTCCCCCAACGAGCGGATCGGCGCCGTCCTGGTCCCGTGGAGCAGCTACGTCGTCGTGCCGGTGTTCGCCCTCGCCAACGCCGGGGTCCGCATCGACGGCACGCTGCTCGAGCGGGCCCTGACCTCGCCGGTGACCATCGGCGTCTTCCTCGGCCTCGCGGTGGGCAAGCTGCTCGGTGTCGGCCTCGCCGCGACGCTCGCCGTCCGGCTGCGGCTCGGGATCCTCCCGCCCGGCGTCAGCCTCGGCAACGTGTGGAGCGGAGCGGCGCTCACCGGCCTGGGGTTCACCGTGTCGCTGTTCGTCACCGACCTCGCCTTCGACGACGAGCGGCTCCGGGAGGAGGCCACGGTCGGCATCCTGGCCGCCGCCGTGGTCTCCACCGTCCTGGGCGCCGTCCTCTTCCGCGTGCTCGGCCGGGGGAGCAGCACCCCGCAGCGCCCGGTCGAGCTGGATCCGCCCGTCGATCCCGCCGTCGACCACGTCCGCGGCCCGGCCGACGCGCCGCTGACCCTGGTCGAGTACGGCGACATGGAGTGCCCCTTCTGCGGTCGGGCGACGGGCGTGGTCAGCGAGCTGCGCGCCCGCTTCGGCGAGGACCTGCGCTACGTCTTCCGCCACCTGCCCCTGGTGGAGCTGCACCCGCACGCGCAGCTGGCCGCGGAGGCGGCCGAGGCGGCCGCCGCCCAGGGAAAGTTCTGGGAGATGCACGACAAGCTGTTCGCCCACCACGACAACCTGGAGGCACCGGACCTGCTCGACCACGCCGCCGCGCTGGGCCTGGACCTCGAGCGGTTCGCCCGGGAGCTCGGCGACGGCACGCATGCCCAGCGCATCCGGGACGACGTGGCGGGGGCGGAGGCCAGCGGGGTGGAGGGCACCCCGACCTTCTTCGTCAACGGCGTCCGCCACATGGGCCGGGCCGGGACCGACGAGCTCGCGGCGGCCCTGCTGCGGACCGATCCGCGCGGCACGCCGGTGGAGCGGGCGCTGGCCGGGATCGCACCGGCGCCGGGGATCCGCCCGCGGTCCCCGCTCTCCCCGCCGTCCCGGCTGCCCGCGGTGGAGGGGCTGGAGGAGACCGACGATCCCAGCGGTGCCTCACCGCGGCTGGACGACCGCCAGCTCGCCGTCCTCCGCCGCGCCGGCCGCCGGCGGAGCACGTCGAAGGGTGAGGTGCTGGTCCAGGGCGGCGCCAGCGACTGGGACTTCATCGTGGTCCTGGCCGGAACCGTCGCGGTCCTCGAGGACCCCGAGCCCGGGGACGACGGCCGGCCCCGCGTGGTGCTCGTGGCCGGCCCCGGCCGGTTCCTCGGCGGGCTCAACATGCTCGCCGGTCAGCGCGCCGTCCGCACGGTGGTCGCCGCGGCGCCGGGAGCGGTGGTCACGCTCAGCGTGCAGCGCCTGCGCGAGGTGATGAGGGCCGACCGGGAGCTGGCCGACCTGATCATGCGGTCCTTCCTGCTGCGTCGCGCCTTGCTCATCGGCCGGACGACCGGGCTCCGCGTCGTGGGGGACCCGTCATGGCCGACCAGCGCCGCCCTGCGGGCCGTGCTGGACGAGCACGGCATCGCCCACCAGTGGCTGGATCCGGCCGACCACGAGGCGGCGCGGGCAGTCCTGGCCGAGAACGACGCCCTGGACGAGGAGCGTCCGGTCGTGGTCGCCGCGGACGGCCGCGTCCTGGTCGATCCCTCGCCCGAGGAGTTGCTGGGCGCGGCGGGGACCGGCCGGGTCGGCTGACCCCCGTCAGCGGTAGCCGGGGGTGCCGTCCTCGTCGACGACGATCTGCTCCCGCTGCACCTGCTCGGTCACCGTCTCCTGCCCCTGCACCACGTCGGTGCGCAGCCGGACGCGCTCGGTGGGCACGACCTCGACGGTCACCACCGGGCGTTCGGTGTGCAGGACGATCTCGGTCGGGAGGCCGGTGGCAGCGCCCGTGGCCGTCATCCCGGGTCGGTCGTCGGCCACCAGGAACTCGCCGGGCCCGTCGTCCGGGGCGTCCACGGGGACCTGCTCGACGCGGATCTCCTCGCGCCGGATCGGCACCGTGATCTGGACCTCCTCGGTGACCACGTACTTCACCAGGCGGGCGCGGGTGGTGGCCACCCGCTCGGTCCCGACGAGGAGCTGCTCCTCGGTGCGGGTCATCGCGCCGTCTCCGGCGGGGGCGGGAGGCCGCGGGGTCTCGGCGGGCAGCTGCACCGTCGGAGGGGCGGCCGCTGCCGGCGGGACAGGAGTTCCAGGGGCCGCAGGCGCGGTCGGAACGGTCTGCTCGCCGTGCAGTGCGGCCGCCGGGGCGGTGCCGTAGTGCCGGCGCAGCTCGGACTCGTCGTCGGGGGTGAGGTGCTCGCCGGCCAGGGACGGCGCGTTCTTCACCGCGTCGGCGTCGACGGGCAGCCGCAGCGCGCCGTCGCTGTAGCTGGCGTCGAGGGCGGGAGCGACCGAGTGCCGCGTGCCGAAGAGACCGGTCAGCACCGCCACCCACGACGGCGTTCCGGTGCGGTCGTCGAGGTAGAAGTGCTCGACCGTGCCGATCTTCTTCCCGCTCGGGTCGTAGGCGGTGCTCCCGATCGCGGCGGAGATCTCTCGCTCGTCCAGCATGGGTCAGGCTCCCTCCGCGCGACGCTCGCATCCGAGCGCCATCTGCGTCTGACGTGCCCAGCAGGGGTCGCCCCCGAACATGGCGCCGCCTAGGTTCGACGGGGAGTGGCCGCGACGTGTGGCCGGGGAGAGAGGCCGGCATGACCAGCGGGCACCTCGAGATCGAGGCCAAGTACGACGTCGTCGAAGTATTCGCCCTGCCATCCCTGGACGGGCTGGACGGAATCGCGACCGTGGACCCGCCGGTGGAGCACGCGCTCGAGGCGGTCTACCACGACACCGCGGACCTGCGGCTGCTGCGGGCCCGGGTCACGCTGCGCCGCCGGACGGGTGGCCCGGACGCGGGCTGGCACCTCAAGCTGCCCGCGGGACCCGCCCGGCGGGAGCTGCACGCACCGCTCGGCCGTGCGGTGAAGAAGCCCCCGCGCGCGGTGACCGCCCCCGTTGCCGGCATCCTCCGGGCCGCCCCGACGATGCCGGTCGCGACCCTGCGCACCCGGCGGACGGTGACCGCGCTGCGCGACGCGCAGGGAAGGGTGCTGGCGGAGGTCGCCGACGACACCGTGACCGCGACCGTCCCGGCCGCCGGGCCCGACCGCCCGACGGAGGTGCACACCTGGCGGGAGGTCGAGGTGGAGCTGGGCGACGGCAACGCCGGGGAGTTGGCCGTGCTGGCCGCCGCGGTCGGGGAGAGGCTCACCGCGGCCGGGGCCCGCCCGTCGGCGACGGCGTCGAAACTCGGCCGGGTGCTGTCCGGCCGGCTCCAGGGCTCGGGCCGGCCGGAGCCGAAGCGGCGGAAGAAGGGCCCGCGTGCGGGCGAGTTCGTCCAGCAGGCCCTGGCCGAGCAGGTGACCGGGCTGGAGGCGGCGGATGTCCAGCTGCGCACCGAGCAGCCGGACGCCGTCCACCAGGTGCGGGTCGCGGCCCGTCGGCTGCGCAGCACGCTCGCCGCTGTCCGCACCGTCCTCGACCCGGAGGCCACCTCGGCCGTCCGGGAGGAGTTGCAGTGGCTGGGCGGGCAGCTGTCCGAGGCCCGCGACGACGAGGTGGCGCTCACGCACCTGCGCGAGCTGGTCGAGGCCGAGCCCGACGAGCTGGTCCTCGGGCCCGTCGCCGCCCGGCTGCAGCAGATGCAGATACGGGAGGAGCGGGCCGGCCTCGATCGGGCGCTCGAGACGCTCTCCGGTACGCGCTACCTGCAGGTGCTCGACGCCCTGCACGCCCTGGTGGCCGACCCGCCGTTCACCGATCGCGCCGGTGACCGGCTGGAGCCGGTCCTGCAGGACGCGCTCCGCCGGTCGGTCAGACGGCTGGCCCGGCACATGGCCGCAGCCCGCGACGCTTCCCCGGAGGACCGGCACGAGGCGCTGCACGCGGTGCGGAAGGCGGCCAAGCGCGTCCGGTACGCGACCGAGATCGCCGACTCGCAGCTGGCCGGCGCCAAGGACGTGATCCGGGTGGCCAAGCGCATCCAGAGGGTGCTCGGGGAGGTCCAGGACACCGTCGTCACCCGGGAGCTCTGTCGGCGACTGGGCCTCGCGGCGTCCGCTCAGGGCGACAACGGCTTCACGTTCGGCCGGCTGCACGCGCTGGAGCAGGCGCGCGCCGAGCGGGGCGAGGAGACGTTCTGGGCCTTCGAGCCGACGACGCGCCGGGTGCTCAAGGTCGCGGCGCAGTAGCAGCGGGGGCGTCGCCGTCCCGGTCCCGCAGCCTGGAAGACTTCCCGCGTGACGCGCACCTGGCCACGGCAGCGCCGGTGCCGCTGATCGCCCTGCTCGGCTTCGCCACCGTGGTGCTGGTGGCCATGCTGCTGCTGCACAGCTACCTGTGGTTCCGCCTGGTCCGCAGCACCACCCGGCCCGGCCGGCTGCGCCGGCGGCTGACGCTGCTCACCCTGGTGCTGGCCCTGCTCCCCGCCCTGGCGATCAGCCTGCGCCGCACCCTTCCGCTGGAGACGGCCGCCCCGCTGGACTGGATCGCCTACAGCTGGCTGGGCATCGCCTTCTACGCCTTCCTCGCCCTGCTCGTCCTGGAGCCGGTCCGGCTGATCGGCAACGCGGTGCTGCACAGGCGGGCCCGGACGCCGGAGCCCGTCCTCGCGGCCGCCGTCGCGGGGGCGGACCCCGGACCGCCACCGGAGCGCGGCGACGTCCCCCAGCCCTCCCGCAGGCTCTTCCTCGCCCGCGGGCTCGCCGTCACCGCGGGCGCGGTCGCGCTGGGCACCGCGGGCACGGGCGCCTACCTCGCCAACTCGCCGCCCGTCGTCCGCCGCGTCCCGGTGACGCTGGCGAACCTCGATCCGGCACTGGACGGCTTCCGGATCGTCACCTTCTCCGACGGGCACCTGTCGGCGACCTACGGCGGGCGGCGGTTCGAGCGGCTGGTCGAGCTGGTCAACGAGCAGCGGCCCGACGTCGTGGCGATCGTCGGCGACCTGGTGGACGGCGACGTCCCGGAGTTGGCGCAGGAGGCGGCCCCGCTGGCGGACCTGGTCAGCGAGCAGGGCGTCTTCTTCGTGACCGGTAACCACGAGTACTTCGTCGACACGAACGCCTGGCTGCGCCACCTGCCCACCCTCGGCGTCGACGTGCTGCGCAACGAGCGGGTCGCCCTGCGGCGCGGTGCGGCGACCGTGGACCTCGCCGGCATCGACGACCGGACGGCGGCGGCGTCCGGCCTGCCCGGTCACGGCGCGGACCTGGCGGCGGCGCTGGACGGCCGTGACGACGACGTCCCCGTCGTCCTGCTGGCCCACCAGCCGGTGATGGTGGAGCAGGCGGCGGCCGCGGGTGTGGACCTCCAGCTCTCCGGCCACACCCACGGAGGTCAGCTGTGGCCCTTCGACTACGCGATCCGGCTGGACCAGCCGGCGACCGAAGGGCTGTCCCGGCACGGCGACACCCAGCTGTACGTGACGTCGGGCGCGGGGTACTGGGGCCCGCCGATGCGGATCGGCGCCCGGCCGGAGGTCACGGTCGTGGAACTGCGGTCCCCGGGCGGCTGAGCGGCCCGGAGGCGCTCAACCGGTGAACGCGGCCATCTCGGCGAGCCGGGACCGGGTCACCGTCTTGAGGCGGGACACCGCCTTCTCCAGCGGCACGAGCTCGATCTCGGTCCCCCGCAGGGCGACCATCTGGCCGTGGTCGCCGCGGTGGGCCGCGATCGTGGCGTGCAGGCCGAAGCGGGTCGCGAGGACCCGGTCGAACGACGTCGGGGTGCCACCGCGCTGGACGTGGCCCAGCACCGTGGTGCGGACCTCCTTGCCGGTGCGCCGCTCCAGCTCGGCACCGAGCTGTTGCGCCACCCCGGTGAACCGGCGGTGCCCGTACTCGTCCAGTCCGCCGTCGCGCAGCTCCATCGTCCCTGGGCGCGGCACGGCCCCCTCGGCGACGACGCCGATGACGTGGGAGTCGCCGCGCTCGAACCTCTCGGTGACCAGGCGGCAGACGTCCTCGATGTCGAAGGGCTCCTCGGGGACCAGGGTGAGGTGGGCTCCGGAAGCCAGGCCGGCGTGCAGCGCGATCCACCCGGCGTGCCGGCCCATCACCTCGACGAGCAGCACGCGCTGGTGGGACTCGGCGGTGGTGTGCAGCCGGTCGATCATCTCGGTGGCGATGCTGACCGCGGTGTCGAAGCCGAAGGTCAGGTCGGTCTCGTCGATGTCGTTGTCGATCGTCTTGGGGATGCCGACGACGGGGACGCCGGCCTGCGAGAGCAGGTTCGCGGCGGTGAGCGTCCCCTCCCCGCCGATCGGGATGAGCACGTCGATGCCGTGCGTGGCCAGGACGTCCTTCATCTGCGGCAGCTCGTTGCTCAGCCGCTCCGGGGCGACGCGGGCCGAGCCGAGCGTGGTGCCGCCCCGCGTCAGCAGCCCGTCGACCGAGGCGACGTCCAGGGGGGTGGTGCGGTCCTCGAGGAGCCCGCGCCAGCCGTCACGGAAACCGACGACCTCGCTGCCGTAGTGGGCCGACGCCGACCGGACGACGGAGCGGATGACGGCGTTGAGGCCGGGGCAGTCGCCCCCGCCGGTGAGGACACCGATGCGCAACACGTACTCCCTCGAGTGGCGAGACCCGACCATACGTCATGACGTCCTGACGTCCGGTGAACTCGCGACGAAAGTTTTGTTGCGGAGACGTTTCCGGAGAACGTCCCATACGACATGACGACCAGACGTCTTGGGATCCCGTACCTTTGCACGCGTGGTGAGCCCCGTGACCGGTCCGAAGTACCTGGCGGTCCGGGAGCATCTCCGGCGACGGGTCGCCTCCCTGCCCGAGCTGACGCTGCTCCCGCCGGAGCCGGTGCTCTGCGCGGAGTACGGGGTCAGCCGGATCACGCTGCGCCGTGCCGTCGACGGTCTGGTCGCCGACGGGCACCTGCTGCGCGAGCAGGGCCGCGGGACCTACGTCACGCGCCCGGCCATCCGGCACGAGTACCGCGAGAGCTTCGTGCACCGGATCGCCGGCTTCAACTCGGTGATGAGCGAGCAGGGCGCCCAGGTCGGGACCGAGGTGCTGACCCAGCGCGTCGTCCCCGTGCCGGCCGCCGTCGCGGCCGAGCTGGCCCTGGACGGGACGGCCGACGTCGTGGAGCTCGAGCGGCTGCGCAGCGTCGACGGGGAGCCCAACCACGTCGCGCACAGCTTCCTCCCCGCCGAGCTCTACCCGGGTGCCGCCGACGCCGACTTCAGCGAGGGCTCGCTGTACGACTACCTGCGCCGGGAGTACCAGGCCGACCTGGCCACCGCGCGGATCGTGGTCGACGTGGGCACCGCGGCCCCCGACGAGGCCGACCTCCTGCGCGTCGTGGCGGGCTCGCCCCTGCTCGTCGTGCGGACGACGGTGCGTGACAGTTCCGGCCACCCCCTCGTGCACAGCTACTCGCGGCTGCGCCCGGACGTGAGCCAGGTGGAGTTCGAGGTCTCGGTGGGCGGCCGCTGATGGCCACCACGGCGAGCGGCGTCCGCACCGTTCCGCAGCCGCCGGACCAGGTGTGGCGGGCGCTGGCCGTCCTGGAGCCCTACTGCTCGGTCTGCGACGTCTCCTACGTCCTGGGCGAGCCCACCGGCGCGCCCGGTGTCGGCACGACATTCGTCTGCGCTCCCGGCCGGCTGGACGGCGCACCGGTGGCCGGCGCGCCGCAGGGCGAGATCGTGGAGTGGGAGGCACCGCGGGTGGTGGCCACCCGGCTGCGGCTCACGCCGGAGACCTGGACGACGCGGATCGAGCTCTGCGGGACCGGGGACGGCACCCGGGTGACGATGACCGTCACGCACGAGCCGACGAGCGGCAGCCGGGTCGTGCGGCGGCTGCAGCGCGGGGCGCTGCGGCGGCTCGTCCAGCGGACGGTGGACGCCGAACTGGCCAAGGTCCCCGCCCACGTCGAGCGCGTGACGCCGCCCACCTGACACCCCCGAACGAGGGATCCGTGCATCGTTGATCGTTCCCGGGGGTATGGCAGCTCCTCGTGCACCGACGTGCGCAACCGGCGAATGCCGGATGGGGGCCACGTCGGTCGAACGAAGGAGAACGCTGTGCAGATCCTCGGCCTCATCGTGGTCGGCCTCATCATCGGCGCGCTCGCCCGGCTCATCAAGCCCGGTAAGCAGCACCTGAGCGTGCTCATGACGCTCGTGCTGGGCGTCGTCGGCGCCATCATCGGTGGCCTCATCGGTCACCTGTTCAACCGCGACACCAGCATCTGGGAGCTCAACATCGTGGGCTTCATCATCGCCGTCATCGCGGCGGTGCTGCTGATCGGTGTCGCCGAGAACCTCTCCGGTGGTCGCAGGCGCGGCGCCGTCCGCTGATCCCTCCCCGGGGGACCCGGTCGAGCCTCAGAGCTCGGTCGTGTCCCCCGGGGCCAGCCGGCTGAACGGCGTGGGGGTCCCCGGGCCCCGCTCGCCCAGCAGACCGGTCACGAGACGCAGCCCCGTGTCGCTGAGCAGCCCGTCGTGCACGGCGAACGCCTGGTCGGCGTGCACCGCCCGCACGTAGTCGATCAGGTCGGCCGTGCGCGACCAGGGGGCGTGCATCGGCAGGAGCAGCGTCGGAACCGGCACGTCCGGCACGGTCAGGGCGTCCCCGGGGTGGAACACCTCGCCCCCGACGAAGAAGCCGACGTTGGCGATCCGCGGGATCTCCGGGTGGATCTCCGCGTGCAGCTCGCCGTGGACCTGCACGTCGAACCCGGCCACCGTGACAGCGTCGCCGTGGCCCACGACGTGCACCCGGCCGCCCAGGCCGTCGAGCTGCGCGGCCACCGACGTGTTCGTCCAGACCTCCAGCGCCGGGTTCGCGTCCATCGCCGCCCGCAGCGCCGTCGGCTCGAAGTGGTCGGGGTGCTCGTGCGTGATCAGCACCGCGTCGGCGCCGTCGAACGCCGTGGCCTCCGTGAACGCGCCGGGGTCGATCACCAGGCGGCCGTCGCCGTCGGACAGGACGACGCACGCGTGGCCGTGCTTGGTCAGCTCCATGGACGCATCCTGCCCCGGCCCCCGAGGCGCCGCAGACCGCCCGCGCCTCCCTCCTCCGGGGGAGAGGGCGCGCGGCACCCGTAACCACGGGGCGGCCGCCTGCCGACCTCCTCCCCATGATGCTGCAGACGTCCCTCTTCGCCGCCGCCCGCAGCCGCGCGCACGGTCCGACCGCCGCGCTGTGGCACGCCGTCGAGGTGCACCGCCCGCCGAGCGAGGTGGACGGCGCCTGCGAGATCACCCTGTGCGGCTCGCTGGCCCGGGTGTCGACCGACGAGGTCTGGCCGCTGGCCGCCAGCGACGTCTGCCCCACCTGCGTGCTGCTCTCCCGTCGCTGACGGCCCCCCGCCGGGGCCGTCCGGGCCGCACCGAGTTCGGTGGGCCGGTCAGCGGCCGGTGAATCTCGGCGCGCGCTTGGCCAGGAAGGCCTCGACGGCCTCGAGGTGGTCGGCGGTCCGGCCCAGCTGCGTCTGCAGTCGCGCCTCGAGCGCCAGCGTCTCCTCCAGCGAGTCGGTCGCGGCCGTCGCCAGCACCGTCTTCAGCGCCCGGTAGGCCGCCGTCGGACCGGTCGCCAGCCGCGCGGCCAGCGCCTGCGCCTCGGGCAGCACCTGCTCGGCCGGCACGACGCGGTGCACCAGCCCCCACTGCTCGGCGGTCTCCGCGGAGAAGGGGTCCGGCGTCAGCAGGAGCTGGGCCGCGCGCGAGCCGCCGACGGAGTGCACGAGGCGTGCGGCCAGCGCCGAGTCGCTGGACAGGCCCACGCCGGTGAACGCCGTCGTGAACTTCGACCCGGCCGCCGCCACCCGCAGGTCACCGGACAGCGCGATCCCCAGGCCGGCTCCGGCGCACGCGCCGTTGATGCCGACCACGACCGGTACGCGCAGCGCGGCGAGCGCCAGGATCAGCGGGTTGTACTCGTCCTCGACGACCGAGAGGGAGGTCGCGGCGTTCCCGCGCAGCGACTCCACGTGCTCGGCGAGATCCTGTCCGACGCAGAAGGCGCGACCCGAACCGGTGAGCAGCACGGCACGCACCGACTCGTCCGCGGCCAGCTCCCGCACCGCGGCCAGCAGGTCCCTGCGCAGGGCCCGGTCCAACCCGGGACGCAGCAGCGTCACGGTGGCCACGCCGCCGTCGTCGGTCCTGCTCACGGTGTCAGACATCGACGCCCCACCTCTTCCGCTCGGTCGTCCAGGCGCGGTCACCCCCGCGGGTGACCGATCATGTGTAGCCCCGGGCCGAAGTGGACAGTAGTGACCGGGGAGAATCACTCCCGGCGGCGACGTGGCGGCCTCCAGCAGCAGGGCCGGACAGGCGAGGGAGTGACCTCCGTGGTCGAACCAGGACGACGGTGCCTGGGCGACCGGTACGAGTTGCACGGGCTGATCGCCGCCGGCGGCATGGGGCAGGTCTGGCGGGCACACGACCTCGCGCTGCACCGCCCGGTGGCGGTGAAGGTGCTGCGCAGCGAGTACACCGGCGACCCCACCTTCGTGGCCCGGTTCCGCGCCGAGGCCCAGCACGCCGCCTCGCTGAGCCATCCCAACATCGCCGCGGTCTTCGACTACGGCGAGGAGACCGCCCAGGACGGCACGGGCGAGACCCTCGCCTACCTCGTCATGGAGCTGGTCGAAGGGGAACCGCTCTCCGCGCTGGTCGCCCGCGAGGGCGCCCTGGGCACCGCGACGACCCTCGGGCTGCTCCGTGAGACGGCGTTCGGCCTGGGCGAGGCGCACCGCGCCGGCATGGTCCACCGGGACGTCAAGCCCGGCAACATCCTGGTACGGCCCGACGGCAGCGTGAAGATCACCGACTTCGGCATCGCGTGGTCGGCCCGCAGCGTCGCCCTGACCCGCACCGGCCAGGTCATCGGCACCCCTCAGTACCTGTCCCCCGAGCAGGCCGAGGGCCGGCCGGCCACGCCGGCCAGCGACGTCTACGCCCTCGGCCTCATCGGCTACGAGTGCCTGGCCGGACGCCCCGCGTTCGAGGGTGACAATCCCGTCACCATCGCGCTCAAGCAGGTCCGCCAGGACCCCGAACCGCTGCCCGCCGACCTGCCGGCCGGCGTGCGCGAGCTCATCGGGCGGGCGCTGGGCAAGGACGCGAGCACGCGTTTCGCCGACGGCGCGGCGTTCGTCGCCGCCATCGACGACGTGCAGGCGGGTCGCCCGCTGCCCGCGGCGCCCGCCACCCGGACGGTCACCGCGGCGGTCGTGCCGTCGCCGCGCCCGCTCGGACCGGACACCGAGAGCAGCGCTCCGGTGGCCCGTCCCCCGGTCGCCCGGCGGCGCAGCCGCGTCGCCGTGGTCCTGCTCCCCCTGCTCGGGCTGCTGGCCGGGGCCGGCATCGCGGTCGCCCTGCTGCAGGCCATGTCCGAGGACCGCACCGGCTCGCCGACCGAGGCCGCCGAGCAACGCGACAGCGGCAGCGTCGTCCTGGACGCCGGGGAGTACGTCGGCCGGCCCCTCGAGGAGGTCGTCCGACGGCTCACCCGGCTGGGCCTGGACGTCCAGCCGCGCGGCGAGGAGCGGGACGACGTCGTTCCCGACCAGGTCACGGGGATCGCGCCGGACGGCGAGCCGCTGTCGCCCGGCGACACCGTCGTCGTCACCTACGCGACGGAGTCGGCCTCGGGCGTCGGACCGGCGGAGCTGCCGACGGTCAGCGGCGCATCGGGGGGCGGGGCGACGACGACCGAGCAGGTGGAGCAGCCGGTCCCGGTCGAGGGTCCGACCGCGCCGTCCACCGGTACCCCGGCGCCGGCCCCGGTCAGCACCATGGCCGGCACTCCCACGGCGTCGCAGCCGACCACGTCGGCGACGTCGAGCCCGACCACGGGGGGTGAGACGACCGCGACGCAGACCAGCACGCCCACCGCCACCACGACCGCAGCCGCCACCACGACGCCCCCGGGCGGGTGACGTCGCCGCCTCGAGCGTGTGATCGGCGCCGACCGGGTGCCAAGCTCGGCGGGCGATCATCAGCGGCGACAGGAGTGAGCGGGATGGTGGAACCGGGGCGGCGCACCCTCGGGAACCGCTACGAGCTCCTCTCCCTGCTCGCCACCGGCGGCATGGGACAGGTCTGGCGCGCCCAGGACACATTGCTCGACCGTCCCGTCGCGGTGAAGGTCCTGCGCAGCGAGTTCACCGGGGACCCGACGTTCCTCGCGCGTTTCCGGGCCGAGGCCCGGCACACCGCCGTCCTGGCGCACCGCAACATCGCTGCCCTCCACGACTACGGCGAGGTGACCGCCCAGGACGGCACCGGGGAGGTCCTCGCGTACCTGGTCATGGAGCTGGTCGAGGGCGAATCGCTGTCGGACCTGCTGACGCGGGAACGCCGGCTGCCCGTCGGCCTGACGCTGGACCTCCTCCAGCAGGCTGCCGCCGGGCTGGCGGTAGCCCACGCCGCCGGGGTGGTGCACCGGGACGTCAAGCCCGGCAACGTCCTGGTCGGCGCCGACGGCACCGTCAAGATCGCCGACTTCGGGATCGCCTGGTCGGCGTCCAGCGTCCCGCTCACCCAGACCGGTCAGGTCGTCGGCACCGCGCACTACCTCTCGCCCGAGCAGGCCGCCGGCAGCAAGGCCGGCCCGGCCAGCGACGTCTACTCGCTGGGCATGATCGGCTACGAGTGCCTGGCCGGTCGGCGGGCGTTCGAGGGCGACAACTCCGTGCAGATCGCCCTGCGTCAGCTCCGCGACGCCCCCGATCCGCTCCCGGGCGACATCCCCGAGAACGTCCACCGGCTGATCGGCCGGGCTCTCGTCAAGGACCCGGAACAGCGGTTCCCCGACGGCGCCGCGTTCCGGGACGCGGTCGCGGACGTGCTCGTCGGCCGGATGCTCACGCCCCCGCCGGTGCAGTCCGGCACCCGCCGCTTCGCCGTGGCCGGACCGCTCCCGCGGCGCCGCCTGGCGCGGGTGCTGGCGCCGCTGGCCGCACTGCTGGTCGGCGGGGCGATCGCCGTCGTCGGCACGCAGCTCGCCGCCGACGACTCCCCGCCGCCGTCCCCTCCGCCGGAGTCCGCAGGCCCGACGTCGGTCGTGCTGGCCGCCGACGACTACCTGGGGCGTCCGGTCGGCGAGGTCGAGGCCGAACTCGGCGCCGGCGGGTTCGCGGTGGAGCGCGTGGCCGAGGAGAGCGACGCGCGGCCGGCCGGAACGGTCACCGCGCTCTCCCCGTCCGGTGCCGTGGCCGTGGGGTCGACGGTGCGCGTCACGTACGCGGTGCCACCGGCCACCGGGCCCGCGCCGGAGAGCCCGACGGGCCCACCGCCGTCCGGTGCGCTGACCGAGGTTGCGGTGTCCGGGCCCTCGGCCGACGGCGGAGGTGACCAGCCGGCAGCCGACGACGCCGCTCGGCCCGGCAACGGGAAGGGGAACGGCAACGGGAACGGACGTGGCGACGGTCCCGCAAACGGCAACGGCAAAGGGCGGGCCGGCGACTGACCCCGGGGGTCAGCTGGTGCGGCTGCGCGGTCCGATCCAGAGCGCCCCGCCCAGTGCGGCCAGGGCGGCGGTGAGGACGAAGCCGCGGTCGCTGTCCACCACGGGGAGGACGACCAGCAGCCAGAAGACGGCCAGCCCCACGAGCCCGGCGGCAGCCACGCGCCAGGCCGGACCCGAGCGCAGCTGGTTGCCGGCCGGCAGGAAGGCGGCGAACGCCACCAGGCCCAGCAGCGCGCAGACGGTGGCGAAGGCGGACCAGAGCGGGATGCGCTGCCAGTAGGACTCCAGCTCGCCGCCGCGCATCGTCAGGCCCAGCTCGAGCAGGGCGAGCGACACGACGGTAAGCCCCACGCCCAGCAGCGCTGCCCGGTCCCACGCGGCCCGGCGCTTCCTCGGCCGGCCGACGACCGTCTGCGACTCCAGCGTCTCCGGCCACACCGGACGGGACTCCGTGGGCGGGGTCTCGACCGAGGGCTCGGGCGCGGCGTGCGGCACGGGGGACGGCCGCACCGGGGGAGGGGGTGGCGGCGTCCCGGCACCCGGGAGGCCGGGGACGAAGTCGACCGGTCCGGTGGGGACGGGCGCGTCGACCGGCTGCACGGGTACCGGGGCGACGGCACCGGGGTGCGGCGGCAGCTGGTGCGTGGCGGTCGCCCCCGTGGGCTGGGCGACCGGGATCTCCCGGGTGCTCGGCGGCGTGGGGCCGCCGGGCTCCGCGGGCGCCTGGGGGTCGGACGAACTCACGGCTCCTCCTCTGCTGCGCTGGTCGGCGTACGCCGGGGTCCACCATCGGATCGGACCGCTGGCCCCGCACGGTATCCGCGCCCGGTCCGGCGACCTGCGAGGCGCCCCGGGGCGGGGCCGCCTCTAGGGTCGGGGACGTGGGAACGCGCGCCGGCATCGTCGTCACCGGGACCGAGGTGCTCACCGGACGGGTCGCCGACCGCAACGGTCCGTGGCTCGCCGAGCAGCTCCGCGTCCTGGGCGTCGACGTCGGCCACGTCGTGGTCGTGGGCGACCGCCCCGACGACCTGCGGGCCGCGCTCTCCTTCCTCGCGAGCACCGGCGTCTCCCTGGTCATCACCTCCGGTGGTCTCGGACCCACGGCCGACGACCTCACCGCGGAGGTCGTGGCCGAGTTCATGGGGCGCCCGTCGTCGGTGGACCCTGCTCTGGAGCGACGGATCGCCGCGGTCGTCGAGCGGCTGATGGCCCGGCGCGGCTGGCGCACCGACCCCGCCGCGACCGCGGCCGGCGTCCGGAAGCAGGCCCGGGTCCCCGCCGGGGCGACCGTCCTGGAACCGGTCGGTACCGCGCCCGGGCTGGTGGTGCCTCCCGCGGAGGGGCGGGACGGCCCCACGGTGCTGGTGCTGCCCGGGCCGCCGTCGGAGCTGCAGGGCATGTGGTCCGATGCCGTCGCCGCACCGCCCACGCGAGCGGCGTTGACCGGCGCGACCGAGCTGCGCCAGGAGACCGTCCGGCTCTGGGGGACGCTGGAGGCGCAACTGGCGGGAACGCTCCGGCAGCTCGAGGAGGACCTGCCGGGGCTGGAGATCACCACCTGCCTGCGCGAGGGCGAGCTGGAGATCGTCACCCGTTTTCCGCCGCCGGCCCAGCCGGCCTACGACCAGCTGGCGGCGGCCCTGGCCACCGAGTACGCCGGCACGCTGTTCTCCACCGGGCCGACCCTGGACGAGCTGGTCGCCCGGGCGTTCGCCGACCAGGGCCTGACGGTGGCGACGGCGGAATCGTGCACCGGTGGGCTGCTCGCCGCGCGGCTGACGGAGCAGCCGGGCTCGTCGGCCTGGTTGCTCGGTGGCGTGGTCGCCTACGCGAACTCGGCCAAGGAGCAGCTGCTGGACGTCCCCGCCGACCTGCTGGCCGAGCACGGGGCGGTGAGCGCGCAGGTCGCGGTCGCCCTGGCCCAGGGCGCACGTGCCCGGTTCGGGGCCGACGTCGGTGTGGGGATCACCGGGATCGCCGGACCCGGCGGCGGGTCGTCGGACAAGCCGGTCGGCACGGTGCACGTGTCCGTCGTCGCCGATGACCGCCGCGAGCTGCGCGCCCTCCGGCTGGCCGGCTCCCGCTCGGCGATCCGGGACCGGTCCGTCACCACGGCCATGCACCTGCTGCGCCAGACGCTGCTCGGCGGGCCGCCCGCCTGAGGCGGGCCGGCGTCAGCCGAGCGCGGGGGGCCCGTCCGGGGACGACGCCTTGCTCAGCGGGGCGCCCTCCAGCCGGGCGTGGACGATCAGCCGCTGGGCGGCCGAGTACTTCGGGTGGCAGGTCGTGAGCGTCAGGTAGGCGCCCGAGGACGCACTCCCCACGGCCCCGCCGGGAGTCGGCGAGATGACGTCGGCGTCGGCCGGCCGGACGATCTCCCGGCCGGGGATGCCGCTGGGGTCGCTGCCGAAGTCACCGGTGGCCGGATCGCCGAGCACGCGATAGGTGAACCAGCTGCTCTCGGTCTCCACGACGATGGCGTCCCCGGGTCGCAGGCGGTCCAGGTCGAGGAAGGGAGAGCCGCGGCCGACGCGGTGGCCGGCGACGGCGAAGTTCCCCTCCTGGCCCGGCATCGCGGTGCCGAGGTAGTGACCGGGCCCCTGGGCGAGCTGGACCTGGGCGGTGCCTTCGACGATCACGCGGGAGTAGTCCTCGCCCAGGCGCGGGATGCGCAGCACCGCCAGCGGCTGCCCCAGCGCGACGTCGGAGGTCTCCGGGGCGGGGGCGGCTGTCGGCGCGCCGTCCGGCGGGGTGACCGTGGGTGCGTCCGCCGGGGGAACGGCGGCCCACTGCCCCTGGATCTGCTCGCTGAGCCGGTCCTGCTGGCGTGCGGTGAGGAGGTCGGTGACGTGGAGCTCGTAGACGACGAACAGCAGGGCGACCAGTCCGAAGGTGATCAGGGCCTGACCGACGCCGCGGGACACCGTCCGGAGCCGGTCGCCGCGCCCCGTGGACGGGGTGGCGGGGGACCGCGTGCCGCTCCGCGGACCGTCCAGGCCGACTGCGCTGCTCACGGCGGTTCCTGTCTGCCGGGATGACGGGGGTGGGCACCGCCTGCCGGGGACTGCGTCCCGGCAGGCGGCGCCCAGGTGGTGCCTTGTTGCAGGTGGTGCCTTGCGGGTGGTGCTCTGAGGTGGAGCCCGGCCCGCCGCCCTGGATGGTTCGGGAGGCGGGTCGGTGGATCAGATCGCCGCGGAGGCGGTGCGGCGACGGCCGGCCAGCGAGAGAGCACCGCCCGCACCCAGGGCGACGAGGCCCAGGGTCAGCGGGACGGAGGTCTCGGCGCCGGTGTACGCCAGCTCACCCTTGGGCTGTGCGTGGGTGCTCACCGATGCCGCCCGGTGCTGCGCCGGAGCGGCAGCCTTGTGGTGGACCCGAACGGCCTCGTGCTTGACCGGAGCGGCCTCGTGCTTGACGGGGGCGGCCTCGTGCTTGACCGGGGTCTCGTGAGCCGGCTTCTCCGGGGCGTGAGCCGGCTTGTCGGGGGCGTGAGCCGGCTTCTCCGGGGCGTGAGCGGGCTTCTCGGGGGCGTGCACGGTGCACACCCAGTTGTCGGCCTGACCCGCGGCGGCGTTGTTCGAGCACGTCACGTTGCCACCGTTGGCCATCGACATGATGTTGATGATGGTGGTGACGTTCTGGGTGCAGGTGACGTCGCCCTCGCGGGACCAGCAGTACATCTTGTTGCCGTTGCCCGCGATCACCTCGACGATGGACGTGCCACCGCCGGCGTCGATCTTCCCGGTGGAGGCGTCGTTCGCCACGTCGTTGCTGGCGTCGACGTCCTGCGCGTTCTTGCTGGTGGCGTCGCCGTCCTCGTGCCCGCTTCCGCCGGTGGTGTCGGAGAGATCGGAAGAGCACACGTCTGAA
>CADCTN010000007.1 GCA_902805535.1 uncultured Blastococcus sp. | reverse complement strand
GCGGCGGCGCCTCCGGCTCCCGCTCGCGCACCGGACCGAGCCGGGGCGCCACCAGCACGCGGAACAGGAGCCCGTACGGCGAGAACCGCAAGCCCGCGAACACGCCGGCCGCGAAGACCAGCGCCTGGGCGGCGACCAGCCAGCCGCTGCCGGTGAGCAGGGCGACCGCAAGGACGACTGCGGTGACGCCGGCGGCGAACCGCGGCGCGCGCACGTCGACCTGAGGGGACGGTGCAGTCATGGCAGAGCTGACCTTCGGACGGCGGACAGGGCGCGTCTGGACGGTCGGGACCGTCCTCAGAAGGTCGGACAGAGGCAGCTGCCGACGCGGCACAGGTCCACTGTGCGTCGCGAAGTCAGCAGGGTGCCCACGGCGCGAGAGTAGCCGATCATCGCGACCCCTCCGCCCGCCGGACCACGTGGGCGTCCACCAGGGCGGTCAGCTCGTCCGCCCGCGGCGCACCGCTGCTGCGGCCCACGAGCCGTCCGCCGCGGTCGAGGTAGAACAGCGTCGGCGTGCGACGCACGTCCAGCTCGCGGACCTCGTCGAGGTGGCTCTCGGCGTCGACCTGCACGACGGCCAGCCCCGGCCGGGTCGCCTGGAGCTGGGCCAGCCGGGCCTTCGTCGCGCGGCAAGGGCCGCAGAACGCGGTGGAGAACTGGACGACGGTCAGGTCGGCGTCGGCGGCTCGGACGCCCAGCCGGTCGAAGGCGGACACGTAACCCTCCTGCACGTCGCCCTCCTCGGCTCGTGGGGAGCGCAGCCGGCCGTCGTTCCCCCGCAGCCACCACGCCCAGACGGCCGTCACCGCCAGCGCGGCGGCCAGCACGGCCGCTCCGATCCCGCTCATCCCCGCCACCAACCTCAGCGGGTCGGTGCGCTATTCCACCGAGCGCAGGACCGTGTCGATCGCCTCGACCCGGAGGAGGACGCCGCCGGCCGCCGGGCGGACGTCGACGAGCCGCAGCCCGAAGGGCAGCGCCGGCACGGGGTAGCGCAGGTCGAGCAGGTCCGCCGCCCGCGCCAGCAGGAAGTCGGGGACCTCCACACCGGCCCCCGCCGCCTCGTCGACGTCCACGACCAGGTCGTTGCCGTCCAGGGTCACCTGCCCCGTCGCGGTGAGCCGGAGCTCCTGCCCCAGCAGCTCGACGGTGCGGGTGATCCGCAGCCCCTCCCCCTCCCGCGTCAGCTCGGTGTCGGCTCCGAGCTGGGCGGACAGCAGCGCGTAGGACAGCGTCGCGGTGCCGTCCACGCGCTCCACCGGGACCTCCCGCACCGATCCGGAGAGGACGCTGGACAGCGGCACCTCCACCCCGCGCAGGACGACGTCGGCGCGGGTGCCCTCCGGCTGGCCCAGCTGCGCCGCGGTGAGGGCAACGGTCACCTCCTCGTACCGGCCGCCCACCGCCTGGGTGAGGAACGGCAGGCCGGCGATGTCGACCTCCGGGGTGCCCGCCAGCCCGCCCTGCTCGGCGAGCTGCTGCGCGACCTGGTCCTCGGCGTACCCGACCGCGACGCGGTCGGCCACCACCAGCAGGCCGAGGACCAGCAGCGCCACCACGACCAGTGCCTTCACGGCCAGCGCCTCACGACGCCGCCGGGCTCACAGCACCATCTGCAGCGCGAGGGCCACCGGTGCGCAGGCCGCGAAGGGCAGGACCGCCTGCACCACGGACAGCGCCCACGGCGAGAACGCGGGGTCGGCGCGGACGACGAGAGCCGGCCGGGGACCGGCCTCGTCGGCCGCGGTGGCCTCGACGACGACGTAACTGGCCACCAGCGCGACCATCGCCGTCACACCCGCGAGCGCCGCGCCCAGCACCAGCGCGAGCACCGTGCCCGCCGTTCCCCCGATGTCCCGGCCGAGGAAGGCGACGAGGGCCCCGGCGGCCACCGACAGCACGAGACCGACCAGGCCCCGGGGCACTCCGGGAGCCAGGAAGGGGCGGGGCAGCACCAGGTCGACCGCATGCCCGACGAGCAGGGCGGCGCCGACCGCCAGCAGCGCCACCAGTGCCCGGTCGTGCCCCTCGTCGGTCCGGCCGAGCAGGAGCAGCGCGCTCAGCGCGGCCACGAAGGCCAGCAGCAGCACCGATCCCCCGAGCGAGGCCACGAGGTCCTCGCGGGGCCGCCGGAACATCTGCTGCAGCACGGCGACGAGGAAGCCGAGCCCCAGCACCACCAGCAGGTTTCCCACCTCGGGGCGCTCGGGCAGGACCAGCACCAGATCGGCCGCCACCGCGGCCGCCGCGCCCACCGCGAGCGAGCCGGCGAACCCCTGGATGCCGGTCACGACCACCCAGGTGAGGACGAGCCCGAGCTGGAGCACCAGCACGGCGGCCAGCCGGCCCCGGTCGCCGAACAGCTCCGGCAGCCCGGCCAGCAGAGCCACCGCGAGGGCGGTGAGCGCCGCCGGCTGGAGGTGGTGCACCCGTGGCGGCAGCGCGGACCGCAGCACCGGAGACGTCACGGGTCGATCGTCGCAGAAGCCCGGCGTCCCATCCGCGCGACGAGCGGAGTCCGGACGGCGAGTCGAGGACTTCCCGCCGATCCGGCCCGCCGCGCGCGCCCGTCGGATATCCTGCCCTCTCACCTCGACAGCGCCGTCGGGCGTCCGGGGACGTCGACCGTCGTCCCCCGGCACCGTGAGGAGACGACATGCGACTCGTGCTCATGACCGCCGCGCGCCAGGCGACGACCGAGGTGCTGCCCGCGCTGGGGCTGCTGGCCCACCAGGTGCGGGTGGTCGCCCCCGAGCTGTCCAGCCTGCTCGACGGCGACTCCGGTGACGTCGTCCTGGTCGACGCCCGCCACGACCTCGTCAAGGCGCGAGCGTTGTGCGGCCTGCTGTCCTCCACGGGGGTGGCCGCCTCCCTCGTCGCCGTCCTGTCCGAGGGCGGGCTCGTGGCGCTGTCGGCCGACTGGGGCATCGACGACGTCCTCCTGGAGACCGCCGGCCCGGCCGAGGTCGACGCCCGGCTCAAGTGGGCGGCCGCCCGCCGCCTGGCCGCCACCACCCCCGCCGACGGCGACGACGGCGGCGTCACGCAGGCCGGCGAGCTCGTCATCGACGAGCACAGCTACTCCGCCAAGCTCCGCGGCCGCCCGCTCGACCTCACGTACAAGGAGTTCGAGCTCCTGAAGTACCTCGCGCAGCACCCGGGACGGGTCTTCTCCCGCGCGCAGCTGCTGCAGGAGATCTGGGGCTACGACTACTTCGGCGGCACGCGCACCGTCGACGTCCACGTGCGCCGGCTGCGCGCGAAGCTCGGCACCGAGCACGAGGCCCTGATCGGCACCGTGCGCAACGTCGGCTACAAGCTCGACCAGCAGGTCGCCGACGAGACCGCGAAGGCCGCCCTGGCCGCCACCGCCGACGACGAGGCCGACGCCGAACTGGTCTGATGACCGGGTGAGCGACCCCCTCGACGTCGACGACGTCCTCGCGCTGCTGCGCGCCGCCGCGGCCGCCGACGGCGTCCGCCCGCTCTCCGAGGACGCCGAGCTGCGGCTGCAGCACCGCGCTCCCGGCGGTCACGACCTGGCGGTCCGTCTCCCCGACGGCGCGCTCGCGGGCTACGCGCGGGTCGACGACGGCGCCGCGGAGCTCGTCGTCCACCCGGCGTTCCGGCGCCGGGGATTCGGCCGGGCGCTGCTGGACGAGGTGCTCGCCCGCGCCGGCGACCGGCCGCTGCGCATCTGGGCGCACGGCGACCTCCCCGGCTCCGCCGAGCTGCTCGCCCCGCGCGGCTTCACGCGCGCCCGGGTGCTGCTGCAGATGCGCATGCCGCTCGCCGGTGCCGACGCCGGACCGAACCCCGTGCTGCCCGACGACGTCCACGTCGAGACGTTCCGGCCCGGCCGGGACGAGGACGCCTGGCTCCGGGTCAACGCGCGCGCGTTCGCCTGGCACCCCGAGCAGGGCCTGATGAGCCGGGCGGACCTGGAGCTGCGGGAGGCCGAACCGTGGTTCGATCCCGCCGGCTTCCTCATGGCCTGGCGCGGGGACCCCGACGCCGAGGGCGTCCTGCTCGGTTCGCACTGGACCAAGGTCCACCCGCCCGGGGACGCCGGCGAGGAGGCGCTGGGCGAGATCTACGTGCTCGGCGTCGACCCGGACGCGCAGGGGATGTCTCTGGGCCGAGCCCTCACCGACCTCGGTCTCGCCCACCTGCGCACCCGCGGCCTGACCGGCGTCCTGCTCTATGTCGAGGAGGACAACACCGCCGCCGTCCGGCTCTACGAGAGCCGCGGGTTCCGCCGTTCCGCCGTCGACGTCTCCTGGCACCGCGACCCGGTCTGAGCGCCGTCGGCGCGGTTGCCGCGCCCCGGTTCACCCATTGGACGTATGACGGCTGCCACAACGTGATCCAGGCTTACGGCGGCGTTCACCTGGCGTTCACCGACCGACCGGAATGCGGCCACTTGGGCTCCCTAGCTTCGCTCTCGTAGGTCCCATGCTGCCCGGAAGACGTCCGGGCGAAGTCGAGAGGCACTGAGTTGAAGCTCAGCACCAAGACGCGCGCCACCACCCTGTCCGTGGCGCTCGCCAGCACCCTTGCGCTCAGCGCGTGCGGCGCCTCCAACGAGTCGGGCACCGAGGAGACCAGCGGGGGCGGATCCACCCAGGAGCTCAGCGGCGACCTCGCCGGCGCCGGCGCGAGCAGCCAGCAGGCCGCCATGGAGGCGTGGCAGGCCGGTTTCCAGGGCGAGTACCCGGACGTGAACTTCAGCTACGACCCGGCAGGCTCCGGGGCCGGCCGCGAGCAGTTCATCGCCGGCACCACCGCCTTCGCCGGCTCCGATGCAGCACTGGACGAGGAGGAGCTGGCCGCGGCGCAGGAGCGCTGCGCCGGCGGTGAGATCTTCCAGCTGCCGAACTACGTCTCGCCGATCGCGGTGATCTTCAACCTCGAGGGCGTCGACGAGCTGAACCTGTCGCCGCAGACCATCGCGGGCATCTTCACCGGCGCCATCACCACCTGGAACGACCCGGCGATCGCCGGCGACAACCCGGACGCGACCCTGCCGGCCACCGCGATCACCCCCGTGCACCGCGCCGACGACTCGGGCACCACGGACAACTTCACCGACTACCTGTTCCAGGCGGCCGGCGACGTGTGGACGGCCGAGCCGGACGGCGTCTGGCCGCTGCCGGGCGGCGAGGCCGCCAACGGCACCTCCGGTGTCGTCGAGGTCGTCACCAGCACCGACGGTGCGGTCACCTACGCCGACGCCAGCCGGGCCGGTGACCTCGGTGTCGCCAACGTCGCCGTCGGCGAGGAGTTCGTCGCCCCCAGCGCCGAGGCCGCCGCGGCCGTGGTCGAGAACTCGCCGGCCGTCGAGGGCCGTGGCGAGTACGACTTCGCCATCGAGGTGAACCGGGAGACCGAGGGCTCCGGCGAGTACCCGATCGTGCTGGTCAGCTACCACATCGGCTGCATGCAGTACGACGAGGAGGAGACGACGAACAACGTCAAGGCCTTCATGGAGTACGTGATCAGCGAGGAGGGCCAGCAGGCGGCCGCCGAGAACGCGGGCAACGCACCGATCTCGGAGTCCCTGCGCGAGCAGGCGCAGACGGCGGTCGAGGCCATCGCCGCCGGCTGAGTCAGGCACACTGCGATGGCCCGGGGCGTCCACCGACGTCCCGGGCCATCGCACCGCCCACAATCGGGCGGCGCGCCCCGCACGACCCGGCATCCACGAACGATCAACACGGAGCAGCGGTGACCGCCACGAAGGCCCCGATCGAGACCCCCTCGAAGCAGCCCCCCGTGCGCCGGCCGGGTGACCGCATCTTCGCCGGCACAGCCAAGGGCTCGGGCATCTTCATCCTGCTCGTCCTCGCCGGGGTCGCCGCCTTCCTCATCGGCGAAGCGATCCCGGCTCTCACCGCGCCCTCCGCCGACATCCCCGGCGGCGAGGGCCTGGCCGGCTACGTCGGCCCGCTCATCCTCGGCACCCTGCTCGGCGCCGTCCTCGCCCTCCTCGTCGCGACGCCGCTCGCGGTCGGCATCGCCCTCTACGTCACCTACTACGCCCCGCGCCGGATCGCCGCCGTGCTGGGTTACGTCATCGACCTGCTGGCGGCCATCCCCAGCGTCGTCTACGGCTTCTGGGGCCTGGCGGTCCTCGCCCCCGCGCTCGTCCCCTTCCACGTGTGGACGGCCGAGCACCTCGGCTGGATCCCGTTCTTCGCCGGACCGGCGTCGACCAGCGGCCGCACGATGCTCACCGTCGGCCTGGTGCTGGCGGTCATGATCCTGCCGATCATCTCGGCCATCGCCCGCGAGGTCTTCAGCCAGGCCCCCGCGCTGCACCGCGAGGCGGCGCTGGCGCTCGGCGCCACCCGCTGGGAGATGATCAAGCTCGCGGTGCTGCCCTACGGCAAGTCCGGCGTCATCGCGGGGGCCATGCTCGGGCTGGGCCGGGCGCTCGGCGAGACGATGGCCGTCGCGATCATCCTGTCCGGCGGCGCGGGCGCGACGGTCAACCTGATCAGCAACTCCAACCCGTCGACGATCGCCTCCAACATCGCGCTGCGGTTCCCCGAGGCCACCGGCCTGGGCGTCAACACCCTGATCGCCAGCGGCCTGGTGCTGTTCCTCATCACCCTCGCGGTGAACATGCTCGCCCGCTGGGTCGTCAACCGGCGCGCCGACTTCTCCGGAGCCAACTGATGAGCACCGACACCCGCGCCGCGCCCGAGACCGCGGCCCCGCCGCGGGGCCCCGTCCGGGTCGAGCGCCGGCTGCCCCGGTTCGCGCTGGTGGGGGTCTACCTCGCCGGGATCGTCCTCGGCGCCGGGCTGTCCGCCCTCACCGGTTTCAGCATCGCCGCCGCGCTCGTCTACGGCGTCGTCCTCGGCACGCTGGGCGTCTACCTGGTCACTCGCGCCGTCCAGGGGCGCCGCAAGGCCACCGACCGGCTGGTGACGTCCCTGGTCACCACCGCGTTCGGCATCGCGATGATCCCGCTGATCTCGCTGGTCTGGACGGTGCTGGACAAGGGCCTGGCCCGGTTCGACGGCGATTTCTTCACCATGTCGATGTTCCGCGTCGTCGGCGAGGGCGGCGGTGCGTACCACGCCATCATCGGCACGCTGGTGATCACGGCGCTGGCCACTGTCATCGCGGTGCCGATCGGCCTGATGACCGCCATCTACCTGGTGGAGTACGGCAGCGGCCGGCTCAAGCGCGCCATCACCTTCTTCGTCGACGTCATGACCGGGATCCCGTCGATCGTGGCGGGCCTGTTCGCGTTCGCGCTCTTCACGCTGATCTTCGGCAACGACGCGCGGCTCGGCGTCATGGGGGCCGTGGCCCTCGCGGTGCTGATGATCCCGGTCGTCGTCCGATCCTGCGAGGAGGTCCTCAAGCTGGTCCCGAACGAGTACCGGGAGGCCAGCTACGCGCTCGGCGTGCCGAAGTGGCGCACGGTGGTCAAGGTCGTCCTGCCGACGGCGATGGCGGGGCTGGGCACCGGCGTCACGCTGTCGGTCGCCCGGGTCGTCGGCGAGACCGCTCCGCTGCTGATCACCGTCGGCCTGATCACCGGCACCAACCTCAACCCGTTCGACGGTCGCATGGCGACGCTGCCGGTGTTCGCCTTCTACCAGCTCACCCAACCGGGGACCGCCACGCAGGCTTTCATCGACCGGGCCTGGACGGCAGCCCTCCTGCTCATCATCCTGGTCATGGCGCTCAACGTCGTCGCCCGCCTGATCAGCCGCTTCTTCGCCCCCAAGACCGGTCGCTGACCGACCCGCCGCCTGCCGACCGACCTGGAGGATCCGACCGTGGCCAAGCGCATCGAGGTCTCCGACCTCAGCATCTACTACAACAACTTCCTCGCGGTGGAGGGCGTCAACATCTCCATCGAGCCGCGGAGCATCACGGCCATCATCGGGCCGTCCGGCTGCGGCAAGTCGACGTTCCTGCGCACGCTCAACCGGATGCACGAGGTCATCCCCGGGGGCCGGGTCGAGGGCAAGGTCGTCATGGACGGCCAGGACCTGTACGGCGAGGACGTCGACCCGGTCGACGTCCGCCGCCAGATCGGCATGGTCTTCCAGCGGCCCAACCCGTTCCCGACGATGTCGATCTACGGCAACGTCGCCGCGGGCATCCGGCTGAACAACACGAAGATGAAGAAGTCCGACCTCGACGACCTCGTGGAGCGCTCGCTCAAGGGGGCCAACCTCTGGAACGAGGTCAAGGACCGCCTCGACCGCCCGGGGGCGGGCCTGTCCGGCGGGCAGCAGCAGCGCCTGTGCATCGCCCGCGCGATCGCCATCGAGCCCGACGTGCTGCTCATGGACGAGCCCGCGTCGGCCCTGGACCCGATCTCCACGCTGGCGATCGAGGATCTGATGCACGAGCTCAAGGAGCGCTTCACCATCGTCATCGTCACCCACAACATGCAGCAGGCCGCGCGGGTGAGCGAGTCGACCGGCTTCTTCAACCTCAACGGCATCGGGCAGCCCGGGCGGCTGATCGAGTTCAACTCGACCGAGAAGATCTTCGGCAACCCCGACGTGAAGGCGACCGAGGACTACATCTCCGGCCGCTTCGGCTGAGCTCAGCAGCTGACGGGAGCCGAACCGGGTTCTGCCGCCGCGGGTGCGGGGACGTCGGCTGCGGGGATCTCCACGGGGGCGCCCACGGCCACCGGGACGACGGTGTCGTAGCCCGGCCCGATGACCAGCTGGACGGTCTCACCGATGGAGTCGCTGGGCTCGAGCACGGCGCCGGGCACCGACGCGGCGACGGTGCGGGCCTGCTCGACGACGCCCGGACCGTGGCGCACCACGGTCTGGTTCACCGTCCCCGGCTCGTTGCCGACCGCACCCACGCCGAAGCCCTGGGCCCGCATCAGGTCCGCGACGGTGGAGGCCAGCCCCGTCGTCCCCGTGCCGTTGAGCACGTCGACCGCCACCGACGTCGGTGGAGCGGTGAGCGCGTCCGTGGCCGGCGGGGCCTCGACGGGTGGCGGCGCGTCAGCCGGAGGCTCCTCCGCCGGGGCGGCCGACTCGACGGGCCCGATGGTGAACTGCTCGGGCACCTGGGTGCCCTCGATGACGGCGTCGAACAGCGTGCGCGTGCCGGTGCCGTCCAGCAGCACGTAGGCCTGGTCGGTGCCGGCCGGCACGTGGCCGACCTGGAGCACCGGCAGGCTCGCGCGCTGGACCGCGTCCCCGGACAGGTCACCGAGGCTGCCCGCCAGCACACGCAGGTCGCCCAGTGTCGTCTGGTCGTCGACGGTGAGGGCCGCGGCCGCCCGGTTGAGGAAGCGGTTCAGGGTGACCGGGTCGACCAGCGTGCGGGTGGACATCGCCGCCCGCAGCGTGGCGGTCAGCAGCCGTTGCGCCCGCTCCGCGACGGCGGTGCCGGTGACGTCGGCGCCACTGTCTCCTGGCTGCAGGTAGCCGGCGGCGGCCGCACCGGAGACCTCGGAGGTCCCGGCCGGCAGGGAGGTCGCCGCGGACGCAGTGGCCGGCGACGGGAGCACGCAGATCGGGACGCCGCCCAGTGCGTCGACCATCCCGGGGAGATCGGCCAGGTCCACGCCCAGGTAGTGGTCGATGCGCAAGCCGGAGAGCTGCTGGACGGTGCGCACCAGGCAGCTCGGACCGCCCTCGAGCAGGGACGTGGCGAAGGCCTCCGTGGCGGGCATGCGCAGGGAGCCGTCGGGCGTGCGGCAGGTGGGGGTGTCCACCAGCGCGGTCGGCGGGAAGCTGACCAGGACCGCGCGGTCGCCGTCGGCGGAGACCGAGGCCAGCAGGGCGGCGACCGACGCCGGGCCGGTCTGCCCCGGCACACCGCTGCCCACCACCAGGTAGGTCTCGTCGCCGGCCTGCAGTGCGGGCGCGAGGATCTCCGGCCCGTCGACGGCGAGCGCGTCGACCCGGCCGATCTTCTGGTCGACGTAGAAGTACAGGCCCAGGTGGTACAGCACGAGCACGCCGACCACGGCGCCCAGCGCCACGAGGGCGCGGCGCAGCCGACGCCGGCCTGGACCGATCGCTGCCGGCGCCGGGGTACGACCGGCCGGGCGCCGCTTGCCGGTGCGCTCGCGGTCGGCGGATCCGGGCGGTGGCAGCTGGCCGGGCAGCGGGGGGATCGGCCCGCTGCGGC
>CADCTN010000006.1 GCA_902805535.1 uncultured Blastococcus sp. | reverse complement strand
GCGGAATGCGGTGTTCGCATCGGGAACGCCGCAATAGATCGCGGTCTGCAGCAGCAGCTCCTTGATCTCGTCGTTCGTGATCCCGTTCCGGCGTGCGGCCCTGAGGTGCATCGCGAGCTCGTCGTGGTGCCCTCGCGCGACGAGCGCGGTCAAGGTGATCAGGGAGCGGCTCTGCCGGTCGAGGCCGGGACGGGTCCAGATGGACCCCCAGGCGTACTGGGTGATGAAGTCCTGGAACTCAGCGGTCAGATCGGTCGCCGTCGCCGTGGCGCGGTCGACGTGTGCGTCGCCCAGCACCTGTCGACGCACGGTCGTGCCGGCTCGACGAACGTCCGCGACGGTCGGCTCGGCAGAGCGCTCCGCGGGTGCGGCATGCGCACGGATGATGCGTGCGACCCGTTCCGGTGCCTCCACCGGGGGAAGGTGCGAGACACCGTCGAGCTCGACCAGCGATCCGTTCGAGACCTTGCGGGCGATGGCCGCGACGACTGCGGGGGGCGTCGCCGTGTCCTCGCTCCCCGCGACGGCGACCACAGGGTTGGCGATCCTGCCCAGACGATCGCGCACGTCGTGGCCCGCAAGAGCTTCGCAGACCTGGGCGTACCCCTCGCGGTCGGACTCCTGCAATGCGTGCAGGAGCGCCGCACCGGTCTCCGGCTCCCGGTCGAGGAATCCCTCCGCGAACCACCGGCGTGCGGATGCCTCGAGAACGGCCGGCGTCCCGGACGCCCGCACGGTCCGTGCCCGGTCACGCCAGCCCTCGGACTCACCGATCTTCGCCCCGGTGCAGATCAGTACTGCGGAGTCGACACGTGCGGGATGATCGAGCAGCAGGTGCAGGCCGACCGCCCCACCCACGGAGTCTCCGGCGTACACGAACGACCCGCGGGCCCGCCCCCGCTCTTCGAGCGAGGCATCGATGGTGGCCAGCACGCCGGCGGCGAGCTCGCCCATGGTGAAGGGCTTCCCCACGATCGTGTTGGCGCCGTGGCCGGGCAGGTCCCAGGCCAGGACGTCGAAATCATGCTTCAGACGTTCGGCGACATCGGACCACAAGGCAGTCGCTGACGTGCCGAGAGACGGACCGAGCACCAGGAGCGGACTGTCGGGCGCGCCTCCCAGACGCGTGGCGATGATCTGCGGAACGCTCATGACACAGCGCCCCTGCGCCGATGGGCGCGAGCCACGCTGTCGGCGACGATCTCCAGTGCGATGCCCAGGTAGGGCCGGGGATCGGCATCGGGATCGTGCTCGGCATGGACGAGGTCGGCCACAGCCCGACGTTCGGCCAGGACGCTCGCCGCGGAGGCGTCCAGCGTGGCACTCATGCGGCGCGTGTCCACCTGCAAGCCTTCCAGGAGCTCGGTGAGCTGCGAACCGGCGACCACAGCGCGGCGCGTCAAGGCGCGCAACGTCGCCCATTCGACGTGCCACGCGCCGTCCGGGCGCTGGTCGCCCGTCGTCGCCGCCGCCAGGTGCAAGGTGGATTGCAGGGCGGGAGCCGCCAGTGCGGCACGCCGCACCAGGACGGCAAGCACAGGATTGCGTTTGTGCGGCATGGCGGATGACTGCCCTCGACCAGCCGCGGCCGGCTCGGCGAGCTCGCCGATCTCGGTCCGGGACCTGGTCGTCACGTCGGTGGCGATCCGGCCCCAGGCGTCGGTGCAGGCCAGCAGCGCGGAGCCGGCTCCGGTCACCCGACTGCGAGAGGTGTGCCACGGTCGGGTCGTGGGCAGGTCGAGTCGGCGGCCGGCTGTCTCGACGACCTCGGCGGCCACCGACGTCGGGTGCTGTCGCCCCGTCAGGCGCGCGAGCTCGGTCGTCGCGGCGAGGGTTCCGACGGCACCCCCGAGCTGAGCCGCCAGGTGTCCCCGGGCGGTGGCCACGACGTCAGCCGCGTCGACCACGGAGTCCAGCCAGGTCGCCGCCATGACGCCGAACGTCGTGGGCACCGCATGCTGGGTCAGCGTGCGACCCACCATGGGGGTGGAGGCGTGGCGCTCGGCGAGTCGGATGAGGGCCGCGATCTGCGACTCGAGCTCGTCGTCCAGCCGGTCCAGCGCCTCGCGAAGGGTCAGGACGAGCGCGGTGTCCAGCACGTCCTGGCTCGTGAGCCCCTGATGCAGCCACCACGCGGTCACGGTGTCGGCGCGCGACCTCATCAGGTCCACGAGCGGGATGACGGGGTTGCCGCCGCCCTCGGCGTCGGCTGCCAACTGCGGCACGTCGTCCACGGACACGAGTCCGCTGAGGTCGTCGGCGCAGCCGGCCGGTGCAAGTCGGCACTCGACCAGTGCGTGGAGCCAGGCTTCCTCCACGCGGACCATCGCCATGAGAAATGCCGCGTCGGACATGAGGTCACCGGCGCGTTCGTCTCCGGGCCAGAGCAGGTCGGTCATCTCCGTCAGTGCCCTGGATACCGGAGGAAGACCGTCTCGCGCTCGCCCTGGAGGTGGATGTCGAACACGAGCCCGGTCTCGTCGGGCACGGCCACCAGGGTGCCTCGACGATCGTCGGGGAGCGAGGAGAGCAGAGGGTCGTCGGCCAACGCATCGCCGGGGAGGTAGGCCCGGGTGAACAGGCGGTTGAGCAGACCGCGCGCGAACACGGTGACCGCGAAGAAGGGAGCCCGCCCGGGGTCCGTCGCGCCGGGAGCCAGCGTCGAGAAGCTGTACTGTCCGGCGCCGTCGGTCGGTGCTCGTCCCCACCCCGTGAAGCTCCAGCCGTCCCGGCTGATCGAGCCCGGCTGCTGCACGACTGCGCCGGTCGGGTCGGGCTGCCAGATCTCGATCAGCGCGTCCTGCACAGGATCGCCGCCGCCGTCGTAGACCGTGCCATGCAGGCGGATGGCGTCGCGATGTCCGGCCGGCACGAGATGGGGCCCGCCGGCATAGGGGAGCGCGTAGTGGAAGAACGGTCCCACGGTCTGGCCCGGGGTGGGCGGAAGCGCACTCACCCGGCCTCCTCGCGTTCCATCCAGGTCCGGTGACGCCCCGTCAGGACGATGTCCCAGCGATAGCCGGTGCTCCACTCCGGCCGCGTCAGGTCATGGTCGTAGGTCGCGACCAGTCGCGCCCGGGTCCCCTCGTCGGTGATCGACTGGTAGATCGGGT
>CADCTN010000005.1 GCA_902805535.1 uncultured Blastococcus sp. | reverse complement strand
ACCGGGTAGTCGCGGGCCTCGACCGCCTGCAGGGCCAGCTGCCCCAGCCCGGGCCAGGCGAAGACGATCTCGACGACGACCACGCCGGACAGCAGGTAGGCCAGCTGCACGCCGGTCACCGTGACCAGCGGCAGGAGGGCGTTGCGCAGCACGTGCCAGGTGAAGACCTGCCGCGTCGGCAGCCCCTTCGCCTGCGCCGTCCGCACGTGGTCGGCGCCCAGCGCCTCCAGCACGCTGGAGCGCACGAAGCGGGTGAGCACCGATCCCGAGACGACCCCGGTCGCCACGGCCGGGAGGATCAGCCGCTCGCCCCACTCGACCGGGTTCTCCGTCAGCGGCACGTACCCCCCGGACGGCAGCCAGCCCAGCGTCCCGGCGAACACCAGGATCAGCACGATCGCCAGCCAGAAGTCGGGCACCGAGATGCCGAGCTGGCTGATCACCGTGGCGATCCGGTCGACGACCGACCGGGGCCGCAGGGCCGAGACCGTCCCCAGCGGGACGGCGATCAGCAGCGCCAGCACGATCGCGGCCACCGCCAGGGTGAGCGTCGCCGGCAGCCGCTCGGCGATCAGCGCCGTCACCGGCTCACCGCTGCGGAAGCTCACCCCGAGGTCGCCGGTCAGCGCCCGGCCCGCCCAGCTGAAGTACTGCTCCACCAGCGGCAGGTCCAGGCCGTTGCGCGCCCGCAGGGCGTCGTAGGCCTCCTGCGAGTACCGCGTGCCCAGCGCCCGGCGGACCGGGTCGCCCTCGACGAGGTGGATCAGCGAGAAGACCAGCACGCTGACACCCGCCAGCACCACGAGGGACTGACCGGCCCGCCGGAGCAGGAACCCGGTCAGGGCAGCTCCACTTCCTCGAAGTTGATCGCGCGGTCGGCCCGGATCCGATAGCCCTCCAGACCCGGGACCCAGGCCTGCACGACGTCGGGGTTGTAGAGGTAGAGGTAGCTGACGTCGTCCACGATCAGTTTCGCGGCCTGGCCGTAGAGCTCCTTGCGGGCGTCCTGGTCGGTCTCGGTCGCGGCCTCGGTGAGCAGCCGGTCGACCTCGGGGTTGCTGTAGCCCTGGTAATTGCTGGAACCGTCGGTGATGTGCTGGGCCTCGTAGAAGTCGGCCGGGTCGATGTTGCCGAGCCAGCTGAGCATGAGGGCGTCGAAGTTCCCCTGGTCCTGGCGGTCCAGCCACGTGACGAAGTCGAGAACCTCGACCTCGACGGTGATGCCGATCGGCTCCAGCTGGCCGGCGATGACCTGGGCCGCGGTGACCGACTCGGGGAACTCGTCGGTGACCATCAGACCCATGGTGATCGGCGTCGAGACGCCGGCCTCCTCGAGCAGCGCCCGGGCGGCGTCCTCGTCCGGCTCGAACGGCGCGTACTCCTGGTGGAAGAAGGAGCCCTCGGGGATCGCCGTCTGGTTGGGCCGGGCAGCCTCGACGCGGGCGGCCTCGGTGACCTCGGCGCGGTCGACGGCGGTCGCGATGGCCTGCCGCACCTGCGGGTTGCCGAAGGGCTCCCGCGCGTAGTTCATGGACATGTACCAGTAGTCGACGCTCGGGGTCCTGGCGAGTTCGACGTCCTCGTCGTGGCTGAGCGACTCCACCTGCCGCGGCGGCACGTTGTCGGTCCACTCCACCTCGCCGTCCCGGAGCGAGGTGAGCGCAGCGGCCGGCTCGGTGATGTAGCGGAACTCGACGCCGTCGATACCCGGCGCCCCGCCCCAATGGTCCCCGTACGCGGTGAGCACCGTGCTGCTGGCGTCGGAGCTCTCCAGCTGGAAGGGCCCGGTCCCGTTCGCCTCGGTGGTGAGGTCGAGGTCGCGGGCGGCCCCCTCCGGCAGGATCGCCATCCCCTTGAAGGCGCCGATGAGCGACAGCAGGTTCGGGGTCGGCCGGGTCAGGCCGAGGACGACGGTCTGCGCGTCCGGCGCCTCGACCGACCGCACGCTGGCGAACCGGTAGGAGTTCGCCAGCTCCTCGTCGATGATCCGCCGGTAGGAGTAGACGACGTCGGCGGCGTCGAAGTTGCTGCCGTCGTGGAAGGTCACTCCCTCCCGGAGAGCGAACGTCCAGGTGAGCCCGTCCTCGCTCGTCTCCCACGACTCCGCCAGGCTCGGCTCCATCGTGAGGTCCTCGGCATGGGGGACCACGAGGGTGTCGTAGACGTTCTCCAGCACCTGGAAGCTCGGATAGGCGCTGGTCACGTGCGGGTCGAACTGGTCCGGCTGGGCGCTGACGGCGGCGACGAGGACGTCGTCCCCACGGGCTGCACCGCCACCTCCGCCGATGTCGACGCCGTCCCCGCCGCCGCACGCGGTGAGCAGGAGGGCCCCGGCCGCGGCGAGGACGAGTGGTCGGCTGGCACGCACGGCGGTCCCCGGGGTCGGAAAGTCCAGATCCGCCACCGACCTTCGCGCCATCGGCCCGAGCCGTCCACTCCCAGGGTGCCGCCGGCCCGATCGTTGCCGGTTCGCAACGCGCCCGCGCGGCTGCGCCGGCCCCCGGGCGGAAGGGGTCAACCCTCGACGGTCACGTCGTTGAAGGGCAGGTGTGGCTCGACCCACGGGAAGACGACGAAGAGCAGCAACGCCGCGACCGCGAGCGCGAGCACGACGGCGGTGACGGCCTTGATCGCCGTCCCGCCCGGCAGGTGGCGCCAGATCCAGCCGTACATGGTGTCCTCTCCTGCTCAGCGCTCGTCGAGCGCGGCGGGCCCGTTGGGCGCCTCGGCCTTGCTGACGGTGGCGTCCAGCCGGGCGTGGATGATCAGGCGCTGCTCGGCCGAGTAGCGGGGATGGCAGGTCGTCAGCGTCAGGTACGCCCCGGTGGGCGCGGCGCCCGCGGCGGCCCCCGGCGTCGGTGAGATGACGTCGATGTCCTCCGGGCGCACGATCCGGCGCCCCGGGATGCCGCTGACGTCTGCGTCGACGTCGCCGGTCGCCACGTCACCGAGCATCCGGTAGACGAACCAGGTGTCGGAGGTCTCGACGACGATCGGGTCGCCGGGCAGCAGGGTGTCGAGCTCGAGGAACGGCGAGCCCTTGCCCACGCGGTGACCGGCGAAGGAGACGTTGCCCGGCTCCCCCGGCATCGCGGTGCCCTCGTAGTGGCCCGGCCCCTGGGAGAGCTGCTTCTCCTGCGTTCCCTCCAGGACGAC
>CADCTN010000004.1 GCA_902805535.1 uncultured Blastococcus sp. | reverse complement strand
CGAACTTCTCGATGCCGATCGAGGACATGGACCTCACCGTCCGGTCCTACAACTGCCTCAAGCGCGAGGGCGTGCACACCGTCGGTGAGCTCGTCACCCGCTCCGAGGCCGACCTGCTCGACATCCGGAACTTCGGGGCCAAGTCGATCGACGAGGTCAAGATGAAGCTGGCGGCCATGGGCCTCGCGCTCAAGGACAGCCCGCCCGGGTTCATCCCCACCTCGATCGAGAGCTACGACGAGGGCTACGAGACCGACGCCTACCAGGGGTCCCCCGAGTACGGCAATGCGCAGTTCGGCGAGGCCGAGTACACCGACACCTCCTTCCAGGAGACCGAGCAGCTCTGAGGTCGCCGGTGCCGGACGGCGGGGCGACCCGCCGTCCGGCACCGCCCTCCGGGCAGCCACACTGAGCGCGAGCAGCACCGCTCCACCCGGACAGAACCACCAGGGACGACAGCACGACCCACGGATGCAGCCGAGCACGCATCGCCCGGCCGCTTGAGGAAGGACCGACATGCCCACCCCCACCAAGGGCCCCCGTCTCGGCGGTTCCCCCGCGCACGAGCGGCTGATGCTGGCCAACCTGGCCACCTCGCTGTTCGAGCACGGGCGGATCACGACCACCGAGACGAAGGCGAAGCGCCTGCGTCCCCTGGCCGAGAAGCTGGTGACCTTCGCCAAGCGCGGTGACCTGCACGCCCGTCGCCAGGTCATGACGACCATCCGTGACAAGGACGTCGTCCACACCCTCTTCGCCGAGATCGGTCCTCGCTACGAGAACCGTCCCGGTGGCTACACCCGGATCACCAAGGTGGGTCCCCGCAAGGGCGACAACGCGCCCATGGCGGTCATCGAGCTGGTCGAGGCCCTGACCGTCGGTCAGCAGGCCGTCGGCGAGGCCGAGCGCGCCCGCGGCACGCGGTTCGCCTCCGGCGCCGGTGCCGCCGCGGCCTCCGGTGAGGTCACCGCCGACGCGGTCGAGTCCGACGAGTCGACGAGTGCCGACGCCACCGAGCCGGCCCAGGGCGAGGTCGTGGCCGGGGACACCGGCACCGGGGACACCGGCACCGAGGACACCGCAGTCGAGGACGCCGGGACCGACGAGGCGCAGGCCCCTGCCGACGAGGCAGAGGGCACGGACGCCCGATGAGCTCGCCCCAGGACGTCCCCGGGGCGGGTGCGGCCGGTGTGTCCGCCGGCGGCGGCGACCAGGGGGCCACGTTCGAGGGTGAGACCACCGGTCCGGGCGGCGACACGTCCCCGGCGGTGACCGACGGCAGCGTCAGCGACGAGGCGCGGGAGGTCGTCACCGACCTCTTCACCCCCGATGGCGAGCGCCAGGACGACGGCGACGTGACGACCCAGCCGACGCGTCAGAACGTCGCCGTGGTCGACGACCCGTCGCTCTCGCCCGAGGTCGCCGACGCGGTGGCCGCCGAGATCCAGGCCGCGGAGATCGGTGACGCGGCGACGGCCAGCCAGCAGTACCAGGGCGGGGACGCCGCGCCCGACCCCGCGTAGGTCCCTGATCACTCTGCCTACCGGTGCCGAGGCCTGCACCGTGCCTACCGGTGCCGAGGCCTGCACCGTGCACCACCCGGACGAGCCCGTTCCCCCTCGGGGGAGCGGGCTCGTCCGCGTCCGCCTGGACGTGGCCTACGACGGCACTGCCCTGCACGGCTGGGCGCGCCAGCCCGGGCAGCGCACGGTCCAGGGGGATCTGGAGCAGGCGCTGGCCATGGTCCTGCGCGTACCGGTCGATCTGACCGTCGCCGGCCGGACCGATGCCGGGGTGCACGCCACGGGCCAGGTCGCCCACTGCGACCTCCCGCGGTCGGTGTGGCAGGAGCAGGGACCCCGGCTCGTCCGCCGGCTGCGGGGAGTGCTGCCGCCCGACATCGCGGTACCGGCCGTGGCCGAGGTGCCGCCGGAGTTCGACGCCCGGTTCAGTGCGCTGGGCCGGCACTACGTCTACCGGCTGACCGACGACCCGGCCGGACCCCCGCCGCTGCGCCGGGCCGACACGGTGGGCTGGCCGCGGCCCCTGGACGTCCCCGCCATGGCGGAGGCCGCCGGTCTCCTGCTGGGCGAGCACGACTTCGCCGCCTACTGCCGCCGGCGCGAGGGCGCCACGACGATCCGCACCCTGCTGGCCCTGCACGTCGCCCGCCTCGGCGCGCTGGTCACGGTCGACGCCTCGGCGGACGCGTTCTGCCACTCGATGGTGCGCAGCCTCGTGGGGGCGCTGAGCGCCGTGGGCGAGGGCCGCCGCCCGCCGGGGTGGCCCGCCGCGCTGCTCGCCCGGTCCGAGCGGTCCGGCGAGGTGCCGGTGGCGCCGGCCGGAGGCCTGACCCTGGTGCGCGTCGACTACCCCGTCGAGGAGCAGCTGGCGGCCCGTGCCCGCGTCACCCGGGCTCGCCGCGCCTGACGGGTCACCCCTGGGCGCTGACGGCCTCCTGGACCGGCAGGGGTCCGCTGACCAGTTCCAGGACCGCGCCGTCCTTCGCCGCGTCCAGCAGCGCCACCAGCACCGCGGCCACGTCGTCGCGCGGGACGCTGCCGCCGTCCACCGACCGCTGCAGCGTCACCCGGCCGGTGCCGGCGTCGTCGGTGAGGCTGCCCGGCCGGAGGACCGTCGTGCGCAACCCGCCGCGGCCGAGCAGGTCCTGCTCCGCGGCCAGCTTGGCGCGGAGGTAGGCGACGAAGGCGTCGTCCAGCCCTTCGGGGCGGGCGCCGCCCGCGACCGACTCGACACCCACCGAGGACAGGAGCAGGTAGCGCGGCACGCCGGCGAGCTCGGCGGCATCGGCCAGCAGGACGGCGGCACCACGGTCGACGGTGTCCTTGCGCGCGCTGCCGCTGCCCGGGCCGGCGCCCGCGGCGAAGACCACCGCGTCGGCGCCGTCGACGACGGCGGCCACGTCCTCCACCGACGCCGACTCCAGGTCGAGGACCGCCGGCTCCACGCCGTCCGCTCGCACGTCGGCCTCGTGGGCGGGGTTGCGGACGATGCCGACGACGGTGTCCCCGCGGGCGGACAGGAGGCGGGCGAGCCGACGGGCGATCTGCCCGTGGGCACCGGCGATGACGATGCGCATCCCGGGCCCCTACCCAGCGGATCGGCGCCCGCGCACGGTCAGCCGGAGCGGACGTCGATCACGATGCGGCCGGGGTCGGTCAGCGCGAAGGCGCGGAAGGGCAGCTCCCCGCCGCGCACGCCCAGCAGGATCTCCTCGGTGCCCTCGGCGAGGCCGGTGGTGAGGGCCTCGGCGACCGGTCCGGGACTCAGGGAGATCCGCGAGGTCGACCGGCCGCCCGGCTGGGCGCCGGTGCGGACCTGCACCCGCAGGAAGGCCTCTCCCTGGATGTCCACCCGGTCCCCGCCCGGACCGGTGGGCGGGGAGTACCCCACGGTCCACTCCGGGACGCCGCTCCCGCTGAGGTCGACCACGAGCCGGGTGCTGCCCTCGTCGCTGTCGAACCGGAGACCCTGGACGCGTTGCGACCCTGCCGGGTCCTCGTCGGCGCCCGGCTGCGCCGGGCCGCTGTCCGGGGTCGTGTCCGTGGGGAAGGACGGGTCGTCGGGGAGCTGCTCGTCGCGGGGGGAGGGGACCGGCGGCGGGGCCGTGCTGCCGCCGGACGGCGGCGCCGTGGACGACCCGGCCGGACCGGGCGAGGCCACGCCGTCCACCTGATCGGTGCAGGCCACGAGCACGAGCGCGGCGACGGCCAGGTGAACGGCGGATCCGGAGCGCATCGGGACCTCTCTGCGGTCGGGCGTGCCGACGCTAACCGCTCAGTCCGGGCCCCGGGGCTCCTGGAAGCGCGGCACCAGGCTCGGCCGTGCGACCGGCCGGACCGGGGGTGGGGCAGGCGGCGGAGGCGGGAGGTGGCCGTCGGCCATGGCCCGCGCGCGCGCCAGGTCGGCGGGGGTGTCGCAGTCCAGCCAGGGTGGCCGATCGCCCGGGGCGAGGTCGGGCCGCCATCGGGCGGCGGCGATCGGCGCGAGCACCCGTCGCAGCGGCATGGGCCCCCGGGCGGCGGTCAGCGCGGTCCGGAGCGCGGTGGTCCGCCAGGCGCCGAGCAGGTACTGGTCCCGGCCGGTGTCGTCGACGGCCATCACGCCGTCGCGGGTGAGCCGTTGCCGGAGGCCCTCCACCACGTCGGCGGTCAGGAACGGCAGGTCACCGGCGACGACGACCACCACGTCCGTCCCCACCTCGGCCAGGCCCGCGCGGATAGCCGCCACGGGTCCGCCGCCGGGCGGCTGCTCCCGCAGGAGGACGACGTCGGCGGGAACCGGCTGCGGAGGGCCGACGACGACGCGGCGCTCTGCGGCCGCGACCGCACCGAGGACGGCCGCCAGGATCGGGCGGCCGCCCACGAGCAGCTGGGGCTTGACCTGACCACCCAGCCGAGCGGCCCTGCCTCCGGCCAGCACCACCGCGGTGAACGGCGGCAGGGTGTCCATGAGGTCACCGTAGGGGCGGGACGTGGGTACCGTCCTCCCCGTGGGACGAGTCACCAGCCGGACGCCGGTCCTGCGCATCCGCGGGGCGCAGCACACCACCCGGCCCGACACCGTCGCCGCGGAGGAGCCGCTGGAGATCCGGCTGGCCGGCGTGCCGCTCGCGGTCACGATGCGGACCCCGGGCGACGACTTCGACCTCGTGCACGGGTTCCTCGCCACCGAGGGCGTCATCACCGGGCACGACGACGTCGCGGGCCTGCGCTACTGCGACTCCGTGGACGCCGACGGCCGCAACACCTACAACGTCGTGGACGTCGACCTCGCCCCCGGTGTGCCGGTCCCGGACACCGGCCTGGAGCGGAACTTCTACACGTCCAGCTCGTGCGGCGTCTGCGGCAAGGCGAGCATCGACGCCATCCGGACGAAGACCGCGTTCGACGTGGCCGCCGACGACGCCCGCGTGCGGCTCGAGGTACTGCTGGCGCTGCCGGACCGGCTGCGCGCCGAGCAGCAGGTGTTCGAGAAGACCGGTGGCCTGCACGCGGCGGGGCTGTTCACCGCCGAGGGCACGCTGGGTGCGCTGCGGGAGGACGTCGGCCGGCACAACGCGGTGGACAAGGTCATCGGGGATGCCGTCCGCGCGGGCCGGCTGCCGATGACCGGCCACGTGCTGATGGTGAGCGGCCGGGCCAGCTTCGAGCTGACGCAGAAGGCGGCGATGGCGGGCATCCCGGTCCTGGCGGCGGTATCGGCACCGTCGTCGCTGGCCGTGGAGCTCGCCCGGGAGGTCGGCGTCACGCTCGTCGGCTTCCTCCGCGGTGACGGCTGCAACGTCTACACCCATCCGGAGCGGATCCTCCTGCCGGACTGACCACGGGCCCGGACCGACCAGGACCTAGTGGTCGCCGCCGCGGAGCTGGCTGACCACGTGCGGGAACAGGGGACCGAGCACCGCCAGCCCGTCCCTCACCCCGCCGGTCGAGCCGGGCAGGTTCACGATGAGGGTGCGCCCGGAGGTGCCCGCCAGCCCGCGGGAGAGCACGGCGGTGGGCACGCCGTTCTCGGCTCCGTACCGGCGGACCGCCTCGGCGATGCCCGGGGCCTCCCGCTCGAGCACCGCCCGCGTCGCCTCGGGCGTCACGTCGGTGGGGGTCAGGCCGGTGCCGCCGGTGGTGAGGACGACGTCGACGCCGGCGTCCACCGCGCCCCGCAGCACCGCCTCGAGCTCCGCGGCGTCGTCGGGACGCACGTGCGGCCCCTCGACGTCGAAGCCCAGCTGCGCCAGGCCCTCGGCGAGCACCTTCCCGCTGCGGTCCTCGTAGACACCGGCCGCGGCCCGGTTGGACGCGGTGAGCACCATGGCGCGCGCGTCCGGAGGCAGCTGGGCGGTCATCGGGTCCACTCCCCGCTCTTGCCGCCGGACTTCCGGAGCAGCCGGACGTCGGTGATCGAGGCCCGCGGATCCACCGCCTTCACCATGTCGATCATCGTCAGCCCGGCGACGGCCACCGACGTCAGCGCCTCCATCTCCACCCCGGTGCGGTCCGCGGTGCGGGCGGTGGCGGTGATGTCGACCCCGTCGTCGGTCACGTCGATGTCCACGGTCACGCCGTGCAGCGCGATCGGGTGGCAGAGCGGCACCAGGTCCGGGGTCCGCTTGGCGCCGGCGATCCCGGCGATGCGTGCCACGGCGACGGCGTCGCCCTTGGGGACGCCCCGCCCACGCAGGAGGTCGACCACCTCTGGGCTGACCAGCACCCGGCCGGCCGCTGTCGCCTCGCGGGCGGTGACCGCCTTGGCGCTGACGTCGACCATCCGGGCGGCGCCGGTCTCGTCCACGTGCGTCAGCCGGGCCCCGCCGTCGGGCTGCTGGGTCATGGTGTTTCTCCTGTTCGGCTCGGCGCTCGCTCGTTCCTCGCGGCGATGCTCACTCGCCGTCGCCTCACTGCAGCGCTCCTTCGATCAGCACGACGTCGACCTCGGCGCCGGCGGACAGTTCGGTGACGTCCTCGGGGACGACGACCAGGCAGTTGGCGCGGGCCAGGTGCGCCACCAGGTGGGAGCCGGGACCGCCCACCTGCGAGACCCGGCCGCCGTCGTAGCGGCCGCGGAGGAACTGCCGGCGGCCGGCCGGTGAGCGCAACGGTCCGGTGATCCGGGCCGGCACGTGCAGGCGCTCGGGGTGGGTGTAGCCCATGGCGCGCCGCAGGGCCGGGCGGACGAACACCTCGAAGGACACGAAGGCGCTGACCGGGTTGCCCGGCAGCGTGACGACCGGGACGCCGTCCACCGTGCCGGCGCCCTGGGGGCCGCCGGGCTGCATCCCCACCTTGGCGAACTCCACGGTGCCCAGCTCGCCGAAGGCGTCCTTCACCACCTCGTAGGCGCCGGCGCTGACCCCGCCGCTGGTGATGAGCAGGTCCGCCGACGCCACCTCGCTGCGCACCGTGGCCAGGAACTGCTCGACGTCGTCGGGGACGAAGTGCAGCTGCCGGGCCTCGCCGCCGGCGTCCTGGACGGCGGCGGCCAGCAGCCGGCCGTTGGACTCGTAGATCTGGCCGGGGAGCAGCGGCTGCCCCGGCGCGACGAGCTCGCTGCCGGTCGAGAGCACCAGCACCCGGGGCCTGCGGCGCACCGGCAGCTCGGTGACCCCCACCGCCGCCGCCAGCCCCAGCTGGGCGGCACCCAGCGCGCTGCCCGCCTCCAGGGCGACGGCGCCCGCCGCGATGTCCTCGCCCGTGGCGCGCAGGTGCGTCCCCGGGGCCGGGCAGTCCCGGATCTCCACCACGTCGGTGCCACCGTCGGTCAGCTCGACGGGGATGACGACGTCGGCCCCCGGGGGGAGCGGTGCGCCGGTCATGATCCGCTGCACGGTTCCCGGGGCCAGCGGGACGACGTCGGTGCGCCCGGCCGGGATGTCGTCGGCGACCGGGAGCCGCACGGGAGCCCGGGACGCCTCGCCCACCTCGGCCCAACGGGCGGCGTACCCGTCCATCGCCGAGTTGTCGAAGCCGGGCAGCGCCACCGCCGCCGCGACGTCCCTGGCCAGGACGCGACCGTGGGCCGCACCGAGCGGGACGGACTCCTCGGGGAGCGCGCGCAGCAGCGCGTCGATCACTGCCTGGTGTTCCTCGACCGTGCGCACGCAGCACATACTGGCCGATCGGGTCGGCGCCCGTGCCGGGAGGAGTGCCGCCGCCGGTTAAGGTCCGGTCGTGGCGGAGATCGATCGGATGCTCGAGGCGAACGCGGACTGGGCCGCCCGATTCCCGGGCAGCAAGCCGGTGCGGCCGGCCCGAGAGGTCGCCGTCGTGGCCTGCATGGACGCGCGGATGCCGCTGTTCGGGCTCCTCGGCCTCGCTCTCGGCGACGCCCACGTCATCCGGAACGCCGGGGGCGTGATCACCGAGGACGTCATCCGGTCGCTGACCATCTCCCAGCACCTGCTGGGCACCCGCGAGATCGTCCTGGTGCACCACACCCAGTGCGGACTGCAGTCCACCGACGACGTCGCCTTCGCCGACCTGGTGGAGCAGTCGACCGGCCGCCGGCCGCCGTGGGCGGCCCGGGCCTTCTCCGACGTCGACGACGACGTCCGGGAATCGATCCGGCTGATCCAGGAGAGCCCGTACCTGCTCTCTCGCCAGGTGCGCGGAACGGTCTACGACGTCGACAGCGGACGGCTCCGCGAGGTCGAGTGACCGGCGGCGTGTCGCCACGGCGACGCGCCGCGAAAGCTGGGGAATCCTTCTCTTCGAGTTGCTGTGCGCTCCGTCACAACTACCGTCCGACACGGCCGTGATCACGGCACGTGTCCGAACGGGAACGGAGCACAACATGCTTGCACCCAGACGGCGACTGAGTCGCCTGCTCGCCGGGGCCGCGGTCATCGCCGCGACCGGCATCGTCATGCCCACTGCGGCCCTCCCCACGGCGGCCGCCGCACCGGCGGGGGCGACGGGGCCGACCGAGACCTACCTGGTCCTGTTCAAGGGGTCCTCCAGCCCGGCGGACGCCGCGGTCACCGTCGCCCGGGCCGGCGGCACCGTGGTCGCGGACCACGCCAAGATCGGCGTGCTCGTCGCGCGCAGCGACAACACCGCGTTCGCCGACCGGATGCGCGCGGACAACCGCGTGGAGGGCGCGACGGCCACGGCCGACTACGCCACGAGGATCGACGACGGCGTGGTGGAGGCCGACGCCGCCGAGGGGTCGCAGCCCGGTGAGCTGCCGAACGCCCCGGCCACCGACGAGGACGAGACCTTCTGGAACCTGCAGTGGGACATGCGCCAGATGCAGGTCGACCAGGCGCACACGGTCACCGGCGGGAGCGAGGCGGTCGTCGCCGGCACCATCGACACCGGTGTGGACTACCGGCACCCCGACCTGCGGGCGAACATGTCCGATGCGGACAGCGTCAACTGCCTGTCCGGTGCTCCCGTGCCGGGCATGGTCGCGGCCGACGACGACAACGGGCACGGCACCCACACCGCCGGGACGATGGCGGCCGCGGACAACAGCGCGGGCATCGTCGGCGTCGCGCCCAACGTGAAGATCGCCGCCCTCAAGGCGGCCACCGCGGAGGGCTACTTCTTCGCCGAGGCCGTCGTCTGCTCCTTCGTCTGGGCCGGTGACCGGAAGCTCGACGTGACCAACAACAGCTACTTCGTCGACCCGTACCTGTTCAACTGCCGGAACGAGGAGACGCAGCGGACGATCTGGAAGGCCGTGCAGCGCGCCGTCCGCTACGCCATGAACCAGGGCGTGACGGTGGTCGCCTCCGAGGGCAACAACAGCGAGGACCTCTCGCACCCGACCACGGACGCGACCAGTCCTGACTTCCCGCCCGGCAACGAGGTGACCAGGGACGTCACCAACGCCTGCGTCGTCATCCCGGTGGAGATCCCCGGCGTCATCGGTGTCACCGCCACGGGCAGCTTCGTGCAGGACACCGCCGAGGGGCAGTACCCGGACAACCTGAAGTCCTACTACTCGTCCTTCGGGATGAGCACCGCCGACGTGGCCGCGCCCGGTGGCGACTTCTACTTCCGCGGTACCGACCCGGGGGCCCAGGCGATCCAGGGCCAGGTCCTGTCCACCTGGCCGGAGGGCTTCCCCTGCACCCGCAGCCGCCAGGAGGCGACCGGCGACCCGACGTACCCCACCGCGACCTATTGCGGCATCCAGGGGACGTCGATGGCCGGTCCGCACGTGGCCGGCCTCGCAGCGCTGGTGATCAGCCGGTACGGCGACCTGGACACCCCGCAGAACGGCAAGCTGCGGCCGACCCAGGTCGAGCAGCTGATCACGCAGACCGCGGACCCGCAGGCCTGCCCGGAGACCCTGCCGAACGCCACCTCCGGCAGGCTCGCGGGGCAGCCGTACTCGGCGTTCGTCGGCTCGGAGAGCGGCGCCGTGCAGGAGTGCCAGGGCAACGGCGGCCACACGTCCTGGTACGGCCAGGGTCAGGTGGACGCGCTCGCCGCGGTGACCAACGACAGGTCGAACGGCTGAGCTGAGGCGGTAGGAGGAGGGGCCGGCCGCGTCGCGGCCGGCCCCTCGTCCGTCCGTCGGGGAAACAGCCGGTCCGCGGCTGGTATCGTGACCGGCTGGCGCGTGAGCCGGCTGGTGCCGCGCGTGCTGCACCGTCTCCCGTGCTCGGTGAGGCGATTCCACCAGCCATCCCGACGACGACGGAGGACACGAGCGCCGTGCGCACGTACTCACCCAAGCCCGGCGACATCGCCCGGGCCTGGCATGTCATCGACGCCACCGACGTGGTGCTCGGTCGACTCGCCACCCAGACCGCGATCCTGCTCCGTGGCAAGCACAAGCCGCAGTACGCCCCGCACCTGGACGTCGGCGACTTCGTCGTCATCGTCAACGCCGGCAAGGTCGCGCTGACCGGTTCCAAGCGGGACGACAAGGTCGCCTACCGGCACTCCGGTCACCCGGGCGGCCTCAAGACCATCAACGTGGGCGACCAGCTGCGCACCCACCCCGACCGCGTCGTCGAGCGCGCGATCAAGGGGATGCTGCCGCACAACACCCTCGGTCGGCAGATGCTCTCCAAGCTCAAGGTCTACGCCGGCCCGGAGCACCCCCACGCTGCGCAGCAGCCCCAGACCTTCGAGATCAAGCAGGTGGCCCAGTGACCAGCGCAGCGACGATCACCGACGCCGACGGGCGTCCCATCCAGACGGTCGGCCGCCGCAAGGAGGCCATCGTCCGGGTTCGCCTCCTCCCCGGCACCGGTCAGTTCACGCTGAACGGCCGGACCATCGAGGAGTACTTCCCCAACAAGGTCCACCAGCAGCTCATCCGTGAGCCGTTCGTGATCCTGGAGAAGGGCGAGCAGTACGACGTCGTGGGCCTGCTCCACGGCGGCGGCGTCTCGGGTCAGGCCGGCGCGCTGCGCCTGGCGATCGCCCGCGCCCTCATCGAGATCGAGCCCGACGACCGCCCGGCGCTGAAGAAGGCCGGCTTCCTCACTCGTGACCCCCGCGTCACCGAGCGCAAGAAGTACGGCCTCAAGAAGGCGCGCAAGGCGCCTCAGTACTCCAAGCGCTGACCCGCACGGCTGCACCGCACATGGGGGGCAGACTGTTCGGGACCGACGGCGTGCGGGGTCTGGCCAACGCCGATCTCACGCCCGAGCTGTCCCTCTCGGTGGCACGTGCTGCCGCCGGGGTGCTCGCCGACCGCGACGGGACCTCGCGTCCTGTCGCGGTCGTCGGGCGCGACCCCCGCGCGAGCGGGGAGATGCTCGAGGCCGCGGTCGTCGCCGGGCTCACGAGCGCCGGCGCCGAGGTGCTCCTGGCGGGCGTGGTGCCCACGCCCGCGCTGGCGTACCTGACCGCCGAGACCGGCGCCGACCTCGGCGTCATGATCTCGGCGAGCCACAACCCGATGCCCGACAACGGGATCAAGCTCTTCAGCCGGGGTGGCCACAAGCTGCCCGACGCGCTCGAGGCCGCCATCGAACGCACCGTCCTCGCCGGTTCCTCCGGCGGCCAGCGGCCGACCGGTGCGGCCATCGGCCGCGTCCGCGCGATGGACGACGCCGGTCAGCGCTACACCCGGCACGTGCTCTCGACGGTGGACCAGCCGCTCGACGGGCTGCGGGTGGTCGTCGACTGCGCCCACGGGGCCGCGGCCGCCACCGCGCCGGGGGTCTACCGCCGCGCCGGCGCGACGGTGCACGCCATCGGCTGCGAGCCCGACGGCTGGAACATCAACGACGGGATCGGCTCCACCCACCTGGGGCCGCTCATCGACGCCGTGCGCCGGGAGGGCGCCCATCTGGGCATCGCCCACGACGGCGACGCCGACCGCTGCCTGGCCGTGACCGCCGAGGGCGACGTCGTCGACGGCGACGCGATCCTCGCCGTCTGCGCGCTGGCGCTGCACGAACGCGGCGCGCTCAAGGACGACACCGTCGTCGCCACGGTGATGAGCAACCTCGGCTTCCACCACGCCATGCGCCACGCCGGCATCGCCGTGCAGACCACCGCCGTCGGGGACCGCTACGTGCTGGAGGCCCTGCGCGAGCGCGGGCTGAGCCTGGGTGGCGAGCAGAGCGGGCACCTGGTGTTCCTCGACCACGCCACCACCGGGGACGGCGTCCTCACCGGACTGGCCCTGCTGTCCCGCATGCGCGCGACCGGCGCGTCGCTGGCCGAGCTGGCCTCGGTGGTGCGGCGGCTGCCGCAGACGCTGGTCAACGTCCCGGTCACCGACCGGATCGCGGTGACCGAGAGCAGCGCGGTCGCCGAGGCGGTGAACGCCGTCGAGGCGGAGCTGGGGGAGACCGGCCGGGTGCTGCTGCGCCCCTCGGGCACCGAGCAGCTCGTCCGCGTGATGGTCGAGGCGCCCACCCAGGAGCAGGCCGACGAGGTCGCCGCCCGGCTGGCGGAGGTCGTCGCCGCCGTCGGCTGACCCACCGCCGTCCCAGCCCTTCCGGATTCCCAGCCCTTCCGGATGAGGGGGTCCCGGCTTGGCCGGGGTAGTGGACCGGCGCCGGTACTCTGGGTCGAATGTGCGGCATCGTGGGATACGTCGGTCCGCTGGACGCCCGGGACGTGGTCCTGGAAGGCCTGCGGCGGCTGGAGTACCGGGGCTATGACTCCGCGGGGATCGCGGTCGTCGCCGACGGCGAGCTGACCTCGGCCAGGAAGGCCGGAAAGCTGGCCAACCTGGAGAAGGTGCTGGCCCAGGACCCGCTGCCGGCGGCCACGGTGGCCATCGGCCACACCCGGTGGGCCACGCACGGGGGGCCCACCGACCGCAACGCCCACCCGCACCTGTCGACCGACGGCTCGGTGGCCGTCATCCACAACGGCATCATCGAGAACTTCGCTGCCCTGCGGGCCGAGTGCGAGAAGAACGGCGTCGAGTTCGCCTCCGACACCGACACCGAGGTCGCCGCCCACCTGCTGGCCGCGGCGTACGCCGCCACCCCCGACGGCCCCGGCCGGCTCGCCGAGGCCCTCCGCACGGTCTCCCGCCGCCTGGAGGGCGCGTTCACCCTCGTCGCCGCCTGCGCCACCGAGCCCGACACCCTCGTGGCCGCCCGGCGCAGCAGCCCCCTCGTGGTCGGGATCGGCGACGGGGAGTACTTCCTCGGCTCCGACGTCGCCGCCTTCATCGGGCACACCCGCAACGCCCTCGAGCTGGGGCAGGACCAGGTCGTCGAGATCGACCGCACCCGCGGGATCACCGTCACCGACTTCTCCGGGGCGCCGGTCGAGCCGACGGCCTACACGGTCGACTGGGACGCCGCCGCCGCCGAGAAGGGCGGCTACGACTGGTTCATGCTCAAGGAGATCGCCGAGCAGCCGCAGGCGATCGCCGACACCCTGCTCGGCCGGCTCGGTGCCCGGGGGGAGCTCGTCCTCGACGAGGTGCGGCTCTCCGACCAGGAGCTCCGCGACATCGACAAGATCTTCGTCGTATCCGCCGGCACCAGCTACCACGCGGGGCTGATCGCCAAGTACGCCATCGAGCACTGGACCCGCATCCCGGTCGAGGTCGAGCTCGCCAGCGAGTTCCGCTACCGCGACCCGGTGCTGGACCGCTCGACCCTCGTCATCGTGATCAGCCAGTCGGGCGAGACGATGGACACCCTGATGGCCCTGCGGCACGCCAAGGAACAGAAGGCCCGCGTGCTGGCGATCTGCAACGCCAACGGCTCCACGATCCCGCGGGAGTCCGACGCCGTCCTCTACACCCACGCGGGCCCCGAGGTCGCCGTCGCGTCGACCAAGGGGTTCCTCACCCAGATCGTCGCCTGCTACCTGGTGGGGCTGTTCCTCGCCCAGGTGCGGGGGATGAAGTACGAGGACGAGGTGGCCGCGATCGTCGCCGAGCTGCGCCGGCTGCCCGAGGCCGTGGCCGAGGTGCTCGCGGGCATGGAGCCGGTGCGCGAGCTGGCCCGGTCGCTGGCCGACGCGGACACGATCCTCTTCCTGGGCCGCCACGTCGGATACCCCGTCGCGCTGGAGGGGGCCCTGAAGCTCAAGGAGCTGGCCTACATCCACGCCGAGGGCTTCGCCGCCGGCGAGCTCAAGCACGGGCCGATCGCCGTCGTCGACCAGGGCACGCCGGTGATCATCGTCGTCCCGTCGCCGCGCAGCCGGGAGTCGGTGCACGGCAAGGTGGTCTCCAACATCCAGGAGGTCCGGGCCCGCGGCGCGCGCACGATCGTCATCGCCGAGGAGGGCGACGAGGACGTCGTCCCCTACGCGGACCACATCATCCGGGTGCCGCGCACGCCGACCCTGCTCGCGCCGGTGGTCACCACGGTCCCGCTGCAGATCCTCGCCTGCGAGATCGCCGACACCCGCGGGCTGGACGTCGACCAGCCTCGCAACCTGGCCAAGAGCGTCACCGTCGAATAGCGGCCCCTCGGCCCCCGACCGCTCGCAGGCTCGCTGCGGGACCCTGCCGAGGGGCCGGTGCATGCCGGCACCAGGCAGACTGAGGCCGTGATCATCGGGGTCGGGATCGACGTCGTGCCGGTGGAGCGCTTCGCCGAGTCGCTGACGCGCACGCCGGGGCTGCGCAACCGGCTGTTCACCGCGGCGGAGCAGCGGACCCCGTCCGGCAACCCGCGCACCGGCGAGTCCCTGGCCGCGCGGTTCGCGGCCAAGGAGGCCCTGGCCAAGGCACTGGGCGCACCCGGTGACCTGCGCTGGCACGACGCCGAGGTGACCGTCGGCGAGCACGGCCGCCCGCACCTGGAGGTCCGGGGCTCGGTGGCCGGCCGCGCGGCGCAGCTCGGCGTCTCCTCCTGGCACGTCTCCCTGAGCCACGACGGTGGCATCGCCTCCGCGGTCGTCATCGCCGAGGGCGTCGCCCGCGGTGAGGAGCAGCCGTGATCGCGCTGCACACCGCCGCGGAGGTCCGCGGCGCCGAGGCGCCGCTGCTCGCGGCCGGCCCGCCGGACGCCCTGATGCACCGCGCCGCGACCGGCCTGGCCAGCGTGTGCGTGCGGCTGCTCGGCCAGGTCTACGGGCGCCGGGTGGCGCTGCTCGTCGGCACCGGCGACAACGGCGGCGACGCGCTGTTCGCCGCCGCCCGGCTCGCCGGACGGGGGGCGCGGGTCACCGCCGTGCTCCTGGACCCCGAGCGCGCCCACCCCGCCGGTCTGGCCGCCCTGCGCCGTGCCGGCGGGCGGGTGCTCGCGCCGGGCGAGCGGTCCGTCCCATCGCTCCTGGGCCGTGCCGACCTCGTGCTGGACGGGATGCTCGGCATCGGCGGTCGGGGCGGGCTCCGCCGCGCCGCCGCGGACCTCACCGCGGCCGTGGCCGACGGTGCCGCCGTGACCGTGGCGGTCGACGTGCCGAGCGGGATCGACGCCGACACGGGCGCCGTCGACGGCACCGCCTTCCCGGCCATGCACACCGTCACGTTCGGGGCGGTGAAGGCCGGGCTGGTCGTCGGGGAGGGCCGCGCGCATGCCGGGCAGGTCCACCTCGTCGACATCGGCCTCGGCCCGCACCTGCCTCGCGCCTCCGCCTTCCAGCTCACCGACGCCGACGTGGCCGCCCGCCTCCCCGCGCCGTCCGGGGGCGACGACAAGTACTCCCAGGGGGTGGTGGGCGTCGTCGCGGGCTCCGCCACCTACCCGGGCGCCGGCGTGCTGTGCACGGGCGCCGCGCTGCGCACCCGGGCCGGCCTCGTGCGGTACGCGGGCACGGCGAGCGACGGCGTCCGGGCCGCGTGGCCGGAGGCCGTCGTCACCGACGGCCGCCCCGGGGACGCCGGGCGCGTGCAGTCCTGGGTGGTCGGACCCGGCATGGGCGTCGACGACGACGCGCGGAGCGTCCTGGCCGAGGTGCTGGCCACCGACCTGCCGGTCCTGGTGGACGCCGACGCCCTGTCGATGCTGGCGGGGCAACCCGGCCTCGTCCGGCGGCGTGGTGCCGCGACGGTCCTGACGCCGCACGACCGCGAGTTCGCCCGGTTCGGGAGCGAGCCCGGGGGCGACCGCGTGGGTGCCGCCCGTCGGCTGGCCGCCGACCTCGGCTGCGTCGTCCTGCTCAAGGGGGAGGCCACCGTGGTGGCCGATGCCGACGGGACGGCGTTCGTCAACGGCACGGGAACGCCCTGGCTGGCCACCGCGGGCACCGGCGACGTGCTGTCCGGGATCACCGGAGCGCTGCTGGCCACCGGCCTCCCGGCGGCAGAGGCGGCCGCGGTCGGGGCCCATCTGCACGGGCGGGCCGGTCAGCTGGCCGCGCGGGGCGGGCCGCTGCTCGCCGGGGACCTCGTGCGCCGCTTGCCGGAGGCCATCGGCCGGGTGCGCGGGCTCGGCGATCCGGGCCTGGGAGCATCGGGGGCGTGACCAGCCCAGCCCCCCGCGCCGAGATCGTGGTCGACCTCGACGCCATCGCCGCCAACACCGCGGTGCTGCGCGAGCACGTCGGCCGTCCCCTGATGGCGGTGGTCAAGGCCGACGGCTACGGGCACGGTCTGGTGCCGGCCGCCCGAGCCGTTCTCGCCGGCGGCGCCGACTGCCTGGGCGTCACCGTCCTCGACGAGGCGCTGGCCCTGCGCGCCGCCGGGATCCACGCCCCGGTGCTGTCCTGGCTGCACAATCCGGGCACCGACTTCGCCCCCGCGCTGGAGCAGGACGTGCAGGTGTCGGTGAACGCCGGATGGGGGCTCGCGGAGGTCGTGGCGGCCGCCCAGGCCACCGGCCGCACCGCCGAGCTGCACCTGTTCGTGGACACCGGGCTCTCCCGCGAGGGCGCGACGATGGCCGACTGGCCCGCCCTGGTCGAGGCGGCCGCCCGGGCGCAGGCCGACGGGCACGTCCGCGTCGTCGGCGTGTGGAGCCACCTGGCCTACGCCGACGACCCCACCCACCCGACGATCGGCTCGCAGGTGCGGGTCTTCGAGGAGGCGGTGGCGATCGCGCGGGCCGCGGGCCACACCGACGCCCGGCTGCATCTGGCCAACTCCGCCGCCACCGTGGCCCTGCCGGACACCTGGTACGACATGGTCCGGCCGGGCATCGCCCTGTACGGGCTCGACCCGCTGTGCGGCGGCGACCCCACCGCCCACGGCCTGCGGCCCGCCATGACCGTGCGGGCCCGCGTGATGCTGACCAAGCGCATGCCCGCCGGCTCGGGCGTCTCCTACGGGCACACCTACGCCACGGGCCGGGAGACGACGCTGGCGCTGGTCCCCGTCGGCTACGCCGACGGCGTGCCGCGCGCGGCCGGCAACTCCGCCCCCGTGCTCGCGGCCGGCGCGCAGCGCCGCATCGCCGGACGGGTGTGCATGGACCAGTTCGTCCTGGACGTGGGGGACGACGCCGTGGCGGCAGGGGACGAGGTCGTCCTGTGGGGCCCCGGCGACCGGGGCGAGCCGACGGCGCAGCAGTGGGCCGACGCGGTCGACACCATCCACTACGAGCTGGTCACCCGGATCGGCGGCCGGTTCACCCGCCGCTACGTCGGCTCGGCCGGAGCCGTCTGATGGCGCGTCCCGCCCCGCTCCCTGCGTCGTCGCGCGGGCACACCGCCGGCATCGTCGGCGCGCTCGTCGGTCTGGTTGCCGCCGGCGCGGCGGTCGGGGTCGCCGTCACCCGCATGGCCGGTCGCCGGATCCTGGCGGAGGAGCTCGCGCCGGCCGCGCTCACGGCCGCCCGCCTGCGAGAAGCGGACCCGCTCGGCGGGGCGTCACGGGCGCCGGACCGGACCGCCGTGGTCGAGGCCGACGACGGCGTCCCGCTCGCGGTCGAGGAGATCGGGCCGCCGGACGCGCCGCTGACCGTCGTCTTCGTGCACGGCTACACCCTGTCGATGGCGTCCTGGACCTACCAGCGGCGGGCACTCGCCACCGAGCTGGCGACGGCGAACGGGCACCGCCCGCAGGCGCGCCTGGTCTTCTACGACCAGCGGGGCCACGGCGCCTCCGGCCGTGGCAGGCCCGACCGGTCGACGATCGAGCAGCTGGCCCGCGACCTGGCCACGGTCCTGGAGACCCGGGTGCCGCGGGGGCCGGTCGTCCTCGTCGGCCACTCCATGGGCGGAATGGCGGTCATGGGGCTGGCGGCGCTGCGGCCCGAGCTGTTCGGCCCCAAGGTCGTCGCGGTCGCGCTGCTGTCGACGTCGAGCGGTCAGCTGGCCGACCTGGACTTCGGCCTCCCGGAGCTCCTCACCCGGGTACGCGCCGCCGTGCTCCCGGTCGCGGCCTGGACCATGCGGCACCGGCCCGCCCTCGCCGAGCGGACCCGGCGCGTGGCGGCGGACGTGGTCTCGGCGGCCACGCGGGCGCTGTCCTTCGCGTCGTCGGACGTGGACCCGGCGCTGGTGCGCTACGTGGACTCGATGATCGCCGGGACCCCGGTCGACGTGATCGCGGAGTTCTACCCCGCGCTGGCCGGCCTGGACGAGACCGGATCGCTGGCCCCGATGCGCGACATCCCGACCCTGGTGCTCACCGGGGACAAGGACACCATGATCCCGAAGGCGCACAGCGAGCTGCTCATCGAGCGGTTGCCGGACGCGCAGTACGTCCTCGTCCCCGATGCCGGGCACATGGTGCTGCTGGAGAAGCCGGAGGAGGTGACCGACGCGCTGTCGGTCCTCCTCCGGAAGGTCGCCGCCGGGGCGCCCTCCTCCCAGCTGAGCGGGGTCGACGGCCCCTCGTCGTGACTGCCCGGTCGTGACTGCCGGGAGAAGCGTCGGGCGGCGCTGGCTAGGGTGCGGAGGTGGCCGCCCCCCGACCGCCCCGGTTCGACGCCGCGGCCTCCGAGGTGGCCCGGGCCGCCGCCGCGGCCCCCGACTGGACCACGCTCGCGCAGGTGAACCGCCCGTGCGTCGCGTGCCCGGAGCTCGCTGCTGCGCGTCAGCACGTCGTCGTCGGCGACGTGCCACTCGCCGGGCGGCCCCGCTTCGCGCTGGTCGGCGAGGCGCCCGGGGCGACCGAGGACGAGACCGGCCGGCCGTTCGTGGGGCGGTCCGGCGCGCTGCTGGACCAGCTGCTCGCCGAGGCGGGCCTGGACCGGGGCGAGGCCGCCGTCCTCAACATCGTCAAGTGCCGGCCGCCCGGCAACCGCACCCCCAAGGCGCCCGAGGTGGCGCGCTGCGGCGGGTGGCTGCGTCGCCAGCTCGACCTGCTCGACCCGCCGGTGGTCGTCGCGCTCGGGCTCTCGGCAGCCAAGTGGTTCCTCGGTCCGCGCACGGTGCTGGCCCAGGTGCGTGCCCGCCCGCACGAGGTCGACGGCCGCGCCGTGTGGGCGACCTACCATCCGTCGGCGGCGATCCGCTTCGGCCCCAACGGCGCGCCCCGCGCGGGGCTGCTGGCGGACCTGACCGCGGTCGCGGGGACGCTGGCATGAGGCGCGAGCACCTCCTCCCGACGCCGGAGGACACCCACGCCCTCGGGCGGTCGCTGGCCGAGGTACTGGCCCCGGGTGACCTCGTCGTCCTCGTCGGGCCGCTCGGCGCGGGGAAGACCGCGCTCACCCAGGGCATCGGTGCCGGGCTCGGCGTGCGCGAGCCGGTCACCTCGCCGACCTTCGTCATCTCCCGGGTGCACCGGGGCGGGCGGGTTCCGCTGGTGCACGTGGACGCCTACCGGCTCGGCGGGGTCGCCGACGTCGACGACCTCGACCTCGACGCCTCGACCGACGAGTCGGTGACGGTGGTCGAGTGGGGTCAGGGTCTGGTCGAGCGGCTCGCCGACGAGCACCTGGAGGTCCGGCTGGACCGCCGCGACGACGACGTCCGGACGGCCGTGCTCCTCCCGCACGGTCCCGGCTGGGAGGCCCGGCTCCCGCCGGCCTGACGTCCCGCTCCGGCGGTCAGCCGGCCGCGGCCGCGATCGAGCGCAGCGACGTGGCCAGCTCTGCGGGATGGGAGAGCATCGGCGAGTGGCCGGCGTCCATGCGCAGCACCGTGCCCGATCGCTGGGACATGGCCTCCTGCGCGAACACGGGAATGGCCTGGTCGCGCTCGCAGACCACGTAGGTACTCGGTACGACCGTCCAACCGGCGTTGGTCAGGGGTTGTTGGAACGAGGTCCGCGACTGCAGGCCCAGTCGTGCGACGGAGAGCGCGGTGAGGTCGGGGGCGACCCCGTTGTAGAAGACGTCCTCGGGGGTCCGGGCCGTGATGTGCCCGTCATGCACCTCCCACCAGGGCGGCGCGACCCCGCCGACGCTGCTCAGCAGCGAGTCGCCGACGTCGAGCTGGAAGGAGCACAGGTACACCAGGTGCGCGACGCCGCTGTCCGCGGTAACGGCCTCGGTGGCCGGAATGCCGCCGTAGGAATGAGCCACGACCACCACGGGGCCGTCGATGCCGGCCAGCACGGCGGCCACTGCGGCGGCGTCGTCGTCGAGTCCACCCAGGCCGTCGGCGTCCGGCCCGACGCTGGGCAGGTCCACCGTCCGGATGGGAACGTCGTCCATCGAGTCGACGAGGGGCTGCCATGCCCACGGGCCGTGCCAGGCGCCGTGCACGAGAACCAACGTGGTCATCAGGAAGTCGACTCCTTCGTCGCCGCACGACAGGGCGTGAGCAGTCCACCACGGACCGCCGCTCCCCACCACCGTCGTCCTGTCCACGGGGCGGCCGGGACATCGGCCGGCTCCCGGTAACGTGGGCGGACGTGCTCGTCCTCGCTCTCGACACCGCGACACCGGTCCTCGTGGCCGGCCTGGCGCGCTGGTCGCCCGACGGCGGGACGTCGGTCCTGGCCGAGCGCGCGGTGCCCTCGAGCAACCGGCATGCCGAGCTGCTGACGCCGGCCATCACCGGTGTCCTGGCCGACGCCGGCCTCGCGATGGGCGACCTGGACGCGATCGTGACCGGCCTGGGCCCGGGACCCTTCACCGGCCTACGGGTCGGCGTCGTGACCGCTGCGGCGGTCGCGGACGCTCGCGGGCTGCCGGTCTACGGGGTCTGCTCACTGGACGCGATCGGCTCGGGGGAGCGGACGGTGGTCACCGATGCCCGCCGCAAAGAGGTCTACTGGGCGGCCTACGACCACGGCGGAGCCCGCGTCGCCGGGCCCGGCGTCGTCCGTCCGGAGGAGCTGGCCCGGCCCGGTCCGTTCGTGGGGGACCCGGTGTTCGAGGGGCGGCTGGGCGCCGACGTCGCCGCTGCCGAGGTGACGACGGCGGGACTGGTGCGCGCCGCCGAGCCGCAGCTGATCGATCCGTCCTCGGCCGGTGCGCTGGTGCCGCTCTACCTGCGCCGTCCCGACGCGACCCCGCCGACGGCCGTCAAGGCGGTGTCGCAGGCATGACCGTGACGCTGCGGCCGATGACGACCGCCGACCTGCCCGCCGTGATGCGGCTGGAGGAGGAGCTCTTCGCCCCGGACACCTGGACCGAGGCGATGTACCGCGACGAGCTCTCCCGCGGGGACACCCGCTACTACGTGGTGGCCGAGTTCGACGTCGGCGGCGACGAGGACGAGCCGGTCGACGGACCACCGGTCATGGTCGGGTACGGCGGCCTGATCGCCTACGACCACGAGGCCCACGTGGCCACGCTCGGCGTCACCACGGCGCTGCAGGGTGAGGGGATCGGCTCGCTGCTGCTCGACGCCCTGCTGGCCGAGGCCGACAAGCGCAGCCCGGTCGTGCTGCTCGAGGTCCGGGCGGACAACGAGACGGCCCAGCACCTCTACCGGCGGCGCGGGTTCGTCGAGATCGGCCGGCGACGGGGCTACTACCAGCCCAGCGGCGCCGACGCCGTCGTCATGAAGCGCAAGCGGGTGCGGGCCCTGAGCCGGGCTGGCGGCGGACGTGGCTGAGCATCGGGTGGGTGGGGAGGCCCTGGTCCTGGGGTTCGAGACCTCCTGCGACGAGACCGGTGTCGGCCTCGTCCGTGGGCGCACCCTGCTCGCCGACGCCCTGGCCACCTCGATGGCTGAGCACGAGCGCTTCGGCGGGGTGGTGCCGGAGATCGCCTCGCGGGCGCACCTGGAGGCGATGGTCCCGACCGTGCACCGCGCCCTGGCCGACGCCGGAGCGACGATCGACGACGTCGACGCGGTCGCGGTGACCTCCGGGCCGGGGCTCACCGGCGCGCTGCTGGTCGGTGTCGCCGCGGCGAAGGCCTATGCGCTGGCGCTGGGCAAGCCGCTGTACGGGGTGAACCACCTGGCCGCCCACGTCGCCGTCGACGAGCTCGAGCACGGGCCGCTGGCCGAGCCCTCGATCGCCCTGCTGGTGTCGGGCGGGCACAGCTCGCTGCTGCTCGTGCCCGACCTCGCCCAGGACGTGCAGTCGCTCGGCCGCACCGTCGACGACGCGGCGGGGGAGGCGTTCGACAAGGTCGCCCGCGTGCTGGGCCTGCCGTTCCCCGGCGGACCGCCGATCGACCGCGCGGCCCGCGACGGCGATCGGTCCGCGATCGGCTTCCCGCGCGGTCTCACCGGGCCCCGGGACGCGCCCTACGACTTCTCCTTCTCCGGCCTCAAGACGGCGGTGGCGCGCTGGGTGGAGGCCCGGCAGCGGGCGGGGGAGCAGGTGCCGGTCGCCGACGTCGCGGCGTCCTTCCAGGAGGCGGTCGCCGACGTCCTGACCGCCAAGGCGGTGCGCGCCTGCCGCGACCACGGCGTCGACCACCTCGTCCTCGGTGGTGGCGTCGCGGCCAACTCCCGGCTGCGGGCGCTGGCGGAGCAGCGCTGCGCCGCGGCGGGGATCGTGCTCCGCGTGCCGAGCCCGCGGCTGTGCACCGACAACGGCGCGATGGTGGCGGCCCTCGGCTCGCGGCTGGTGGCCGCCGGCGTCGCGCCGTCGTCCCCCGACCTCGGTGCCGACAGCTCCCTGCCGATCGACGTCGTGAGTCGCTGACCGGCCGCTGGACGGGGTCCTTCCTCAGGGACTCAGCGCCTCAGGGATTCAGCGGCTCGCAGACCAGCACGGTCGGGGCCCCGGCGACCCGGGTGACCACGACGACCGCGGAGTCGCTGCCGGGACCTCGGAGCTGTCGCGCGAGAGCCTCGGGCTCGATCGGTGAGCCCCGCTTCTTGACGACGACGCGGCCGACGCCCCGCGTGCGCAGGTGCGCCCTGAGCTTCTTCAGGTTGAACGGCAGCACGTCGGTGATGCGGTAGGACCGGAGCCACGGGGACCCGGACGGGCCGTCGGAGGTCAGGTAGGCGATCGTCGGGTCGACCAGCGTGGCACCGCCCTGCGCCGCCACCAGCGACATGAGCCCGGACCGGATCAGCGCGGGATCGGGCTCGTGCAGCCACCCCCGCACCGGCCCCACGTCCGCCGGCCCCGGGTCCTCGTCGGCGCTCACCTCCCAGCAGAGGTCCTCGCGTACCAACGTGGCCCGCCGCCAGGTCGTGGAGAGCCCACGCCCCCACAGCAGCGCCTCGACGATCGAGCCGCCGACGGAGACCCACTCCGCCTCGATCCCGCCGGGGACGCGGTCGTGGTCGAGCCCGGGCGCCACCTTCACGACGGTCACCGGCACCCGGTCGAGGAGCGCTGTCACCGTCGACCACGGCGGGGACCAGCGGTCCGGGTCGAGCTGCCGGCGCCCGCCCGCCCGGCGCGCGGGGTCGAGCACCGCGGCGTCGCACCCGGCCACCCGACCGCCGGAGGCATCGGCCACCAGGTCGACGACGTCGGCGTCGAGCACCTCGACGCCGGTCAGCCCGGAGGTCGCGGCGTTCAGCCGGGTCAGCTCCCGTGCCACCGGATCGCGGTCGACGGCGACGACACGGGCGCCGGCTCGCGCGAGGGCGATCGTGTCCGTGCCCGACGCGCAGCCCAGGTCGGCCACGCTCCCGACCCCTGCGGCCAGGAGCCGCCCGGCCCGGCGGTCGGCGAGCGCCGCCCGCGCGGCCTGCTCCAGGGTGTCGCCGGTGAAGAACAACCGGTCCGCGTCGGACCCGAACGCCGGTCGGGCCTTGTCCCGCTGCCGGGCGATGCCCCACGCCGGGCCGGCCAGCTCCGCGCCGACCTCGGCGCGCAGGCGGGTGAGCGCGGCCACCGCGTCGGTGCCCGCGGCGAGCAGCGCGGCCGCCCGGGACAGCGCCGCCGTCCCCTCCGGCGTGGCCAGTGCCCGGAGCTGGCGCACGGTCTCGGCGGCCTGCTCGTCGGCGTCCGGGTCCACCGGCACAGCGTGGCGTACCGGCTGGTCACGCCGGAGACCACCTCCGTCGGGACCCCGGTTGAGCGGCTGGCACTCGCATGGGTAGAGTGCCAATCGACACGGGCTGGCGCCTGACCCCCGCGACGGCAGGCCCCGGACACCGTGCCACAGCATCAGCACCACCTGAGAACCATGACCCAGCCGTCCGACACCGAAGGGGGCGTCACCGACGTGACGACCGCTACCAAGGTCACCATCAAGCCGCTGGAGGACCGCGTCGTGGTCCAGGCCAACGAGGCCGAGACCACCACCGCCTCCGGTCTGGTCATCCCGGACACCGCCAAGGAGAAGCCCCAGGAGGGCACCGTCATCGCTGTCGGCCCCGGCCGCATCGACGACAACGGCAACCGCGTCCCGCTCGACGTCAACGTCGGCGACGTGGTCGTCTACTCGAAGTACGGCGGCACCGAGGTCCGGTACGGCGGCGAGGACTACCTCGTCCTCTCCGCCCGCGACCTGCTCGCCGTCGTGGAGAAGTAGCAGGACCCCTTGCCCCCCACCCGCCCGCAAGCTCGCGAGCGGGACCCTGCAAGGGGCCGCCAGCAGTGACCGACGCCCCGGGCGCTCCGACCTCCGTCGGGCCCCGGGGCGTTCGTCGTCCCACCCCCTGAACCTCACGAGAGGTCCCGCATGCCCAAGATCATCAAGTTCACCGAGGACGCCCGGCGTTCGCTCGAGCGCGGTGTCGACAAGCTCGCCGACGCGGTCAAGGTCACCCTCGGCCCGCGCGGGCGCAACGTCGTCCTCGACAAGAAGTTCGGCGCACCGACCATCACCAACGACGGCGTGACGATCGCCCGCGAGGTCGAGCTCGACGACCCGTTCGAGAACCTCGGCGCGCAACTGGCCAAGAGCGTCGCCACCAAGACCAACGACGTGGCCGGCGACGGCACCACCACGGCCACCGTGCTGGCGCAGGCGCTGGTGCACGAGGGCATGCGCAACGTCGCGGCCGGTGCCAACCCGATGGAGCTCGGCCGCGGCATGCGCGCCGCCCTCGACGCGGTGCACGCCGCTCTCGACAAGGCCGCCATCCCGGTCGAGGACAGCGCCGCGATCGCCGGCGTCGCCACCATCTCCGCGCAGGACCCCACCGTCGGCGACCTGATCGCCGAGGCGATGGACAAGGTCGGCAAGGACGGCGTCATCACCGTCGAGGAGAGCAACACCCTCGCGACCGAGCTCGAGGTCACCGAGGGTGTGCAGTTCGACAAGGGCCACCTCTCGCCGTACTTCGCCACCGACCAGGAGGCGATGGAGGCCGTCCTGGACGACGCCCTGGTGCTGCTGGTCAGCGGCAAGATCGGCGCCCTGGCCGACCTGCTGCCGCTGCTGGAGAAGGTGCTCGGCTCCGGCTCCCGTCCGCTGCTGATCGTCGCCGAGGACGTCGAGGGCGAGGCGCTGTCGACCCTCGTCGTGAACTCGATCCGCAAGACCATCAAGGCCGTCGCGGTCAAGTCCCCCTACTTCGGCGACCGCCGCAAGGCCTTCATGCAGGACCTCGCCATCGTCACCGGTGGTCAGGTGGTCAGCGAGGACGTCGGGCTCAAGCTCGAGCAGGTCGGCCTCGAGGTGCTCGGCTCCGCCCGCCGGGTCACGGTCACCAAGGACACGACCACGCTCGTGGACGGCGGCGGCACCGCCGAGGCGATCGGCGACCGCGTCGCGCAGGTCAGGCGGGAGATCGAGGACACCGACTCCGACTGGGACCGCGAGAAGCTGCAGGAGCGGCTGGCCAAGCTCGCCGGCGGCATCGGCGTCATCCGCGTCGGCGCGGCCACCGAGGTCGAGATGAAGGAGAAGAAGCACCGCATCGAGGACGCCATCGCGGCCACCCGCGCGGCGGTCGAGGAGGGGGTCATCCCCGGCGGCGGCTCGGCGCTGGTGCACGCGGCCGCGGCGGTCGACGCCCTCGACCTCTCCGGGGACGCGCTGACCGGGGCCCAGGCCGTCCGCCGGTCGCTGGACGCCCCGCTGGCGCGCATCGCCGACAACGCCGGCCTCGAGGGCCGCGTCGTCGTCAGCAAGGTGCGCGAAGGCGGACTCGGCACGGGCTACAACGCCGCCACCGGTGAGTACGGCGACCTGGCCGCCCAGGGCGTCATCGACCCGGTCAAGGTGACCAAGGCCGCGCTCGAGAACGCGGTGTCCATCGCGGCGATGGTGCTCACGACCGACTCGGCCGTCGTCGAGGCTCCCGAGGAGGAGCACGACCACGCCGGCGCGGGCCACCACACCCACGGCCACGGCGGGGGCCACGGCCACTCCCACTGAGAGCAGACGACGAGGGCCGGTCCAGCAGCTGCTGGACCGGCCCTCGTCGTAGGTCGGGGGTGGTTACACCCCGGCGTGCACGCGCGCCGTGGTCGACTCCGCCGCGATCAGCCGCGCGCGCTCCTCCTCGCTCATGCCACCCCAGACGCCGTAGGGCTCGCGGACCGCGAGCGCGTGCTTGAGGCACGCCTCGACGACCGGGCACTGCCCGCACACGGCCTTCGCCGCTGCCTGCCGACGGGCCCGGGCGGGGCCGCGCTCACCGTCGGGGTGGAAGAACAGCGACGTGCTCTCGCCACGGCACGATCCGTGCAACTGCCAGTCCCAGACCTCGGCGACGGGGTTGGGCAGACGGCGGATGTCAGCCATGGCGTTCCTCCTGCGGCTCGATGAGCCGGGAGGGGGGTGCCCGGCTGCAGAGGGCCTATCCCCAGGAGGGACATGCCCAAACGCGTCGTGATCGCAACTTTTCCGGCGAGAACCCGATCGGGCGGCATCCGCGCAGCTCACCCCGGGGGGTGAGGACGCCTGTCGCCGGGCTCCGAAGTCGATCACTGTGGTTCCCGGTCGTGCCGACGTCGGGCACGGGGGACCACCCGGCTCAGCTGCCGGTCGAGGCGAGGGAGCACGAGTGATCGACGACAGGATGCGCGCACCGAGCAATGGCGGCGCCACCGTGTGGGTGTACGACGAGCGACGCCGCGTCCGCGACGACGTGGCCGCCCGTCTGGTCGCCCTGCCCTTCGTCGGCCGGGTCGAGGTCGTCGGGGACGGCGCCTCGCTGCTCGCCCGCCTGGCCACCCGACGTCCCGACGTCCTGCTGGTGGGCACGCAGCGCGCC
>CADCTN010000003.1 GCA_902805535.1 uncultured Blastococcus sp. | reverse complement strand
GACCAGCGCGACCCGGGTGCCGCCGACCGGGCCGGAGAACGGCAGGCCGGAGAGCTGGGTGGAGGCCGACGCGCCGTTGATGGCCAGCACGTCGTAGAGGTGGTCGGGGTCCAGCGACAGGACGGTGATGACCACCTGGACCTCGTTGCGCAGGCCCTTGGCGAACGTCGGCCGCAGCGGGCGGTCGATCAGCCGGCAGGTGAGGATCGCGTCCTCCGACGGGCGGCCCTCGCGGCGGAAGAACGAGCCGGGGATGCGCCCGGCGGCGTACATCCGCTCCTCGACGTCGACCGTCAGCGGGAAGAAGTCGAACTGCTCCTTGGGCTGGCGGCCGGCCGTGGTGGCCGACAGCAGCATGGTGTCGCCCATGGTGACGACGACGGAGCCGGCGGCCTGGCGGGCCAGGCGGCCGGTCTCGAAGGTGACCGAACGGCTGCCGAAGCTGCCGTTGTCGATGACCGCGGTGGCGGTGGTGACGCCGTCCTCGGCGTCGAACTCGGCGGTGATGGTGGGTGCGGACACGTGTCCTTCTCTCTTCTTCGTCGCAGCGGCCTCGTGCCGGCTCGCGACTCCTCTGACGGCCAGTCCTGGGAACTGCTCGCCGTCCTGCGCCCGGGCGACCGGTGCTCGATCGAAGCCCTCGGGAGCGGGATTCCCCTCGGACGGGGACCGATGCGTGCCCGGGGGCCACTACCGAGGACCGGTCCTGGGAGGACGCGTCCGGCGGCTGGCCGGTTCTCCCCGTGCGGCGGGTGCCGGACGAGGAAGGGGACCGTCCCGGGATGTCCCGGAGCGGCCCCCTCGTCGTGCTTAGCGGCGCAGACCCAGCCGCTCGATGAGCGAGCGGTAGCGGGTGATGTCGGTCTTGGCCAGGTAGTTCAGCAGGCGGCGACGACGGCCCACCAGCAGGAGCAGGCCCCGCCGGCTGTGGTGGTCGTGCTTGTGCATCTTGAGGTGCCCGGTGAGGTCGCTGATCCGCTTGGTCAGCATCGCGACCTGGACCTCGGGCGATCCGGTGTCGTTCTCGACCGTGCCGTACTCGGTCATGATCTGCTTCTTGACTGCGCTCTCGAGCGCCATGGATCGCCTCCGGGGCGGGTCACGTGTGGCCCCCGGTTTGAATCACGGGGGCAGGTTGCACACACGCCGGGTCACCCCGGCGGATTCCCAGGTTACCAGCGTGGCCGCACCGGCCGGTTGCCGCACTGACCAGGGGTGATGTCCGGGAGCTCAGGGCGCCGGGGGCAACCCGAGGACGGCGCGGGTGTCGCTGACGTCCTGGGCCATGGCCACGACGAGGGCGTCGACGTCCGGGAACGCCGCCATGGGCCGCAGCCGGTGGGCGAACTCGACGCCCACGTGCTCGCCGTAGAGGTCGCCGTCGTAGTCCAGGACGTAGGCCTCCACCGTGCGCCTGCTGCCCTGGAAGGTGGGGTTGGTGCCGACCGAGATCGCGGCCGGGAACCGCTCGCGGCTGACGCCGCTGCGGGGGTCACGGGTGACCAGGTGCCCCGCGTACACGCCGTCGGCGGGGACGGCGGTGAAGGGCGGGCTCTCCACGTTCGCGGTCGGGTAGCCCAGGTCGCGGCCCCGGCGGTCCCCGCGGACGACGATGCCGTCCACCCGGTGCGGACGACCCAGCGAGCGAGCCGCCGAGACCATGTCCCCCGCGGCGACGCACGCCCGGACGTAGGTCGAGGAGATGGTCACCTCGCGGCCGTCTGCGGCGTCCTCGGCCAGCGCCACGCCCTCGACGGCGAAGCCGAACCGCCGGCCCTCCGTGGCCAGCGTCCCGACGTTCCCGGCCGCCTTGTGGCCGTAGGTGAAGTTCTCCCCCACCAGGACCAGCGCGCAGTGCAGGTGCTCCACGAGCACCGTGTGCGTGAAGCTCTCCGGTGAGAGGCGCATGAACTCCGGGGTGAACGGCAGCACGCACATGGCGTCCACACCCAGCCCGGCGACGAGTTCGGCCTTGCGGTCCAGCGACGTGAGGATGGCCGGGTGCGACCCCGGCCGGACGACCTCGGCCGGGTGCGGGTCGAACGTCAGCAGCAGGCAGGGCCGGCCCATCGCGCGGGCCCGGGACACGGCGGTCCCGATCAGTGACTGGTGCCCCCGGTGGACCCCGTCGTACATGCCCACGGTGACCACCGTGCGCCCCAGGTCACCGGGGGTGGCCTCCAGCCCACGCCAGCGCAGCACCCGACAGCCGTCCCGCGTCGTTCAGGCGACCCGGTGCAGCCAGCCGCGGGTGTCGGCCACCCGCCCGTGCTGGATGTCCAGGAGGGACTCGCGCAGCGCCATCGTCAGGGTGCCGGGAGCGCCGTCGCCGATGGTGAAGTCGCCGGCCCGTGCCTTGACCTCGCCCAGGGGCGTGATCACCGCGGCCGTGCCGCAGGCGAAGGTCTCGGTGATCGCGCCCTCGGCGACGCCGTCGCGCCACTCGTCGAGGGTGACCTTCCGCTCGGTCACCCGATGCCCCCGGTCGCGGGCGAGGGCGATCAGCGAGTCGCGGGTGATGCCGGGCAGCAGGGTGCCGGAGAGCTCGGGCGTGACCAGCTCGGCATCGTCGCCGGAGCCGAGGACGAAGAACAGGTTCATCCCGCCCAGCTCCTCGATGTAGCGCTTCTCCACGGCGTCGAGGTAGACCACCTGGTCGCAGCCCAGAGCGCTGGCCTGCTGCTGCGGCAGGAGGCTCGCGGCGTAGTTGCCGGCGCACTTGACGTCACCGGTGCCTCCCGGGGCGGCCCGGACGTAGTCCTCGGAGACGTAGACCGAGACCGGCTGGACCCCGCGTGGGAAGTACGCCCCCGCCGGGCTGGCGATGACCAGGAACAGGTACTGGTGCGCCGGCCGGACGCCGAGGAAGGACTCCACCGCGAGCTGGAAGGGGCGCAGGTACAGGGTCTGGTCGGGCGCGGTCGGGACCCAGTCGCGGTCGGCGTCGACCAGCGCGTCGACGCCGGCGAGGAACGCCTGCTCGGGGACCGGCGGCATCGCCAGCCGCTCGGCGCTGCGCACGAAGCGGGCGGCATTGCGCTCGGGGCGGAAGGTCGCGACGCTGCCGTCGGGCTGGGCGTAGGCCTTGAGCCCCTCGAAGATGGACTGGGCGTAGTGCAACGCCGCGGCGCCGGGCTCGAGCTGGAGCGGGGCGTACCGGGTGAGCCGCGCGTCGTACCAGCCCCGGCCGGCCTCGTAGCGGGCCACGAACATGTGGTCGGTGAAGTACCGGCCGAACCCCGGCTCGGCGAGCATCTCGGCGCGCTCGGCGGCCGGGCGCCGCGTCACGTCCTCCACCACGAGCGGCACGCCGTCGGTGAACATCCGTGCGGAGGTACGGCTGTCGGCGAGCGTGTCGGTCATGGCTCCCACCTGCGAGTGCGCGTGCTCGTGCGTCCCGGCGACCACCGGGACGCTCGTCACACTATCCCCGCGCCCGATGGCGGCCGGGAGCCGACCGCCACCGCGGGCCCGCTCAGGCCTGGTTCTCCTGGTTGACCTTCGGACCGGCGTACTCCAGCACCTCGTAGGTCCAGACGTGGGCCGAGTGCGGCGCGGCCGACGCCAGGGTGTCCCCGCCCCCCTCGTGGGCACGGTCGAAGTCCTGGCCCGACTGCCAGGCCTGGTAGTCGGCCACGGTGGTCCACCGGGTGTAGACGAGGTACTGGTCGGTGCCCTCGAGGGGCCGCAGCAGCTCGAACCACTCGAAGCCCGGCGTGGACTCCACGGCACCGGCGCGGCCGCGGAACCGCTCCTCGAAGCGCTCCTGCTTGTCCTTCGGCACGGTGATCGCGTTGATCTTGACGACGCTCATGACCCTCCCCTTCCCGACCCGGGACGGCACCAATCCCGCATGCTGGGCACGTGGACCAACAACGCACCGCGGACCTGGGCTTCGCCCGGCTCGACCTGGACCGGGCACAGCGCACGGGGACGCCCGAGGTGGTCTACGCCGCCGGGAAGACGCCCGCGCAGACCGTGGCGTGCCTCGGGGCGCTGCTCGAGGGCGGGGCCGCTCCGGCGTGGGCCACCCGGGTGGACGACGACACCGCCGCGGCGATCCTCGACCGGTGGCCCGACGCGATCGTGGACACCGACGCCCGGTGCGCGTTCGTCGGAGCGCTGCCGGCGCCCGTGGGAGATGTCCTCGTCCTCACCGCCGGCACGTCGGACGGCCCGGTCGCGGCGGAGGTGGCGGCCACCCTGGCCGCTGCCGGGGTCGGCTGCACCCGGGTCGACGACGTCGGGGTCGCGGGCGTGCACCGGGTGCTGGCCGTGGCGCCGGAGCTCGCGGCGGCCGACGCCGTCGTCGTCGTGGCGGGCATGGACGGGGCCCTGCCCAGCGTCGTCGCCGGCCTGACCGACCGGCTCGTCGTCGCCGTCCCCACCTCGGTCGGGTACGGCGCGGCCTTCGAGGGGCTCGCCGCGCTGCTGACCATGCTCACCGCCTGCGCCCCGGGCGTCCTCGTGGTCAACATCGACAACGGCTTCGGCGCGGGGGTCGCCGCCGCGCGGATCGTGCGGTCGGCTCAGCGGTAGCGGACGGGGTCGGGCAGCAGCTCGTTCATCGAGCCCGACCGGAAGCCGCGGGGGTCCACCTCGACCCGGCGGAACCCGGCGACGGCGGCGAGCAGGTCGTCCCGCCCGGCCAGCGCACCCACCAGGCCGGCATCCACCTCCACCCGGGCGGCGTCGCCGCCCAGGTCCCGGACGCGCAGGTCGCGCACCGCCAGCCCGGCGCCGTCCATCGCGAGGCGCAGCGCGGCCTCGGCCTGCTCCACGCGGGCCAACCCCTCGGCCGACACGGGGACGCCGTAGGCGATCCGGCTGGCCAGGCACGCGGCGGCCGGCTTGTCGGCCAGCGGCAGCCCCCAGCGGCGGGCGGCGGCCCGCACGTCGTCCTTGGTCATCCCGGCGCGCGCCAGCGGCGCCCAGGCGCCCCGCTCGGCGGCCGCGCGGATGCCCGGCCGGAAGCCGGCGCGCAGGTCGTCGGCGTTGGTCCCGGTGACGACGTCGGCGATCCCCAGCCGCGCGGCCAGCGGCGTGAGGACGTCGACCAGCTCGGCCTTGCAGAACGCGCACCGGTCCCCCGCGTTGGCCCGGTACCCCTCGCGGGAGAGCTCGTCGGTCCGGGGCAGCTCGTGGCGCACGCTCAGGGACGCCGCGAAGGCCACGGCGGCGTCGCGCTCGGCGGCCGGCAGGCTCGGGGAGACGGCGGTCGCGGCGACGACGCGGTCGGCGCCGAGAGCCCGCACCGCCGCTGCCAGGACGACACCGGAGTCCACTCCCCCGGAGAACGCGACGAGCACGTCGGGGAGCGCCGCCAGCTCGGCGGCCAGGGCGGAGAGTCGCTGGTCGAGGGTGCTCACGTCCGGCAGGCTCTCACGCGGGAGGGAAGCCGACCGCCACGCGGGCGCTGTCGCCGCGATCCTCCAGCAGGGCCACGAGCCGCCCGTCGGGGTCGACGGCCGCGTGCAGCCCGGGCGTTCCGGTGGCCGGGACCGGTTGGCCGTAGCCGATCGCCCGGGACTCCTCTGCGGTGACCGCCCGCGTCGGGAACACCGTCGTCGCCGCCTGCGCGAGCGGCAGGAAGCCGTCGCCACCACCGCTGAGCAGGGTCGCCGCGTCCTCCACGTCCGCCGCGCGGGCGACGGAGAAGGGGCCGGAGGCGGTGCGGCGCAGCGCGGTCAGGTGACCGCCGACGCCGAGGACCGCGCCGGCGTCGCGGGCGATCGCGCGGATGTAGGTGCCGGCCGTGCAGGAGACCGTGATGTCCACGTCCACCAGGTCCCGGGTCGGACGCCGGACTGGGTGCACGTCGAGCCGGTGCACCGTCACCGACCGCGGCGCCAGCTCCACCTCCTCGCCGGCCCGCACGCGGTCGTAGGAGCGGCGGCCCCCGACCTTGACCGCGCTCACCGACGAGGGCACCTGCTGCAGCGGGCCGGTCTGGGCGGCCAGGGCGGCACGGATCGCGTCGTCGTCCAGGGCGGCCGCCGACGTCGTCGCCAGCACCTCGCCCTCGCGGTCGTCGGTGACGGTGCTCTGCCCGAGCCGGATCGTCGCCTCGTAGGTCTTGTCGTGCCCGCCCACGTGGCCGAGCAGCCGGGTCGCGGCACCGACGCCCAGCACCAGCAGACCGGTGGCCATGGGGTCCAGCGTGCCGGCGTGGCCCACCTTGCGGACCGAGAGCACGCGGCGGGCGCGGGCGACGACGTCGTGCGACGTCATGCCGCCGGCCTTGTCGACGAGCAGCAGCCCGGGTGGGACGTCGGCGTCAGGGCGTCGGGGACTCACGTCCCCACCGTTGCAGGCGCGCTCAGCCAGCGGTCACCCGCCACCCGGACCAGCACGCCGACCAGCCGCAGCCCGATGAACAGGCACAGCCCGGCCCAGATCCCGGCGAGCCCCCAGCCCAGCGATCCGGCGAGCAGGGTCAGCGGCAGGAACCCGACCACCGCCGACCCGATCGTCACCGTGCGCAGGTAGCCCACGTCCCCGGCGCCCATCAGCACGCCGTCCAGCGCGAAGACGACGCCGGCCAGGGGCTGCATGCCGGCCAGGAACCACCACACGACCTCGGCCTGGCGCAGGACCGCGGCGTCGTCGGTGAAGAGCGGGAGCAGCAGGTCGCGCGACGCCAGGAGCGCCGCCGCGACCGCCACGCCGGTACCCAGGCCCCACATCGCGACCCGGGACGCCGTGGCCCGCGCCTCGGCCGGGCGGTCGCCACCGAGCGCGTGCCCGACGAGGGTCTGGGCGGCGATGGCGTAGGCGTCGAGCACCAGGGCGAGGAAGAGGAACAGCTGCAGGGCGATCTGGTGGGCGCCGAGGGAGGCCGTGCCGGCGCGGGCGGCCACCCCGGCGGCGACCAGGAAGGACACCTGCAGGACGGCCGCGCGCAGCAGCAGGTCGCGCCCGATGACCACCTGAGCGCGCAGGGCCGCCGGCCGCGGTCGCCAGGCGGTGCCCTCCCCGACCAGCGCGCGCACGAACAGGCCCGCCGTCAGCGCCTGCCCGGCGACGTTGGCGACCGCGGAGCCGACCAGGCCCAGACCCACGGGGTACACCAGCAGCGGGCAGAGGACGAGGCTGAGCAGGCTGCCGGCGAGGACGTACCGCACCGGGCGACGGAGCTGCTGGACGCCGCGCAGCCAGCCGTTGCCGGCCAGCGACACCAGCAGCAGGGGCGCCCCGAGGGACGCGACCCGCAGCCACTGCTCCCCTGCCTCGGCCACGGCGCCCGCACCGCCGGCCAGCAGTCGGGTGAGCGGCCCGGCCAGGAGCTGGAAGAGGACGAGGACGCCGAGCCCGAGGGCCAGCGCCAGCCAGGTGGCCTGCACCCCCTCGGCGACCGCGCCGTCGCGGTCGCCGGCGCCGGCCCGGCGGGCGGCGCGGGCGGTGGTGCCGTAGGCGAGGAAGTTCAGCAGCGCGGCCGCCCACGCGAGCAGGCCGCCGCCGACGGCGAGCCCGCCGAGCGCGACGGTGCCGAGGTTGCCCACCACCGCGGTGTCAACCAGCAGGTACAGCGGCTCCGCCGCGAGCACCACCAGCGCGGGCACCGCGAGCCGCAGCACGGACGGACCGCGGGTCACTCCGAGGCGAGTTCCCTGCGGAGCGCCGCGATCGTCGTCTCGCGGTCGGCGCAGGAGCTGTAGCCGGCGGCGAGGACGTGCCCGCCCCCGCCGAGCGCCATGGCCACCCGCGCCACGTCGGTGGCGCCGCGCGACCGCAGGGAGACCGACCAGGAACCGTCGTCCTGGCCCTTGAGGACGCAGGCCACGTCGGCCTCCTGGGTGGAGCGCACGACGTCGACGAGGGCCTCCAGCTGCTCCCCGGGCAGGCCGTGCTCGGCCGCCTCGGCGGTGCTCGACCACGTCCACACCAGTCCGCCACCCACCTCGGTCTCCAGGACGGCGCGCCCGGTGACGACCGACAGCAGCCCGAGCCAGCCGAAGGGGGCGGTGTCGAACAGGCGTCGGCTGATGTCGGAGTGGTCGATCCCGGTGGCCAGCAGCCGGGCGGCCAGCTCGTGGGTCTCCGGGCGGGTGTTGCCGAAGCGGAAGGACCCCGTGTCGGCGGCCAGACCGGCGTACAGGCAGGTCGCCAGTGGCCGGTCCAGCGTGACGCCCAGCTCGTCGAGGAGGCCGGCCACCAGGGTCACCGTGGCGGGGGCACCGCCGTCGACCAGCCGGACGTCACCGAACCCGGGGTTGCTCGCGTGGTGGTCGACGACGATCGAGGTGCCGGCCGTGTCGAGGAGCACGGCGAGCTCGCCCAGCCGGGCCGGCGAGGCGGCGTCCAGGCTGACGAACACGTCGGGCGACGAGGGGACTGCCGTGGAGGGCACCAGCCCCTCGGCGCCGGGCAGCCAGCCGAGGGAGGTCGGCAGGGTGAACGGGCCGGGGAACGTGACCAGCACGCGGGCGCCGCGGCGGCGGAGGCCCTCGGCGAGGGACAGCGTGCTGCCCAGGGCGTCCGCGTCGGGCTGCACGTGGCCGGAGAGGACGACCGTGGCGCGGGCGTCGGCGGCCTCGGCCAACACCGAGGCCGCGGTGCGCAGCGGGGCATCCGCCGCGCGGGCGGAGGAGAGCGGCATCGGGATCAGGCGCCCGGTCCCGGGTCGGCCACCGGCGGAGCGTCCCGCTCCTCCGTCACCGAGCCACCGCCCACCGGGTAGCTGGAGCCGTCGTCGGGCTCGTCGGAGGTGATGCTCGGGGCGTCCCCCACCTCACCGTGCTTGCCGCCGTCGGTGGGATCCCCGGCGTCGGGGACCTTCCGGCCGCCCAGCACCGACGTCCCCTGGCCCTCGTCGGGCTCGTGCGGATCCGGGTCGTTCTCGCTCACTGGTTCGCTCGCATGCCGGCACTCCTGGTGGTGGCGGGATCGTCGCCACTGTCATCGGCAGTGCCGGACGCCACCGTGTCCTCGTCCTCGTCCGTGTCCTCGTCCTCGGCGGGCTTCCGGTACGGATCGGGCTCGCCGGCGTACTGGGCGCCCTCCCGGGCCCGGGCAAGCTCGGCGTCCGCGTGCCGGGCGCGCTCCAGCGCCTCCTCGAGCTCGCGCGCCGTGTCGGGGACGATGTCGGCCACGAAGGTCAGCGTCGGGACGAACTTGATGCCGGTCTGCTTGCCGACGGTCGAGCGCAGGACGCCGGTGGCGCTGGTCAGCGCCGTCGCGGAGTCCGCGATCTGGGTCTCGTCGCCGTAGACGGTGTAGAACACCGTCGCCTCGCGGAGGTCACCGGTCACCCGGGCGTCGGTGACGGTCACCATGCCCAGGCGGGGGTCCTTGATCTGGGTCTCGATCGCGGCGGAGACGATCTGACGGATGCGCACCGCCAGCTTGCGGGCGCGGGCCGGATCGGCCATGTCGGACCTCCAGGGTGAGTGGATGGAGCGGCCCCCTCGCAGGGACCCGTCGCGAGCGTGCGAGCGACGGGGGGCGAGGGGGTCCTTCTAGTCGGTGTCGCTGTGGAGCCGGCGATGCGTCGACAGCAGCGTCACCTCCGGCCGCTCGGCCAGCAACCGCTCGCAGGCGTCGAGGACGTCGTTCACCTGACCGGCGTCCCCGGCGACAGCGGCGACGCCGACCTGCGCGCGGCGGTGCAGGTCCTGGTCGCCCACCTCGGCGGCGGCCACGTCGAAGCGGCGCCGCAGCTCGGCCACGATCGGCCGCACCACGGCGCGCTTGCCCTTGAGCGAGTGGACGTCGCCCAGCAGCAGGTCGGCGGTGAGCGTGCCCGTGAACACACTCACCGCCTCCCTACCGCAACGTGCTGGAGCGGTCCTTCATCAGGCGCGCGGGATCTCGCGCATCTCGAAGGTCTGGATGACGTCCTCGGGCTTGATGTCGTTGAACGACCCCAGCCCGATACCGCACTCGTAGCCCTCGCGGACCTCGGTCACGTCGTCCTTGAACCGGCGGAGGGACTCCACCGTCAGGTTGTCGGCGACCACGGCACCGTCGCGGAGAAGGCGAGCCTTCGAGTTCCGGACGATCGTCCCGCTGCGGACCAGCGAACCGGCGACGTTGCCGATCTTCGGCACCCGGAAGACCTCGCGGACCTCCGCCGTGCCGAGCTGGACCTCCTCGTACTCGGGCTTGAGCATGCCCTTGAGCGCGGCCTCGATCTCGTCGATGGCCTGGTAGATGACCGTGTAGTACCGGACGTCCACGCCCTCGCGGTTGGCGAGCTCGGTGGCCTGACCCTCGGCCCGGACGTTGAAGCCCAGGACGATGACGTCGTCGGCCAGCGCCAGGTCGATGTCGCTCTTGGTGATCCCACCGACGCCGCGGTGGATGACCCGCAGCGAGATGTCGT
>CADCTN010000002.1 GCA_902805535.1 uncultured Blastococcus sp. | reverse complement strand
GGGTCCGCCGGCGGCGCTCGACCGTGCCCACTTCGCGGCGAGACCGCTGCGCTGCCACATCGCCCAGAGCACGTCCTCCGCCGTGCCGTCGTGGGCCAGCGCCACCCGGCCGGCGGAGAGGACGGCGGCCACCCGCAGCGCGGGCCGGGCGACGTGCTCGGGCAGCGCGTCGAGCATCGTGTCGTCGCCGAGTGCCAGCGCCAGCGGCGCAGCACGCTCGGCCGGGTCCACGCCCTGCCTGACCAGCGCGATCCGGACCGCCCGCCGGAGCCGTCGCAGGTCCAGCACGGTGGCGCCACCCAGCGGCGAGGCGAGCAGTGCCTCGGCGGCCGGTTCGTCGAGACCGACCGCGGTGCCGGCGGCCTCGGGGCCCGCGCCGGCCGCCGGGAGGAGCGCGCCGAGCGCGGTCAGGAACGGCGCCACGGCCGGCTGGCCGGCCAGGGGCAGCTCGTCGGCGGACACCGCGACCGGTACGCCGGCCGACGCCAGGGCACGGCGCAGCGGTCCGAGCGCCACGGCGGCGCGGACGACGACGGCCATCCTCGACCACGGCACGCCCTGGAGCAGGTGCGCCCGGCGGAGGACGTCGGCGAGGTAGGCCGCCTCGACCGCCGCGGACCCGAAGACGTGCACCTCGGCCGCGCCGGGATCGGTGGCCTCCCCGGGCACGAGGCGCCGGTGCTCCCAGGGCCCGGGCAGCCCTTCGGCCACCCGGCGGGTGATGCGCAGCAGCTCCTCGCCCGACCGGCGGCAGACGCCGAGGGACGCCCGGCCCGCGGGCCGGCCGTCGGTGTGCCGGAACCGGTCGGCGAACTCGACGATGCCGCGCGGCTCGGCGCCGCGGAAGGCGTAGATGGCCTGGTCGGGGTCGCCGACGGCGACGAGGTTGCCTCCTCCCCCGGCGAGCAGCTCGAGCAGCTCGACCTGAGCCGGGTCGGTGTCCTGGTACTCGTCGACGAACAGCCAGCTCGCCCGCTCCCGCTCCTGGCGCAGCAGCTCGGGGTCGTCCTCGAGCTCGGCGATCGCGGCGCGGACGAGCTCGGCGGGGTCGTAGCCCGACGCGTCACCTCGGCTGACGGTGGCGAACGTGGTCACGTTCTCGTACTGCTCCTGGAAGGCGGCGGCGAGCACCCAGTGGTCGCGACCGGTCTCCCGGCCCCAGGCCGCCAGCTGGTTCGAGCCGACCCCGCGCTCGGTGGCGCGCATCAGCAGGTCGCGCAGCTCGGTGCGGAAGCCCGCCGTGCCCAGGGCAGGAGTGAGCGCGGCCGGCCAGCGTACGGCGCCCTCCTCCTCGGCGTCGCCGCGCAGCAGCTCGGCCACGACGGCGTCCTGCTCCGCGGAGGTGAGCAACCGGGGCGGCAGGTCGCCACGCAGCAGCGCGGCGCGCCGCAGGACGCCGTAGGCGTAGGAGTGGAAGGTGCGGGCCAGCGGCTCGCGGATGGTGCGGGCCACGCGGCCGGTGATTCGGGTGCGCAGCTCGGCGGCCGCCTTGCGGCTGAAGGTCAGGACGAGGATCTGCTCCGGGTCGACGCCCGCGTCGATGCGGGCGGCGACGGCCTCGACGATCGTCGTCGTCTTGCCCGTGCCGGGCCCGGCGAGGACCAGCAGCGGTCCGGCCCCGTGGTCGACGACGGCCTGCTGGGTCGGGTCCAGGCGCGGCGCCGAGACCCGCTGCGCCTCACCGGTGACCAGCCGGTAGACCGGCGCCGTTCCCCCCTGAGCCACCCTCCGATGGAATCACGGCGGACCGACATTTCCGGTGCGGCGCGGACGGGGTGAGAGCAGCGCCTCAGATCAGCGCGAGAGTCACCTCGACCTGCCCGGCCTCGAGCATCGACTCCGTGGCGGTCGTCAGCCAGCCGGCGACCTGCAGCAACGGCCACTCGGCCTCGCCGTCGAGCGACGCCGTCGCCGCGACGAGCCCGGCCTGGGCCACCGCACCGCACGCGATGTTGTTCATGCCCTGGTGGTCGGCAGGTGCGGCGCCCGGCTGAAGGCCATGGCCGCAAATGGTCCGCATGGGTCGGTTCGACACACGCCGGACACGCGGCTCAGCCGGGCCAGCGGACGGCGGACAGGACGACGCGCCCGTCGCGCACGGGCACGCCCTCGGCGGCGAGCAGCTCCAGCTGACGCACGCGGACCGGCTCGGCGGCCGAGCCGTCCGCGCGCACGACGCGGTGCCAGGCCACCGCTCCCCCGCCCGACGACAGGGCCCGCGCGACCCGGCGCGGACCGATGCCGATCAGCACCCCGATCGTGCCGTAGGTGGTCACCCGGCCCGGCGGGATCCGGTCGACGACGTCGAACACCGCCTCGTCGACGTCCGCGGGATCGAGGGTCACCCGCCGATCATGGCAAGCGGGGCTCAGCCCCGGCGGCCGAACCGGGCCAGCAGCCGCGTCTGGGGCGGGGCGGAGGCCGGCACGTCCAGCGGCGCGTCGATCATCCCGGGGATCCCGTCCTCGGGCAGCCGCTCGGCGTAGACGAGGGACACGGTGATCAGCTCGCCGTCCAGGACGACGTCGCCATGGGTGGCCCTGGCGAGGTCCCAGGCGTGCACGGTCAGATCGGCGGTCATCTCGAGGATGTACTCGGTGGCCGGGGTCGGGCCCCGGGAGAGGTGCACGGTGCGCACCAGGGCGTCGTCCTCGGCGAACGCCGACAGCGCGCCGTCCGCCGCCGTCTCCCAGCCGGTCAGGGGGTCGTCGCCGAGCAGGTCGTCGGTGGCGTCGGGGAAGCGGCCCTCGTCGGCCGGCTCGCCGGCCAGGAGCGGGGGCACCCACAACTGCTCGCTGACCACGTGCGCGAGCAGATCCGCGACGGTCCAGCCCGGGAGCGACTCGTCCTCCCACTGGCCGGGCTCGACGGCGTCGACCCGGTCGGTGAACTGGTTCTGGGCGCGCTGGAAGAGCTCGAGCAGCTCCACGGGCGAGAAGTCGGCCATGACCGCCAGTCAAGACGACGACGGCCCGCCCCGCCCCCCAAGGGGGCAGAGCGGGCCGGTGACGTGCTGGACGGTGTCTCTCTCAGTACGTCGGCAGCGCCTTGTCGATGCGGGTCGCCCACGCGGTCACGCCGCCCTGCACGTGCACGGCGTCCTTGAACCCGGCGCTCTTGACGGCGGCCAGGGCCTCGGCCGAGCGCACCCCGGTCTTGCAGTGCAGCACGATCGGCCTGTCGTTCGGCAGCTGCGACAGCGCCCGGCCGGAGAGGATCTCGTCCTTGGGGATGAGCTTCGCGCCGGGGATCGAGACGATCTCGTACTCGTTGGGCTCGCGGACGTCGATCAGCTCGAAGTCCTTGCCGGCGTCCATCATGTCCTTGAGCTCGTCGACGGTGATCGTCGAGCCGGCCGCGGCCTCCTGGGCCTCGACGGAGACGACGCCGCAGAAGGCGTCGTAGTCGATGAGCCCGGTGATCGGCTCGCCCTCGGGGTCCTTGCGCACCTTGATCGTGCGGAAGGTCATCTCCAGGGCGTCGTAGACCATCAGCCGGCCGAGCAGCGTGTCACCGATGCCGGTGATCAGCTTGACCGCCTCGGTCGCCTGGATGGCGCCGATCGTGGCGCACAGGACGCCGAGCACGCCGCCCTCGGCGCACGAGGGCACCATGCCGGGCGGCGGCGGGACCGGGTAGAGGTCACGGTAGTTGGGCCCGTGCTCGTTCCAGAAGACCGAGACCTGGCCGTCGAAGCGGTAGATCGAGCCCCAGACGTAGGGCTTGTCCAGCAGCACGCACGCGTCGTTGACCAGGTAGCGCGTGGCGAAGTTGTCGGTGCCGTCCACGATCAGGTCGTAGTCGGCGAAGATCTCCAGCACGTTCTCGCTGTCCAGCCGCGTCTCGTGCAGCCGGACGTCGATCAGCGGGTTGATCTCCTTGATGGAGTCGCGCGCGCTCTCGGCCTTGGACCGGCCGACGTCGGACTGCCCGTGGATGATCTGGCGCTGCAGGTTGGACTCGTCGACGGTGTCGAACTCGACGATGCCGAGCGTGCCGACACCGGCCGCGGCCAGGTACATCAGCACGGGCGAGCCGAGGCCGCCGGCGCCGACGGCGAGCACCTTGGCGTTCTTCAGGCGCTTCTGCCCGTCCATCCCGACGTCGGGGATGATCAGGTGGCGGCTGTAGCGGCGGACCTCGTCGATCGACAGGTCGGCGGCGGGCTCCACCAGGGGTGGCAGGGACACGGAAGCTCCTCGGGTCGGTCGACTACGGCCGCAGGCCGGCGTTTCCGCCTTCAACAGCGTGCCAGGCAGCCCAATTCCCCGGTCCGGCCCCTCAGTACTTCCGCGAGCGGGACGCCGTGGCGCCGTCCGTGCGCCTGCCCGGCGAGCTAGGGGTAGGGCCAGGCGTTCCTCTGGCAGCCGTCGAGTCCGAGGGTCTGCTGCTGCATCACCGGGGCGAGCTGGCCGTCGCCGGGGCAGTCCAGGTGCCCGTTGCCCAGCGCATGCCCCACCTCGTGGTTGACCACGTAGTGGCGGTAGGTCTCGATGTCGCCGTCGTAGTGCGGGACGGCGGTCGCCCACCGGGCGAGGTTGATGACGGCGCGCTCCCCGTAGCGGCAGGACGTGTAGCCGCCGGTGCCGACGCCGGGGCAGTACGTCTCCATGCTGCCCGGGCTGACCAGGCTCACCTTGAAGTCGAAGTCGCCGGCCACGGCTTCCGCGACCCCCACGCGCTGGAAGGACCGCCGCCCGCCGTTGCCCCAGGACCGGGGGTCGGCGAGCGTGGCCTCGACCGCCTGCGCGAAGCCGGCTCCGTCCACGCCGATGCCGTCCTCGACCTCGACGACGAAGCGGCTCAGCGGACCGGTGCCGTGGACCGCCGAGCTGCCGTCGACGACCGCGAGCGTCCCCGCTCCCTGTTCCACGTAGCTCTCCACGCCGACGGTCGGCGGCGCCTGAATGGGTTCGGCGTCGCCCTCGGCCGGCGCGGCGGGAGGCGGCGCCTCCACCACCGACGTCGGGCTCGGCAGCGAGGCGGTCGTCGCCGCCGCGGCACCGGTGGTGCGCGCCGGCGCACGGGGCGAGGTGAGGGCGAGGTCCACCAGGAGTGCCACGGTGGCCAGGGTCAGGAACGGGAGGGCGTAGGCCCGCCAGCCGTAGCGGTGCACGAAGGCGGCGAGCCGGCCGGGCCGCTTCCCGACCGTCGTGCCGCCGCGGAGCGGATCGGGGACGTCGGTCCGGGCCACCAGCGGGGCAGGCCGGTCGGCCGTGCGCACCGCGGGACCGCGGGGTGTCGCACCGCGGACGGGCGGCGGTACGGGCGTCCGGGCGCGGACCGGGCGGACGTCGCCGGGACGACCGCCCGGAGGACGGCCGTCACCGGAGCGTCCTCCCCCTGGCGGCACCATGCACTCCTCGTCCGTCCGGCGGCCTCGGCGGGTCAGCGTCTCACGCCGCGGGGCGTGTCGACGGCAGCGCGCGGCTCTCGGCACGCCGCCGTCTCCTCGACCATGCCGAGCACCGCCCGCGCGGTCGCCTCGGGCGCCTCCAGCATGGCGACGTGGCCCACCGTGTCCAGCACCTCCAGACGGGCATCGGGGACGACGGAGGCCAGCCGTGGGGCCAGCGACGGGGCGACCAGCTTGTCGCGCGCGCCCCACAGCACGAGCGTCGGCATCTGGAGCGTGCGCGCCGCACGCCAGGCGTTCGCCGCCCCCACCCGCAGGTAGGAGGTGATGAGCCCGCGCATGCTCCGCGTCAGCGCACGGTCCGCCCAGGGCTGCTCGGCGCGCTCGCGCGTCTCCTGGACCGCCTGCTCGACGCGCTCCGGTGGCACCTTGCCCGGCTCGCCGAAGCACATGTTGATCATCGCCCGCACGCTCTGCTCCGGCGTGACGGCGCCGATCCGCTGGGCGGCCAGCGACGGGATCCCGGGCACGAGGAGCAGCAGCAGCGCCGTGCTGAACGCCTGCGGCACGCGGTACACCGGCATGGCCGGCGACACCAGCGTCAGGGTCGCGACGAGATCGGGCCGGCGGGAGGCGACGAGCAGACTGGCCAGCCCGCCCAGGGAGTTGCCGAGCAGGTGCACCGGCTGCCCCTGACCTGGCCCCGGCCGGGCGATGACGTGCTCGAGCAGGTCGATCACCGCCTGGACGTGGCCACGGATGGAGTACCGGCCGTGGGCTGGGGGCTGAGAGCGCCCGAAGCCGGGGAGGTCCAGGGCCCAGCCGTCGAAGCGGACGGCGAGCAGCGCCGCCAGGTCGGTCCAGTTCGTGGACGCCCCGCCCAGGCCGTGGACGTACAGCGCCCGCTCGCGCGGGGCGTCCTCCCCCGGCCCGTCGACGGGACCGGTCCACGGGGTGGTGCGCACGAAGACCGCACCCCCGCGCACGGGCACCTGCTCGCCCGGCCAGGGCGGGAGCAGCGACGTGAGCGCGGGCAGGGGGGTGGCCGACGGCCGTGCGGCCGGGACATCGGCCGTCGCGACGGCGGGCGGAGGAACCTCGGACATCCGGACGACGGTAATCCCCGGCGACACGACGTGCGGTCGGCGAACCCGCCGGTAACATCCCCCGCACCATGCAGCCGCCCCGTCCCGCCGCCGTGAACAACCGGCGCACGTCCCGGCTGCCCCGCGGCGCCCGCCGGCTGCAGCTGCTGCGCGCCGCCCAGGACGTGTTCGTCGCCCAGGGATTCCACGCCGCGGCGATGGACGACATCGCCGACCGGGCCGGCGTCAGCAAGCCGGTGCTCTACCAGCACTTCCCGGGCAAGCGGGAGCTCTACCTGGCCCTGCTCGAGGAGCACGTCTCCGGGCTCGCCGACCGGGTGGCCGAGGCGATGAGCCACACCGACGACAACCGGGCCCGCGTGGACGGTGCCGTGGGCGCCTACTTCGACTTCATCGACGCCGAGGGCGAGGCCTTCCGCCTGGTCTTCGAGTCCGACCTGCGCAACGACGCCGACGTCCGGGCGATCGTCGACCGGGGAACCGGCGCCTGCGTCGAGGCGATCGCCGAGGTGATCGCGGCCGACACCGGCCTCGACCCCGAGCGGGCGCTGCTGCTGGCCTCCGGACTCACCGGCCTGTCGGAGACCAGCGCCCGCTGGTGGCTGCCGCGCAAGGGCACCGTCTCCCGCGACGAGGCGGTCGCCCTGGTGTCGGCACTGGCCTGGCGCGGCATCTCCGGCTTCCCGCGGGTCGAGGGCGACCAGCACTGAGCCACGCCGTTCGCTGACGGCGCACCCCGACGGCGGGGTCCCGGTGGCGCCGCTGGGCTAGCGTGGGGGCAGTCGCGCGAACCGAGGAGGCATCGCCCACGTGGAAGTCAAGATCGGCGTCCAGCACTCCCCCCGGGAGCTGGTCATCGACAGCCCCAAGACCCCTGACGAGATCGAGAAGGACGTGGCCGCGGCCATGTCCGGCTCGACCAAGGACGGCCTGCTGACCCTGGTCGACGAACGGGGTCGTCGCGTCGTCGTCCCCGTCGACCGGATCGCCTACGTCGAGATCGCCCAGCCCGACCAGCGCCGCGTCGGCTTCATCGCCGGCGCCTGATCACCGGCAACACCGCACGTCCCCGGCGGGGCGTCGTCCGCACCCGCGGACGGCGCCCCGCCGCCGTGTCAAGCCGCGGTCAGGCGAGGTCCACGACGGTCCGCCAGTGCTCCGGCGGCCCGGCCGTCTCCGCCACCAGCTCGGCGTACAGCTCGGCCACGCGGTCGGGGTGGATCTGCTGGTCCTCCCCCACGAGCCCGCGCACCGTCACCGTGGCCACGTGGATGCCCTCGGGCGCCAGCGTTCGTGCCTGCACCTCCGCGAGCGCCCGCAGCGCCGCCTTCTGCACCCCGAGGGTGGCCATCGAGGTGATCGGCCGGTCCGCCGATCCGCCCCCGGTGACCAGGACCGTCCCCGAGCCGCGCTCCCGCATGCCGGGCAGCGCCGCGCGGACCGCCGTCTGCAGTCCGACCGCACCCGCCGCGAGGTCGCCCAGCAGGTCCTCGGGCGCCAGCTCGGGCACCGGCGCCTGCCGGCCGATCGAGACGTTGTAGAGCAGGACGTCGACCGGGCCGAGGGCCGCGGTCAGCGACTCGACGGCGGCGGTCAGCGACGACGGGTCCCCTGCCTGGGCCGTCGCCCACTCCACGCGGACGCCGTCGGCCCGGAGCGCGGACCCGAGCTCGGCGAGCGGCGCCTCGCGGCGGGCCACCAGGCCGACCGCCCAACCGAGGGCACCGAAGCGGCGGGCCGTGGCCGCGGAGATGCCCGGCCCGGCCCCGACGACGAGCAGGTGCTTCACGGTCGTCATGGGTTGAGCCCCAGCGCCTTCATCCGGAGGGTGTGCGCACTCGTGATGCGCTCGATGAGGCGCCCGACGCCGCCGAGGTCGCCGGTGCCCCCGATGATCAGCTCGGCCAGCCGATCGTGCTCGGCGATGACCGCCTGGGACTGGCTCATGGCCTCGCCGACGAGCCGCCGTCCCCAGAGGGACAGCCGGCCGGGCACCGACCGGTCGGCCGCGATGGCCGCCCGTACCTCCCGGACGGCGAAGTCCGCGTGGCCGGTGTCGGCGAGCACGTCCAGCACCAGCGCCCGGTCCGGGTCGGGGAGGAAGGCGGCGATCTCGCGGTAGAGGTCGGTCGCCAGCCCGTCGCCGACGTAGGCCTTCACCAGGCCCTCGAGCCAGGTGCTGGGACGGGTGCTCTCGTGGAAGGCGTCCAGCGCCCGGACGAACGGCGCCATGGCCATGGCCGGGTCCACCTCCAGCTCCGCGAGCCGGTCGGTGAGCTGCACGTGGTGACCGATCTCCGCCGCGGCCATCTTCGCCAGCGCGGCGCGGCCGGTCAGCGTCGGGGCGAGCCGCGCATCCTCGGCCAGCCGGTCGAACGCGGTGAGCTCGGCGTAGGCGAGCGCGCCCAGCAGGTCCACGACCGCACTGCTGTCGACCGGGGTCGTCACACGCATCTCCTCGGGTCCGCGGGTCGGGACGTCGGCGTCGCAGGTGGCACGGGTCACCCCTGGAGCGCGGCGGGCCGAGGCTAGCCGGTCGCCGCGCTACCATGGGAAGCGGCGTGCCTCCGGGTGCGCTGTGTATCTGTGCGCTGACGACCGCTGGACGACGCCCCCCGGGCTGTCTCCCGGGCCGATCTCCGAGACGCCCGGTTCTGCTGGCTGCGTTGGCGCTGGAACTGATCCCGCGACAACCACCGGGACGGGTACGTCGCCACGAGCGCGCCGGAACCCCTTCCCCCGCAGACAGAGGCGAGAGCACTGACCTCCACCGAGAACGCACTGAACTCCACCGAGAACACACCCGGCTCCACCGACACGCCGGCCACCGAGGCGGTCGCCCTCGAGCACGCCGAGACCGGCGCCCCCGCTCCCGAGGAGCTCGAGTCGCAGGTCGAGGAGCTCGGTGGCGCGCCCGTCGCCAGCGACAGCCCGCTGTTCAGCGACTTCGACGTGCACCCCGACATCGTCGCCGCGCTGGCCGCGGTCGGGATCCACCGCACCTTCGCCATCCAGGAGCTCACGCTGCCCCTGGCCCTGGCGGGCAACGACCTCATCGGCCAGGCGCGCACCGGCACCGGCAAGACCCTCGGGTTCGGCGTCCCGATGCTGCAGCGGGTCAGCCCGCCCGCCGAGGGCGGCGACGGGGTGCCGCAGGCGCTGGTCGTCGTCCCCACCCGTGAGCTGTGCGTGCAGGTCGCCCGTGACCTCGGCACCGCCGGGGCCACGCGCGGCATCCGCGTGCAGGCCATCTACGGCGGCCGCGCCTTCGAGCCGCAGATCGAGTCGCTGCGCAAGGGCGTCGAGGTCGTGGTCGGCACGCCCGGCCGCCTGCTCGACCTGGCGCAGCGTGGTGACCTGATCCTGGGCAAGGTCAAGGTCCTCGTCCTCGACGAGGCCGACGAGATGCTCGACCTGGGCTTCCTGCCCGACATCGAGCGGATCCTCGCCATGGTCCCGGACAAGCGGCAGACCATGCTGTTCTCCGCGACGATGCCCGGCCCGATCGTCACGCTCTCCCGGTCGTTCATGACCCAGCCCACCCACATCCGGGCCCACGGCAACGACGAGGGCTCGACGGTCCCGCAGACCACCCAGTTCATCTACCGGGCGCACAACCTGGACAAGCCCGAGCTGCTCTCCCGGGTGCTGCAGGCCCGCGACCGCGGCCTGGTCATGGTGTTCTGCCGCACCAAGCGCACCGCCCAGAAGGTCGCCGACGAGCTCGTCGACCGCGGGTTCGCCGCGGCCGCGGTGCACGGCGACCTCGGCCAGGGCGCCCGCGAGCAGGCGCTGCGCGCCTTCCGCAGCGGCAAGGTCGACGTCCTGGTCGCCACCGACGTCGCCGCCCGAGGCATCGACGTCACCGGCGTCAGCCACGTCGT
>CADCTN010000001.1:57156-89143 GCA_902805535.1 uncultured Blastococcus sp. | reverse complement strand
GCGACCACGGACAGTTGCAGCGCGCGGCCGAGCTCGACGATCGCTCGGGCGATAGCCGAGTCGACCCCGCCGTCGCACACCTGGGCGACGAACGCCCGGTCGATCTTGAGCATGTCCACCGGGAGGTTGCGCAGCCGACTCAGCGAGCTGTAGCCGGTGCCGAAGTCGTCCAGCGCCATCCGGACGCCGAGCGTCCGCAGCTGCGTCATGGCTTGCAGGACCGCGTCGGTGTAGTTCAGCAGCGCTGTCTCGGTCACCTCCAGGATCAGCGACTCCGGCGGCAGGCCACTGGCAGTCAGAGCGCTTCGGACATCCTCGTACAGACCCGGCTGCTCCAGCTGACGAATCGACAGGTTCACGCTGACCGTCAGGGCCTCCCCCGCCCGGTCCCGCTGCCAGGCGGCAGCCTGCTGACAAGCGCGGTGCAGCACCCAGCTGCCCAGTTCCCCGATCAACCCGACATCCTCGGCCAACGGGATGAAGTCCGCCGGCGACACGGCGCCGCGAGTGGGGTGCATCCACCGCAGCAGTGCCTCGACTCCGACCGTGGTTCCGCTACTCAGCTCGACGACCGGCTGGTAGTGCACGTCCAGCTGGCCGCCGTCCGCCGCACCGGAGGTGCCGGAGACATGCCCGAGCGCGGTCCGCAGGTCGGTCTCGAGAGCCAGTTGGTCGAGAACCTGTTCGTGGAAGTCGGGGTGGAAAGCCGCCCAGCGGTGCTTGCCGGCGTTCTTGGCGACGTACATCGCCAGGTCGGCGTTGCGCAGGAGTCCGTCCTGGTCCAGTTCGGCATCTGCGGCGGCGACACCGATGCTGACGCGGGGGTGGACCTGCCGACCGTCGAGATCGACCGGCTCGCCGAGAGCCTCCAGTAGTCGCTGAGCGAGGTCGCCGCCCAGATCGGGCGGGCCGCCGGCGGACAGCAGTACTGCGAACTCGTCGCCGCCGAGCCGGGCGGCGGTGTCCCCGGGCCTGGTGTGCTCGCGCAGGCGGTCGGCCACCTCTGTGAGCAATCGGTCCCCGGCCGGGTGGCCGAGGGTGTCGTTCACGGTCTTGAAGTCGTCCAGGTCGATGAGCAGCAGCACGGGAGGCTGGACGTCGGAGGCGTCGCGGCCGGCCGCACTGATGGCGTGGCCGATGCGGTCGATCAGCAGCGCACGGTTCGCCAATCCGGTCAGCGGGTCGGTGAAGGCCTGCTCGGTCAGTCGGCGCTCCAGCTCGCGACGTTCGGTGACGTCGCGGACCAGCACCAGCACCTCATCGGCGCCGCTGGGGGTCAGGCGGGCCTCGTAGTGCCCGACTCGTCGGTCATCCCCTTGCTGCTCGAAAGCGAGCGCCTGCGTGACACCGCTGGTCAGCGCGCGGTGCAGAGCCCGAGGCAACCGGGACGCCCAGGACGGGAAGAGCTCGGTGGCGGACGTGCCCAACAGCTCGAGAGCGGGCACGGAGAGTTGTCCGTCTCTGGCCGGACGAACCTCCAGGAGCATGGCTGCGGAGTTCAGCCGCAGGGTCAGGTCCGGGATCGCGTCCAGCTCAGCGGCGAGCTGACGCTCCGCCGCGGCGAGCTGCGCCTGCGCCGCAGCCGCCTCGATGAGCCGCGCGGCAAGCCGTTCGGCATCGGCCAGCGCAGCGGTCTGGGCCTGCAGCAACATCAGGAAGTCTGCGACCGGATCGTGCACGGCGAAGTCTGCAAGCGACAGGCCCAGTGGTTCCAGCTGCCCCGGGTCGGTCACCCACGGAGAGCCGAGGAAGACAGCCAGCTCACCGCTTCGGGTCAGCTGCCCGCGCAGGGTCAGTCGCCCGTCCAGCGCGTTGAGCAGGACGAGGCTGCGCTCGTGCCCGGTCAGCGCGTCGGGGCGCAGTTGCAGCCCGATCGGGGCCAGCACCTCGAGGTGATCACCGACCTCATTCCCGATCGTCAACCCAGGAGCGGCGCGCAGCAGACTGGGGCCGACAGCCACCACCCGTCCCGCGCCGTCTACGGCGAGATGAAAGGGAAACGCAGCGGCCAGCAGTTCCGGGAGCGCCGCCTCCGCGGCGCTCGACGTCCCCTCCGCCAGCAGCGTCATGGCCACGTGACCAGGAACTCGTCATGGTCGGCACCCTCGGACCGGCGGACGGCGTGCACGACCCCGACCGGGGTGTCGAAGCGCGCGCCCAGTCCGCGCAGCAGCCCGGTGACCATGGGCGCCAGACCGTCACGGTGGGAGTGGTAGTGCAGCCGCAGGCTCGTGTCCGTGACATCGGTACAGCGGAACGACGGCGGCGCCAGCGCGGGCATGGTGAGCCGGATCCGTGCGTGCAGCGAGTCCAGCCCGATCAGGAACGTCGGGAGACTGTCTCCCGCTGCGGCGAGCATCGGCCCCCAACCCTGCTCAGCGGTGTAACGGACCCAGTGTTCGCCGAAGGCCGCGAGCATGTCTTCGGCGGGCATGCCGAGCTCCTCACTGGCAGCTGCGACGAGTCGGTAGGTCAGCTCGTCCGGGTAGGCGGTCAACCCGACGAACTCCACCTCGCGCACGTCAGCCCGCAGTTTGATGCGCTCCCAGCCCTCGTCGCCGGCCACACCGCGAGCGAGCTCCTCCACGGCCTTGTTGACCAGTCCGTACACCGAGTGCCTCCTATCGCGTTGTGCTGCCCGTCTGCAGGGGCTATCGGCTCGTCGGCGCCGCTACTGAAGCCGCCTGTGCGAGCTCGCCTCTGCGGCGCCTTCACCGGCGAGTAGCGGAACCGCGGAGCCGGGCCATGAGAGGGCCACTCGCTCGGCGGATGCTCACCTCGCGCAGGTCACCTTCTCGAAAGGACGACGCTCACCGGACAAGTCGTCGAACGCAGCGTCCGCCTGACGGGGTCACTTCAGATGAGGCCCGCGCCGATGATGGTCTCGGCCGTGCACGGCTTGCCGCACAGCTCACTGCGGAGGAGCGGTCAGACCTTTCCGCGGAGGATGCGACGCCAGTAGACCTGCGGCAGGACGTACCGGTCGAAGAACCAGGTCCAGCGGCGCGGGATGAACGGGTCGAGGAACGGCACGGACGGGCTCGCCCGGCCCTCGCGGTCGACCTCGTCGAGCATCAGCCGCCGCCGGCTCACGGTGATGGGCATGACCGTGTAGCCGTCGTACCGCCGCAGCGGCTTCTCCTTGCGGGCGGCGTCGAGGTTGGCGCTGAGGATGTCGACCTGCTTCCGCAGGCCACCACCCGACGGACGGGTGGCGAGGTCCGCCGCGTCGCCGATCGCCCAGATCGACTCCGAGTGGCGGGAGCGCAGCGTGTACGGATCGACGTCGACCAGGCCGGGCGTCGGGTCGGCGGCGAGGCCACCGTCGGCGATCCAGCCCGGTGCCCGGTAGTGCGGCACGGCGTGGGCGAAGGCGACGTCCTCCAGGACCCGGCGTCCGGTCGGCGACTCGACCGTCACGGCGTGCACGTCCCACTCCACGCTCTCCATCCGGCTCTCGCGCAGCACCTCGATGCCGTAGTCCGCGAAGGCCCGATCGAGGACCTCGTCCGCCTCCGGCACACCGGTCGCGGTCGCAGCAGGCAGGAGCAGCCGGACGTCGAGATCGCGCAGGACGCCGGCCCGGCGCCAGTGGTCGCACGCCATGAGCAGCGGCTTGAGCGCCGTGGGCCCGCACGACGCCGGCTCCGGCGGCACGGTGAAGAGCACCGACCCGCCCCGCAGCGACGTCAGCCGTGGCCACACCTGCGGCGTGCTCCCCGGCACGTAGGTGGAGGCCGCCCACCCGTCGGCGTACGCCTGCAGCAGCCCCGGTGTCGCGTCCCAGTCCTCCACCAGACCGGGGCAGAGCACGAGCGTCGAGCAGTGCAGCTCCGCCCCGCCCCGCGTGCGCACCGTCATCCCGGCCGGGTCGACCGCCACGACGCTGTCCCGGATCCACGTGCACCCGTCGGGGACGACGTCGGACATCGGCCGCTCGAGGTCGGCCATCGTCGCCTGCCCGCCGCCGACGTAGTTCAGCAGCGGCTTGTACCGGTGCACCGGCTGGGGGGCCACGATCGCGACGTCGGTCAGGCCGTCGCGCAGCAGCCGCGCCGCCAGCGAGATGCCGGCGTTGCCGCCACCGATGACGAGCACCTCGTGATGTCGCACTGTCGCCTCCTGAGCCGGGCCGCGAACCGGTCCTCGGCGTAGCCGGTCCAGCCCAGCCTGCCCACCGCGGGCGCGTCGCGCACGGTGGGCGCCGGGTGGCCGGCGGGGTCGTGCCCCGACGACCACCCGGACAGGAGGCGCAGCAGGTCAGGTCGTGACGAGGCTGCGCGCGCTCTCGGTCACCACCAGCGCCAGGCGGCGGGCGACCCGCAGGCCCTGGTCGGCCAGCGCGAAGGTCGTCTCGATGACCTCTTCCGGCCGGACCAGGACGGCGGGCACCAGGCTGCGGACGATCGTCGTCACGCCCCGGACGACGCCGGCGACGGCGTCCTCGCTGCTGTCCGCGGCCGCGGCCAGCTGGCGGCGGGCCTGGGACTGCTCCTGCTCCCGCAGCTCCACGAGCAGGTCGCGGCGGACGGCCAGGACCAGCTGCCGGGCCCGCTCGTCGTGGGACCCGTTGCGGGCCGACTGCAGGACCTCGGCGGCCAGCAGCTCGCGGGCGCGGTCCTCGGCCTCGTCGCGCGTGCGGCTGAGCTCCGCGAGCTCGGCAGCGGGACCGTTCTGCTCGGATTCGGTGCGGGGCGCGTCGTCCTCGGTGCGTGCGGCGTCGGTCGGCTTCGTCGGCTGCGTGGGCTTCGGCGTGCTCATGGCTTCCTCCAGGGTCGTCCGCTCGGGCAGGTGCGAGCCTCCGGCCGCCGGATGACCCGGGGGAGAGCTGCGGGCGCACAGCAGAGGTGCGGGCCGCCAACAACGGGCGCCGCCGACAAGGAGCGCCGCCGACAACGAGCGCCGCCGACAACGAGCGCAGGGCTCAGCGGCGCAGCTGCGCCACCTCGTCCAGCCGGCCCAGCTTGTGCGGGTTGCGCATGGCGAACATGCGGGTGATCCGGCCGTCCTCGACGACGAACGTGATCGCCGTGTCGAACTGGCCTCCGGCGTCGATCCGCGCGGCGACCGCGCCGTTGACCAGCGGGGTGGTGATCGGTACGCCCGGCGCGAACGCCGCGAAGCGGGCGAACGTGGTCGCCACCTTCTCCCGGCCGGCGAGCGGGCGCCGGGCGGCGGGCGCCAGACCTCCGCCGTCCGCGACCAGGACGACGTCGGGCGCGAGCACGTCCATCAGGCCCTGCACGTCGCCGGCGGTGACCGCGGCCAGGAACCGGTCCACGACCCGCTGCTGCTCGGACCGGCTCACCGCCATCCGCGGCCGCCGCGCCGCCACGTGCCCGCGCGCGCGGTGCGCGATCTGCCGTACGGCCGCGGTCGACTTGTCGACCGCCTCGGCGATCTCCTCGTACGGGACGGCGAACACCTCGCGCAGCACGAGCACCGCCCGCTCGACCGGCGCGAGGGTCTCCAGCACGGTCAGCATCGCGATCGAGACGCTCTCGGCGAGCTCGACGTCCTCGGCGACGTCCGGGCTGGTGAGCAGCGGTTCGGGCAGCCACTCGCCCACGTAGTCCTCGCGGCGCCGGGACACCGTGCGCAGCCGGTTCAGCGCCTGGCGGGTCACGATCCGGACCAGGTAGGCCCGCGGGTCGCGCACGGTGGCCCGGTCCACCTCCGCCCACCGCAGCCAGGTCTCCTGCACCACGTCGTCGGCATCGGCGGCCGAGCCGAGCAGCTCGTAGGCGACGGTGAACAGCAGGCTGCGGTGGGCGAGGAAGGGGTCGTCGGTCATGCCGGGGCGACGCCGTCCGGTGTGGCGGCTGCCAGCGGGGGCAGGTCACAGGAGTCGGAGAAATGCGCCGAGCGGATGCCCAGCGCGACGTTCCCCCGGGCGGTCATGTTCATCATGCCGATCCTGGCAGTCAGCTCGACCAGCGCGGGAGCGCCCAGCGACGCGAGCAGGGCGGCCGACAGCTCGTCGGTCACGGCCGGCGGGGTCCGGCTCATGGCCTCGGCGTACTCCATGACCCGCCGTTCCAGGGGTGTGAACACGGGGGACTCCCGCCACCGCGGGACCTCCCGCGCCTTGGCCGCGTCGAGCCCGCGGTCGTGGGTCAGGAAGTAGTGCAGGTCCAGGCAGAAACCGCACCCGACCGTGCCCGCCGCGGCCATGGCCGCGAACGACGCCAGGTTCGGGTCCAGCCGGTTCCACGAGTCGACCCTGCGGCCGAAGCGCATCGAGTCCGTGAAGATGGCCGGGTGGTGCCACATGACGCCGGCGGCGTCCGGCACCTGGCCGAACACCCTGCGCATCATGATCTTCAGCAGGCCCCCGTAGACGCCGGTGATCTCGGCCGGGGGAACCCGGGTGCTGCTCGCCATGTCTCCTCCAGGTGTGGTGGTGTCGACATGGAGACACCGGCCGGGACCCGGATGTGACAGGCGGGGAGGTCAGTCCGCCGTGGCGGCGCGTTCGTCCCGGAGGGCCTGGAAGACCCGGCGGCGCAGCGCGTCACCGATGTGCTCGGGGACGTCGGTGAACTTCATGGCCATCAGCCAGCGGGCCCCACGGGCCGTGGTCCACACGATCTCCCCGCGCAGTTCCACGGTGGTCTCGTCGAGCGTGAGCGTCGCCGTCGCCGTCGTCGCGGGCTCGGGAGGCACGCCCCAGCCGTCCATCAGCGCGCGCATGCCGTTCTCGCTGAGGTCGACCGTCGTGCCGGTCATCAGCGCGCCCGCCCACGGGATCAGGACCGGCAGCTGCACCCGTCCGCGCACCGCCTTGCGCCGCTGGCTGCGCTCGGCGTTGCCGGTGACGGCGATGTGCCAGCGCGGCGAGTCGCCTTCCTCGACCTCGACGAGGGTGCCCTTGAGCGTCCACTCCTCGTGGCCGCCGATCCAGTACAGCTCGGTGGGGTCGTTCGGGGCGACCGAGCCGGCCAGCCACTCGAGCCCGCCCGTGCTCGGGGTGACCACGACGACGTCGGCGCTGGCGAGCTCCACGCACGCGGTCACGGTGACCCCGCGGGACACCAGCGTGACGTCGGCCGAGGCGCTCGTCCTCGGTCGGTCCAGATCCAGGTCGATCACGGTAGGACGCCTCCTCACGGCGACTGCGGAGTGCCGGCGGCGCACGGGCCGTCCGGCGGCAAACTAGCGCCCGGACCGGCGTGCCGCCGCGAACGACGGGGCGTGTCGGTCACCTGTGGGAACCGAGACGGAGAAGTTGCGGTCGGTTCAGGTTCCGCAGAAGGTCCGGTAGGCGCCGAAGCCCTTCGGGGCGGGGCCGGCGTACCGCTCCAGACCGGGACGCTCGTCGTACGGCGCGGACACGGCGTCCAGCAGCCGCTCGAGCGGGCCGAGGTCACCCGCGGTGGCGGCGTCCAGGGCCTCCTCGACGAGGTGGTTGCGCGGGATGTAGACGGGGTTGACCCGGTCCATGGCGGCGGCGTCGGGCCCCAGCTCCTGCCACCGGGCGGTCCAGGCGTCGATCGCCGCGAGATCGAGGAAGAGCAACCGGGTGGGCTCGGCGTCGCCGCGCGCCGCCGAACCGAGCGCGCGGAAGAAGGACGTGAGGTCGACGTGGTCCCGGGCCAGCAGCGCCAGCAGGTCCTCGACCAGGGCGGAGACCTCCCCGTCGTCCACGGTGCCCGGGAGGCCCAGCTTGGCCCGCATGCCGGCCGTGCGCGCGGCCTCGTACCGCGGTCGGAACCCCTGCAGCGCCGCCACGGCGAGGGCGACCGCCTGCTCCTCGTCCTCGTGCAGCAGCGGGAGGAGTGCCTCGACCAGCCGGGCCAGGTTCCACTCCGCCGCCAGCGGCTGGTTGCTGTAGCGGTACCGGCCGCCCTGGTCGATGGAGCTGTACACCGTCTCCGGGTCGTAGGCGTCGAGGAAGGCGCACGGCCCGTAGTCGATGGTCTCGCCGGAGATCGTCATGTTGTCGGTGTTCATGACGCCGTGCACGAAGCCGACGAGCATCCACCGGGCCACGAGCGACGCCTGCGCGGACAGCACCGCCTCGAACAGGGCGAGGTAGGGGCGCTCGGCCCGCGCGGCCTCCGGGTGGTGACGGCTGATCGCGTGGTCGGCGAGCCGGCGCAGCAGGTCGACGTCGCCCGTCGCCCGCGCGTACTGGAAGCTGCCCACCCGCAGGTGGCTGCTCGCGACCCGGGCCAGCACGGCTCCCGGCAGCACCGTCTCGCGGCGCACCTGCCGTCCGGTCGCGACGACGGAGAGCGAGCGGGTCGTGGGGATGCCCAGCGCGTGCATCGCCTCGCTGACCACGTACTCCCGCAGCATCGGTCCGACGGCGGCCAGCCCGTCGCCCCCGCGCGCGAAGGGCGTCCGGCCCGAGCCCTTGAGGTGGAGGTCGCGCAGCCCTCCGTCGTCGCCGGAGAGCTCGCCGAGCAGGAGCGCGCGGCCGTCGCCGAGGCGGGGGGAGTAGCCGCCGAACTGGTGGCCGGAGTAGGCCTGCGCCACCGGGGTGGCGCCGGCCGGGACGACGGTGCCGGTCAGCAGGCCGATGCCGTCCGGGCCGCGCAGCCAGCCCGGGTCGATGCCGAGCTCGGTGGCCAGCGGCTCGTTGAGGACCAGCAGCCGGGGGGCGGGGGCCTCCTCGGCCTGCCACGGGAGGGCCAGCTCCGCGAGCTCCCGGGCGAAACGGTCGCCGAGGCCGACGGTCGGTGCGGGTGCGACGCTCACCTCCCCGAATGTACGTGCGAACGCCGTCCCCGGCCGCCCGCACCGGAGCCCACACACCCTGAGCGCGGAACCAGGGCTCGATCGGGGGGTTACCGGATGGTCGCGGCGCCCGCCGCTCGGCACGCTCATGGCATGACCAACGCAGCGCCGTCCACCCCATCCTCCGAGCACCCGTCCACCGACCACCCGTCCAGCGGGCAGCCCGCCGCCGGACAGCTCCCGCCGCCGGTCCGGCCCCAGCTCCGTCGCAGCGGCACCGATCGCATGATCGGTGGCGTCAGCGGCGGCCTGGCCGAGTACAGCGGCATCGACCCCGTCCTCTGGCGGGTCGGCTTCGTCGGGCTGACGCTCGCCGGGGGCGCCGGGGTCGCGATCTACCTGCTCCTGTGGGTCCTCATGCCGTCGGGACCGCTGCGTCCGGGCGAGCAGCCCAGCCCGCTGGAGCAGCTGGTCGGGCGCATCCACGCCCGCCTCTCCGGCGCCCGGGCGACGTCCTCGCGGGGCTGAGGCGGCTCAGCCGACGATCCGCGCGCACTCCGGGCACCGCGGGAGCTCGCGGCCGTCCTGCCAGTCGGTGGCGGCGGCCGCGGCGACCAGCACCCCGCAGACGGAGGAGTCGAGGCCGTCCACCACCGGTCTGGCCACCGCATGGGCGACGTCCGGGGTCCCGTCCTGGCGCTGCCCCCCGCGACAGGCGACGCCCGTGCCGATCACGAAGAGACTGGCGCTCATGCCACGAGAATGGGCACCGAAGATGTCGGCCGGATGACGGCGCACCGAACACTCGGCGACGCTCGTGCCAGGCGCGCCCGAACCCCTCCTCCGACCGCCGCTCGTCGGCGAGACTGGGCCGATCGACAGGAGGCACGGATGACGGGCAACGGCAACGACGTCGCGGAGGGCAGGCCATGAGCGACCCCCGCCCGTCCGAGGAGGACGTCGACCCCGACGACGCCCAGGCGCTGTCGCGGGCCACCGGCGGTGGCCCGAGCGATGCGCCCGACGCCGGCTCGACGACGGGCACCGGTGAGTCCGAGACCTTCGTCGGCCGGGTGGCCGGGCAGGACGTCGGCTACGCGGGCGAGACCGGCGCCGAGCGACGCGCTGCGGCCCAGGAGGACTGAAGGAGGACCCGGCTCACGCCCGGGCGACGCGCGGCTTCCCGGACGGGATGGCGAGCGCGGCGACCAGGCCGGCCCCCAGGACGGCGGCGGTCACGCCGAAGGCCACCTGGTAGGAGGCCACGTCGGTCAGCCAGCCGGCGATCAGGGGCCCGCCGATCGCACCGAGGTCGGCGGCCATCTGGAACACCGCGACCACGCGCCCGCCCCGGGCCGGGCTGACGTCACCCACCAGTGCCGCCGGCGCGCTGGCGAGCAGCGACGCGGCCAGGCCGAACAGGGCCATGGAGAGCAGGAACGCACCGATCGCGGGCGGCAGCACGAGGACGGCGACCGACGCGGTGGCCACCGCCGAGCCGAGGACGAGCGACGGGCGGCGTCCCCAGCCGTCGACCAGGCGACCGGACCGCAGCAGCCCGAGCGCCTGGGCCAGCGAGCCGGCCAGCAGTCCGGCGCCGGCCCAGGCGACGGTGCGCCCGAGCTCCTCGGTGACGTAGAGCGGCACCAGGGAGTTGCGGACGCCGAAGAGGAACCAGCCGATCCCGAAGTTGGCGACGAGGGCCGCGAGATACGCCCGCGACCGCAGTGCCGTGCGAAGGGCGACGGGGCCGGCCTCCGGGCCCGGACCGGTCTGCGCCGGCGTCTGGCCCGGGTCGGTCGCCGCCGGGGTGGTCCGCAGCATGGCGACGGCGACGACGCCGGCCACCAGGAGGAAACCTGCGTACAGGAAGAACGGCAGCCGGGGGGAGAGCTCGGCCAGCAGGCCGCCCGCCGCGGGCCCGGCGATGCCGCCGAGGATGAAGCCGCCCTGCCAGGTGGCCGCCGCCCGCCCCCGGTGCGTGGGCGGCGATATCCGCAGCAGCAGCGACAGCGAGGCCACGGTGAACATGGCGCTGCCCACCCCGCCCGCCGCGCGCAGGGCGAGGAAGATCGGGAAGTTGCCCGCCAGCCCGGCCAGTCCCGTGGTGACGGCGACGATCAGCAGACCGGTGGCGAGCACCACCCGCTCGCCGAACCGCTCGACCAGGGTGCCGCCGCTGAAGGCGGAGACGAAGCGGAAGAACGCGAAGGCGCTGACGGCCAGCCCGACCGCCGTCGTCCCGACCCCGAAGGCGCGCGCGAAGAGCGGGATCGCCGGGGCGACGATGCCGAACCCCAGCGCCACGACGAACGCGATGACGGCGAGCACCCCGACCTCGCGGGGGAGGTCACCCCGCCCGAGAACCTGCACGGGACGGGATCGTCGCACGCCCTCCGTTCAGTCCCGCGGGCGGCGGCCGATCTTCGAGCCGAGCCAGGTGAGCGGGTCGAACCTGCGGTCCACGACGCGCTCCTTGAGCGGGATGATGCCGTTGTCGGTGAGATGGATGCCCTCCGGGCAGACCTCGCTGCAGCACTTGGTGATGTTGCAGTAGCCGAGCCCGAACTCGTCCTGGGCCGCGTCCCGCCGGTCGGTCGTGTCCAGCGGGTGCATGTCCAGCTCGGCCAGCCGGATGAGGAACCGCGGACCGGCGAAGGCTGCCTTGTTCCCCTCGTGGTCACGGATGACGTGGCAGGTGTCCTGGCAGAGGAAGCACTCGATGCACTTGCGGAACTCCTGGGAGCGCTCGACGTCGACCTGCTGCATCCGGTAGTTGCCGTCCGCGTCCCGCGGCCGCGGGGAGAACGCCGGGATCTGCGCCGCCTTCTCGTAGTTGTAGGACACGTCGGTGACCAGGTCGCGGACCACCGGGAACGTCCGCAGCGGGGTGATCGTCACGGTGTCGGCCTCGCCGAACGTGCTCATCCGCGTCATGCACATCAGCCGCGGCCGGCCGTTGATCTCGGCCCCGCACGACCCGCACTTGCCGGCCTTGCAGTTCCACCGGACGGCGAGGTCACCGGCCTGCGTGGCCTGCAGCCGGTGGATGACGTCGAGCACCACCTCGCCCTCGTTCACCTCGACCGTGAAGTCCTCGAGGTCACCGCCGGTGACGTCGCCGCGCCAGACCCGGAACCGCCCGGCGTAGCTCACGCCGACTCCTCGAAGATCTCCGCGAGCTCGGCCGGCATCCGGGGGAGCGGTTGCCGGGTCAGGGCCACCGAGCCGTCGGGTGCGCGCGAGCAGACGAGGTTGGTGCGCGCCCACTCGGCGTCGGTCGCCGGGAAGTCGTCCCGCGTGTGCCCGCCGCGGCTCTCCTGCCGTTCCAGCGCCGCCCGCGCGATGCACTCGCCGACCACGAGCATGTGCGGCAGGTCCAGGGCGAGGTGCCAGCCGGGGTTGTACTGGCGATGCCCCTCGACCGACAGGTTGGCCACCCGCTCCTTGAGCGCGGCGATCCGCTCGAGAGCCTGCTCCATCTCGGGCTCGGTCCGGATGATGCCGACCAGGTCGTGCATCGTCTGCTGCAGGTCGTGCTGCACCGTGTAGGGGTTCTCGCCGCCCTCGCGGTCGAACGGGGCGAGCGCCGCGCGCGCGGCGTCGGCCAGGGCGTCCTCGCGCAGGTGCGTCCGGTCGATCCGCTTCAGCGCGTGCTCGGCTGCCGCCAGGCCCGCGCGCCGGCCGAAGACGAGCAGGTCCGACAGGGAGTTGCCGCCCAGCCGGTTCGACCCGTGCATGCCGCCGGCCACCTCGCCGGCCGCGAACAGCCCGGGCACGCGGGCCGCCTCGGTGTCGGGATCGACCTCCACCCCGCCCATCACGTAGTGGCAGGTGGGCCCGACCTCCATCGCCTCCGCGGTGATGTCGACCTCGGCCAGCTCCTTGAACTGGTGGTACATCGAGGGCAGCCGCTTGCGGATGTACTCCGGCGAGCGCCGCGAGGCGATGTCGAGGAACACGCCGCCGTGCGGCGTTCCGCGGCCGGCCTTCACCTCGCTGTTGATGGCGCGGGCGACCTCGTCACGGGGGAGCAGCTCGGGCGGGCGCCGGTTGTTCTTCTTGTCCTCGTACCAGCGGTCGGCCTCGGCCTCGGTCTCGGCCGTCTCCTTGCGGAAGAAGTCGGGGATGTAGTCGAACATGAACCGGTTGCCGGCCGAGTTCTTCAGGATCCCGCCGTCGCCGCGCACGCTCTCGGTGACCAGGATCCCGCGCACCGACGGCGGCCACACCATGCCCGTCGGGTGGAACTGCACGAACTCCATGTTCACCAGCGTCGCGCCCGCCTGGAGCGCCAGCGAGTGCCCGTCGCCGGTGTACTCCCACGAGTTCGACGTCACCTTGTAGGACTTGCCGATCCCACCGGTCGCGAGCACGACCGACGGCGCCTGCCACGCGACGAACCGGCCCGATTCGCGCCAGTACCCGAAGGCGCCGGTGATCTCGCCGTTGTCGGTCAGCAGCCGGGTGACCGTGCACTCCATGTAGACGTCGATGCCGAGGGCGACGGTGCGCTGCTGCAGGGTGCGGATCAGCTCGAGCCCGGTGCGGTCGCCGACGTGGGCGAGCCGGGCGTAGCGGTGGCCGCCGAAGTCGCGCTGGCTGATCAGGCCGTCCGGCGTCCGGTCGAACAGCGCGCCCCAGTCCTCGAGCTCGCGCACCCGGTCCGGTGCCTCCTGCGCGTGCAGCTGGGCCATCCGCCAGTGGTTGAGCATCTTCCCGCCGCGCATGGTGTCGCGGAAGTGCACCCGCCAGTTGTCCTCCGGGTACGTGTTGGCCATGGCCGCGGCGATGCCGCCCTCGGCCATCACCGTGTGCGCCTTGCCGAGCAGCGACTTGCACACCACGGCCGTCCGGGCGCCGGACTCGTGGGCTTCGATCGCGGCCCGGAGGCCCGCACCCCCCGCCCCGACGACCACGACGTCGTACTCGTGCTGTTCCAGCTCCATCAGTTGTGCCCCATCTCAGAAGAAGCGGAGATCGGAGATCGTGCCCGTGGCCAGGAGGAAGACGTAGGCGTCGGCGATGGCGACGCTGAACAGCGAGAGCCAGGCGAACCTCGCGTGCGAGGCGTTCAGCCTGGAGACCCGGGTCCAGAGCCTGTAGCGCAGCGGGTGCCTGGAGAAGTGGTTGAGCCGGCCGCCGACGAGGTGCCGGCAGGAGTGGCACGACAGCGTGTAGAGCCACAGCAGGGCCGCGTTCACGAGCAGGACGAGCGTGCCGAGGCCCATGTGCCCCCACTCGCCGGTCTCGTCGCGGAACCCGAGGATCGCGTCGTAGGTGAGGACGACGTTGAAGATCAGCGCGCCGTAGAGCGCGTAGCGGTGCAGGTTCTGGATCAGCAGCGGCGGCCGCGACTCACCGGTGTAGCGCCGGTGCGGCTCGCCCACGGCGCACGCCGGGGGAGAGAGCCAGAACGACCGGTAGTAGGCCTTCCGGTAGTAGTAGCAGGTGCCCCGGAACCCGAGCGGGATCACCAGGATGTAGATCGCCGGGGAGATGAACGACGGGCCGGTGAAGAACTCCGGGAAGGTGTCGCCCTCGCAGCCGGTCGTGATGCACGGCGAGTAGAACGGCGAGATGTAGGGCTCGGCGAAGTAGTAGGCGTTCTGGAACGCCCGGAAGCTCGAGTAGACGACGAAGCACAGCAGGACGACGGCGGTGATCAGCGGCTGAAGCCACCAGCGGTCGGTGCGCAGGTGGCGTGCCGCGATCGCTGCCCGCCGGGGCGGCGGCCCTCCGCTGCCCCTTCCGGGGGTGACCGCCCCGGTGCCGCGGGGCGCGGTCGTCGTCACGAGGCGGTGCGGTGCGGACCGTGCCCGGGCGTGGGATCTGCCATCTCGTCTGACCCGAACGGCATCGCTGCCTCCAGCTTCGTCGCTGACGCCGCCCCGCGCGACGGTGGAGCGCAGTGGATCACGGACGTCGGATGGGGGAAAGGGCTTCCGCGGTGGCACTTTCCGGCACTGGGCGAGTCCTCCGGCGACACGGCCGGACGCCGTCCACATGCCCGGTGGTACCCCGCCCGCGGCGTGCGGTCATGCGCCAGGATGGTCCTCCGCGCGTCCGGCCAGAACAGGAGCACCGTCGGTGACCATGCCCCCGGGGCAGGAGCCCCCTGCCCCCATGCTCGTGCCCAAGTTCTTCGTCAAGCAGCGGATCACGGTGATGGTGAACCGGTACGAGATCCTCGCCGCCAACCCCGACGGCAGCGAGGGGCAGCTGCTCGCCCTGGCCGAGCAGAAGCGGATGAAGCTCAAGGAGGAGGTGACCTTCTTCGCCGACGAGTCCAAGACCCGCGCGGTGTTCTCCTTCAAGGCCCGGCAACGGCTGGACGTGCACGCCGAGCACGACGTGCTCGACGAGCACGGGCAGGCGATCGGCAGCTTCAGCAAGCAGTTCGGGGCGAGCCTGCTGCGCTCCACCTGGAACCTCGGCGCCCCCGGGTTGCAGGCGGTGGGCCGCGAGCGCCGGCCGGTCATCGCGGTCCTGCGTCGGGTCTGGACCCTCATCCCCTACCTCGGCGACGTCTGGGTGCCGTTCGTCTTCCACTTCGACTTCGTCGACTCCGCCAGCGGTGCCGTGGTCCTGGTCAGCGAGCGCCAGAAGGCCATCCGGGACCGCTACGAGGTGACGGTGCCCGACCCGCGGCTGGACTTCCGGGTGGCGGCGTCGATGGCCGTGGCGCTGGACGCGCTGCAGAGCCGCTGAGTCCGCGCACGGGAAGCTCTCCGCGCGCGGCCGGGTTGCACAGGGCAACCGACGTGAAGGGCTTTCCCATGCGCATCCCCGTGTCCGTGCTCGACCTGGCCCCGATCCTGCGGGGTGAGACCGCGAGCAGCAGCATCGCCGCCAGCGTCGCCCTCGCCCAGCGTGCGGAGGAGCACGGGTACCGGCGGGTCTGGTACGCCGAGCACCACAACATGCCGTCGATCGCGTCGTCGGCGACGAGCGTGCTGATCGCCCACGTGGGCGCGCACACGCGCACCATCCGGCTCGGGGCCGGCGGCGTGATGCTGCCCAACCACTCGCCGCTCACCATCGCCGAGCAGTTCGGCACGCTCGACGCGATGTACCCGGGGCGGATCGACCTGGGCCTGGGCCGGGCCCCCGGCAGCGACCAGAACACCATGTACGCGCTGCGCCGGGACCCGGGCTCCGCCGACCGGTTCCCGCAGGACGTGCTGGAGCTGCAGGCCTACCTCGCCGGCCGCACACGGGTGACCGGCGTCGACGCGATCCCCGGCAAGGGCTCGGAGCTGCCGCTGTACGTGCTCGGCTCGTCGATGTTCGGTGCCACCCTGGCCGCCGCGCTCGGCCTGCCCTACGCCTTCGCGTCCCACTTCGCTCCGCAGCTGCTCGAGCCGGCCGTCGCCGCCTACCGCCGCGAGTTCAAGCCCTCGGCCCAGCTCGCCGAGCCCTACGTCATCGCCGGGGTCAACGTCGTCGCCGCCGACACCACCGAGGCCGCGGAGCAGAACCTGCAGGCGGTGAAGCGGGGCATCGCCGTCGGCATCTTCGGCCGCGGGCAGGAGCTGGACGACGCCCAGGCCGACCAGCTGCTCGCCCAGGGCGCTGGCGTGCACGTGGACTCGATGCTGACCCATGCCGCCGTGGGCACCCGCGCCGAGGTGGGGGAGTACCTGGACGGCTTCCTGAAGGCCGCCGACGCCGACGAGCTCATCGTCGCCCACCAGGCGCCGACGACCGAGGCGCGGCTCCGCTCGGTCACGCTCCTGGCCGAGGCGTTGGGAGGCTAGGCACTGGAGGCTGGGGGCGGGTGACGGCCGCCGCCGATCACGGCCCGGCGGGGGTCAGACCGGCGGTGGGTGCTCGGCCAGGAGGGACCGCGGAGCGCGGCAGGCCCACGCCTCGGTGGCGAGCTCGACGAGGGCCCGCTCGTCGAGCTCGTCCAGCCGGCACAGCACGATGGGATAGCCGTCGAAGTGCGACGTGGTGAAGTAGACGTCGGGCTCCGCGGCGATCAGGGCGAGCTTCGCCCCCTCGTCCGGCACGTACGCCGCGACCACGGGCCCGGTGGGTGCCGCCTCGCCGAGTTCGGCGGTGTCCTTCTTGCCGAGCGGACGCTCCCACACGAAGCCCTTGGTCCGGACCAGCCACTGCCGCCACCCTCGGGTGGAGCCCTCGGTGGTGGCGGGCAACCCCAGGCAGATCCGCGCCACGTCGTCCCAGGTCGGCACGCGGGCAGCCTAGGCACACCGGGCCCCGCGTGGGCGGCCCTTCCTCCCCCCTGCGAGGGGGGACGGAGGATTCGCCGTGCCGCTGCTGCAGAGATGTGCGAGAACGGCCGATGAGGCTGCCATGCGCACGAATCGGCCCCGCCACGCCTGGGGCATCGATGCGCTCGTCCGCGAGGTCCACCGCCGCGACCTGCCGGCGATGCCGCGCCCGTCGTGGTCGGACCTGGCTCGCTACCCGCTGGCCCCCGCCGCGGCCGTCGCGGTCGCCCTCGGGGGGATCGTCCGCGAGGCCGACGGCGGGCCCGCCATGGTGCTGGCCGGCGTGGTGATGGCCGGCGTGGTGATGGCCGGTGCGCTGGTCGTCACCGGCGCCCGCCTCAGGGCCCGCGACGTCGCTGCCCTGGCCGACAGCCGTCGCCAGGCACGGACCGACGAGCTCACCGGCCTGCCGAACCGGCGCTCGGTGTTCGAGGCGCTGGCGGCCGCGGACGACCGGCTCGGTGCCGGCGAGAGCGTCGCCGTCCTCGTGCTGGACCTGGACCGCTTCAAGGAGGTCAACAACTCGCTCGGCCACGGCGTCGGTGACGCGCTGCTGCGCCAGGTCGGGCCCCGGCTGGCTCGGGAGCTCCGCTCGGGGGACGTGCTGGCGCGCCTGGGCGGAGACGAGTTCGTCGTCCTGGCCTCGGACCTGGACGGCGAGGGCGCCGCAGCCCTGGCCGCACGGCTGCTCGCCGAGTTGCGGCAGCCCTTCGGCGTCGGCGGCATGACCCTCACCGTCGATGCCGGCGTCGGCGTGGCGATCGGCCCGGTGCACTCGGTCAGCGCCGAGGAGCTCCTCCAGCTCGCCGACCTGGCCCTGCACTCCGCCAAGGCCGGCCGCGGCGGTGTCGCGGTCTACGACGACGAGCGCGACGGCTCGGGCCGGCGCCGCATCGAGGCCGTCGAGCAGCTGCGTGCCGGGATCGCCGGCGGACAACTCGTCCTGCACTACCAGCCCAAGCTGGACCTCGGGACGGACGAGGTGGAGGGCGTCGAGGCGCTCGTCCGCTGGGAGCACCCGACCCGCGGGCTGGTGTACCCGGACCAGTTCATCGGGCTCGCCGAGTCCGCCGGGCTCATGGCCCCGATGACCACGCGGGTCATCGAGCTGGCCCTGGCCCAGTGCCGCTCGTGGGCCGACCGCGGGCGCTGGCTGACCGTGGCGGTCAACGTGAGCCCGTCGAACCTGGTCGACGAGCAGTTCCCGGGAGAGGTGGCGCGACTGCTGGCCGCGCACGACGTCCCGTCCGGCGTGCTGGTCCTCGAAGTGACCGAGAGCATCCTCATGGAGGACCGCGACCGCGCCGTCGGCGTGCTCACCCGGTTGCGCGACGCCGGCGTCGGCGTCTCCATCGACGACTACGGCACCGGCTACTCGAGCCTGGCCTACCTCGCCACCCTGCCGGTGACCGAGCTGAAGCTGGACCGCACCTTCGTCGGTGAGATGACCGGCAGCCTCCGGGCGGAGTCGATCGTCACCTCGACGCTGCAGCTCGCCCACGCCATGGGGCTGACCTTCGTCGCCGAGGGGGTCGAGGACCAGGCCACGCTGGACACCCTGACGTTCCTCGGGTGCGACGTCGTCCAGGGGTACCACGTGAGCCGGCCGCTGCCGCCCGAGCAGCTGTGGGCCTGGCTGTGCGAGCGCGCCCCCGAGGGGATCGCCCTCGCCTGAGGGGTCCCAGACACCGTCGCGGACGGTTCATTGTGCGGAAAAGGACCGATCACGACGCGGGATGGGTCCTTTTCCGCACAGTCGCGGCCGCAGCGGTCAGCTCTTGGGGCGCGCTCCGGCCCGGAGGGCGCCGAGCAGGTCGTGGTTGAGCCGCGAGATCGTCTCCATCGAGATCCCCTTGGGGCAGGCGTGCGAGCACTCGCCGATGTTGGTGCAGCCGCCGAAGCCCTCCCGGTCCTGCTGGGCCACCATGTTGACCACTCGGTCGTCGCGCTCGGGCTGCCCCTGCGGCATGAGCCCGAGGTGGGTGACCTTGGCGGCGGTGAAGAGCATCGAGGACGCGTTCGGGCAGGCGGCCACGCACGCACCGCAGCCGATGCAGGTCGCGGCGTCGAACGCGGCGTCGGAGTCCTTCTTGGGCACCGGCGTGGCGTGCGCCTCGGGGGCGGTGCCGGTTGCCACGGAGATGTAGCCACCGGCCTGGATGATCCGGTCGAAGGCCCGGCGGTCGACGGCGAGGTCCTTGATCACCGGGAACGGGCTGGCCCGCCACGGCTCGATGTCGATCTTGTCGCCGTCCTTGAACGACCGCATGTGCAGCTGGCAGGTGGTCGTCTGCTGCGGGCCGTGCGCCTCGCCGTTGATCATGACGCCGCACATGCCGCAGATGCCCTCGCGGCAGTCGTGGTCGAAGGCCACGGGGTCCTCGCCCTGCATGATCAGCTGCTCGTTGAGCACGTCGAGCATCTCGAGGAAGGACATGTCCGGCGAGATGTCGGTGACCTTGTAGGTCACCATCTTGCCCTTGACGGTCGGGTCCTTCTGGCGCCAGATGCGCAGGGTCAGGTTCATCCCCCGCTTGCCGGCGCCGGGGTCGCCGACGCTGGACTGCATGGCGTCCGTACGTGTGGCTGTCACTGGTAGCTCCGCTGGGTCGTCGTCACTTGTAGCTGCGCTGGGCCAGGTGGACGTACTCGTACTCGAGGTTCTCCTTGTGGAGGACCGGGGGCTGGCCTTCCGGCGTCCACTCCCAGGCCGCGACGTAGGCGAAGTTCTCGTCGTCGCGCAGCGCCTCGCCCTCGGGGGTCTGGCTCTCGGCGCGGAAGTGGCCGCCGCAGCTCTCCCGGCGGTGCAGCGCGTCGATGCACATCAGCTCGGCGAGCTCGATGAAGTCCGCGACCCGGCCGGCGTGCTCCAGCGTCTGGTTGAAGGAGTGCCAGTCGCCGGTGACCTTGAGGTTGGTCCAGAACTCCTGGCGGATCTCGGGGATCCGGTCCAGCGCCTTGCGCAGGCTCTCCTCGGACCGCTCCATCCCGCAGAGGTCCCACATCAACTGGCCCAGCTCCCGGTGGAAGGACGCCGGGGTGCGGGTGCCGTTGATGTTGAGCAGTTTCTGCACCTGCGCCTGCACGCTCTGCAGCGCCTCCACGGCGGCCGGGTGCGAGTCGTCGATCTTCTCGAACGGGCCGTCGGCGAGGTACTCGGTGATCGTGGCCGGCAGGACGAAGTAGCCGTCGGCGAGACCCTGCATCAGCGCCGAGGCGCCGAGGCGGTTCGCGCCGTGGTCGGAGAAGTTGGCCTCACCGATCACGAACATGCCGGGGATCGAGGACTGCAGGTCGTAGTCGACCCACAGCCCACCCATCGTGTAGTGCACGGCGGGGTAGATCCGCATCGGCACCGAGTAGGGGTCCTCGCCGGTGATCTGGGCGTACATGTCGAAGAGGTTGCCGTACTTGGCCTCGACGGCCGGGCGGCCGAGCCGCTCGATCGCCTCGGCGAAGTCCAGGTACACCCCGAGCCCGCCGGGGCCGACGCCGCGGCCCTCGTCGCAGACGTTCTTGGCCTGGCGCGAGGCGATGTCGCGGGGCACCAGGTTGCCGAACGCCGGGTAGATGCGCTCCAGGTAGTAGTCGCGCTGGTCCTCGGGGATCTCCCGCGGGTTGCGGTCGTCGCCGCGCTCCTTGGGCACCCAGACGCGGCCGTCGTTGCGCAGCGACTCGCTCATCAGCGTGAGCTTGGACTGGTAGTCGCCCTTGACCGGGATGCAGGTCGGGTGGATCTGGGTGTAGCAGGGGTTGGCGAGGTAGGCGCCCTTCTTGTGCGCGCGCCAGATCGCCGTGGCGTTGGAGCCCTTGGCGTTCGTCGAGAGGTAGAAGACGTTGCCGTACCCGCCGGTGGCCAGGACGACGGCGTCGGCGAAGTGCGTGCTGATCTCGCCGGAGACCAGGTCGCGGGCGACGATGCCGCGGGCCCGGCCGTCGACGACGATCAGGTCGAGCATCTCGGTGCGCGCGTTCTGCTCGACGCTGCCGGCGGCGATCTGGCGCTCCAGTGCCTGGTAGGCGCCGTAGAGCAGCTGCTGCCCCGTCTGGCCGCGGGCGTAGAAGGTGCGCGACACCTGGGTGCCGCCGAAGGAGCGGTTGTCCAGCAGTCCGCCGTACTCGCGGGCGAAGGGCACGCCCTGGGCGACGCACTGGTCGATGATGCTCACGCTGACCTCGGCGAGGCGGTGCACGTTGTTCTCGCGCGAGCGGAAGTCGCCGCCCTTGACCGTGTCGTAGAAGAGCCGGTGCACCGAGTCGCCGTCGTTGCGGTAGTTCTTCGCGGCGTTGATCCCGCCCTGCGCGGCGACGCTGTGCGCCCGGCGCGGGCTGTCCTGGTACCAGAACGACTTGACCTTGTAACCGGCCTCGCCGAGCGTGGCGGCGGCCGAGCCGCCGGCCAGGCCGGTGCCCACGACGATGACGGTCATCTTGCGGCGGTTGGCCGGGTTGACCAGGCGGCCGCGGAAGCGGCGCTCGCTCCAGCGCTCGCCGATCGGGACGTCGGCCGGCGCCTTGGTGTCGGCGATCGGCTCGCCGGCGGTGAACAGTTCGAGTGGCATCGCTGGGAGCTCCTTAGTCCACGAGCCCGAAGAGGACGCTGAAGGGCACGAGCAGGAAGCCGGCGGTCAGTGCCGTCGAGAAGACGACGGCGAACGCGTTGACCGTGCGCTCACGACGGCGGTTGCTCTGGCCCAGGGTCTGGGTGACGCTCCAGATGCCGTGCCGCAGGTGCATGCCGAGCAGGATCAGGGCGAGCACGTAGAACGCCGTGATGAACGGGTTCTGGAAGCTGGCCACCAGCCGGTCGTAGGGCGTGGAGTCCGTGCCGTCGGGGTTCACCGTGCCGACGGTGAGGTCGAGGATGTGCCAGATGATGAACAGCAGCACGATGACGCCGCCCCAGCGCATGGTCCGCGAGGCGTAGCTCTGGGCCACCGACTTCTTGTTCGCGTAGGCCTGCGGACGGGCCCGCTTGGCCTGGCGCCACAGGGAGACCGCGGCCCAGAAGTGGGCGACCACGGCGACGATCAGGACGACGCGGACGATCGTCAGGACGGTCTGGTGGGGGACGGCCGGCTCGCCGACGGTCCGGATCCACTCGGAGTAGCTGTTGAACGAGTCCCGGCCCGCGAAGACCTTGAGGTTGCCGATCACGTGGGCGACCAGGTACAGCAGCATGATGATGCCGCTGACGGCCATCACGACCTTCTTGACGACCGAGTTGGTCTTCGCGACCTTCGGGGTCCGGCGTCCCGCGTGCGTCACTGTCACCACAGCATCAAGTTAGGCTTCCTGCGACCTTGCGGCGAGGTAAACACGGGGTGACACGGCTCTCGTAAGGGTGCCCTCACCCGCCTCGGGTCCCAGGGTCCGAGCGTTGCGCGGCCGGGGGCTGGGAGCCGCGTCCCGAGGATGGGAGAGGACACACCGTGCCCGGAACGACCAGAGGATTTCGCGGCAGTCGTGCGCGTGACCCGCGCCTGCCCCCGGGGCAGTACGACGTGGGCAAGGACTGGCCGGTGCTCACGGCCGAGCCCACGCCGCGCATCAGCCCGGAGACGTGGAGCATCACCGTCGACGGGAGGGTGGAGAACCCGACCACCTGGACCTGGGACGAGGCCCACCGCCTGCCTCCGTCGGAGTACCGCGGGGACATCCACTGCGTCACGACCTGGTCGAAGTTCGACACCCACTTCTCCGGGGTCAGCGTCGACACCCTGCTGGAGGCCGCCCGCCCCACGGCCGAGGCGCACTTCGTCATGGCCACGTCCAAGACCGGCTACACGACGAACCTCCCGCTCGAGGACGTCACCGGCGGCAAGGCGTGGGTGGTCTGGGAGTTCGACGGGAAGCCGCTGGCCATCGAGCACGGCGGGCCCGTGCGCATGCTGGTCCCGCACCTGTACTTCTGGAAGAGCGCGAAGTGGATCAGCAAGATCTCGCTGCTGACGCGCGACCAGCAGGGGTTCTGGGAGCAGAACGGCTACCACGACCTCGGCGACCCGTGGCGCGAGCAGAGGTACCAGGGTGACTGACGGGCTGGGGTCGAGCGATGGCGACGCGCCCCGGGGCGGCTGGCGGACGGCGACCGTCTCGCGCGTGCGCCGTCCGCTGGAGCGCTCGGTCGAGCTGCGGCTCGACGTCCTCGACCGCATCGACCACATGGCCGGTCAGCACTACGTCGTCCGGCTGACGGCGGAGGACGGGTACACCGCGCAGCGCTCCTACTCCGTGGCCTCCGCGCCGGACGACCCGCTGGTCGAGCTCCTCGTCGAGCGGCTGGACGACGGCGAGGTGTCCACCTACCTGGCCGACGTCGTGGAGCCCGGCGACGAGCTGGAGGTGCGCGGGCCGATCGGCGGCTGGTTCGTCTGGAACGGCGAGACACAGGCGCTGCTGGTCGCCGGCGGCTTCGGCGTCGTGCCGTTCGTCGCGATGATCCGGCACGCCCGGGCGCTGGGCCGGCTGGACCTGCTGCGGGTGGCGGTCTCCAGCCGCACCCTGGCCGAGCTGCCCTACGCCGACGAGCTCGTGGACGCCGGTGCGCTGATCGTCCTCACCCGGGAGGCGCGCGGCATCCGCCCGGCCGGCCGGCTGACGGCACTGGACCTGCTGCCGCTGTGGGAGCCGGGGCAGACCGCCTACGTCTGCGGGTCGGGGGCGTTCGCAGAGGCGGCCAGCCAGTTGCTCGTCGGCATGGGCTTCCCCGCGAACGGCGTCCGGGTCGAGCGGTTCGGACCCAGCGGAGCGCCGGGCGGCTCCTGACTCCGGACGGGCCGTCGGCGGGACCAGGAGGAATGAACCAGGAGGGACGAACCAGGAGGGACGAACCAGGAGGAATCAGGGAGAACCCTGATGGATGCGCCGGCGCCGGCTCATACCGTGACCGCATGCAGACCGTCGCGGGCCTCCGGCCGCCGCCCGCGGATCCCTCCTGCCGTCCACGGGTCACCCTGACGCTGCTCCGGCTCGTCGTCACGCTGAATCTGCTCGCCGTCGCCGCGCAGCCCGTGCTGGCCGGGCTGTTCCTGTCCGGCGACGCCGACGCGATCGCCGTCCACGGCACGGTGGGGCTGGTCGTCGTGACCTCGGGACTGGGCGTGCTCGTCGCCACGGTCGGCTACGTCACCGTCGGCCGGGGTGCCTGGCAGGTGCTGCCGGTCGCGGCGGCGCTGGTCCTGCTCGAGGGGGTCCAGCTCGGCCTGGGGTTCGCGCGGGACCTACGGGCCCACGTCCCGCTGGGGGTCGCCGTGGTGGTCCTGGTCGTGCTGCTGACCCGCTGGGTGTGGTCCTCCGGGGCGCGCCGCCCGCGGGCGCCCCGGTGAGGGGTGCGGGGCTGTCCCGACGGCGGTTCCTGGGTGCGGCGGGTGGGGCGGCGGCGCTGGCCGGTATGGCGGGTTGCGGGCTCGCCGGCCTCGACGGGCCGAGCGGCCAGACCGGTGAGCGGCTGGCCACCCGGGGGCCCCTGCCACGCCGCTTCCAGGTGCCGCTGCCGATCCCGCCGGTCGCCCGGCCGGTGAGCACCGACGGGGGCACCGACGTCTACGCGCTGACCCAGCGAGCCGCCGACGTGGAGATCCTGCCCGGCAGCCGGACGACGGTGTGGGGCTACGACGGGATCTTCCCCGGCCCGACCATCGAGGCCCGGCGAGGCCGGCCGGTGGTCGTGCGCCACCGCAACGAGCTGCCGGTGCCGACGGTGGTCCACCTGCACGGCGGCCACACCCCGGCCGAGCACGACGGGTGGCCGCTGGACCTCGTCCTGCCCGCCGGCGACACCTCCGACTGGACCGGCCACGCCGGCATGACCGGGCAGCACGCCGCCGGCGTCCGGGAGTACCGCTATCCCTCCGACCAGCGGGCCGCCACGCTCTGGTACCACGACCACCGCATGGACTTCACCGGCCCGGCGGTCTACCGCGGCCTGGCCGGCTTCCACCTGGTCCGTGACGACGCCGAGGACGCGCTGCCGCTGCCGCACGGTGACCGCGAGCTGACGCTGCTGATCGCCGACCGCGCCTTCGACGCCGAGGGGCAGCTGGCCTATCCCGCGCTGGACCCGGAGCTGCGGAACCGGCCGGGAGTGGCCGAGGAGTGGATGGAGGGCGTCCTCGGTGACGTCGTCCTGGTCAACGGCGCGCCGTGGCCGGTGCACGAGGTGGACGCCGCCCGGTACCGCCTCCGCATCCTCAACGGCGCCAACGCCCGCCGCTTCCGGCTGGTGCTCCAGGTGCCCGGCGGCGCGGACCTGCCGATGACCCAGATCGGGTCCGACGGCGGCCTGCTGGCCCGGCCCGTGGTGCACGACGCGCTCACGCTGGCGCCCGCCGAGCGCTTCGACGTCGTCGTCGACTTCTCCGCCGTTCCGGTCGGCACCGCGGTGACCATGGTCAACACGCTGGGCGACGGCGGCACCCGCGACGTCCTCCGCTTCCTGGTCGCCCGCCGCGCCGCCGACGACAGCGCCGTCCCCGACCGGCTCGCCGAGGTGGAGCAGCTGGTGCCGGGCACGGTCCGCCGTGAGTTCCTCTTCGCCCGCGGCGACGTGCACGGCCATGCCGGGTGGACGATCAACGGAACGGGGTTCGACCCGGCCCGCTCGCTGGCCGACGTCCCACTGGGCCAGACCGAGACCTGGCGCTTCCGCACCGACGTGCACCACCCGGTGCACGTGCACCTGGACAGCTTCCAGGTGCTCCGGCGGGGGAGCGGCGGGCCCGGCGGCTACGACGGCGGCTGGAAGGACACCGTGGACGTCCGGCCCGGGGAGGTGGTGGACGTCGCGGTGCGGTTCAGCGAGCACCGCGGGCAGTTCGTCTTCCACTGCCACAACCTCGAGCACGAGGACATGGCGATGATGGCGGTGTTCCGCACCGTCTGACCCGCCGGTGGCAGGCCGGCCGGCGTGATCGTCCTCGACGACCGCACCGTCTCGGGTCACTCGGTCACCGGTGGGGTGCCGCTCCCGGGCTAGGTTGTCGGCATTGTGCTGCCCGCCGTCACCGCCACCCGCTACGTCACCCCGCTGCGCGAGGGCGGCTCGCTGCCGGGGCTCATGGAGGCCGACGACCTCGGTACCTACGTCGTGAAGTGGCGGGCGGCCGGGCAGGGCGTGAACGTGCTCGTCGCCGAGGTGGTCTGCGGCGAGCTCGCCCGCGGCCTCGGCCTGCCCGTACCCGCGCTGGTGACCGTCGACGTCGTCCCCGAGCTCGCGGTGGGCGAGCCCGACCACGAGGTGCAGGAGCTGCTGCAGCGCTCGGCCGGGCGCAACCTCGGCCTGGACTACCTGCCCGGTGCACTGGACTTCGAGGCCGGTGCCGACGGCGTGGACCCCGAGCTCGCCGGCCGGGTCCTCTGGTTCGACGCGCTCGTCGGCAACGTCGACCGGTCGTGGCGCAACCCGAACATGCTCTTCTGGCACGGGCGCCTTCAGCTGATCGACCACGGGGCAGCGCTGACCTTCCACCACCACTGGCCCGGCGCCGAGGCGGCGGTCACCCGCGCCTACGACGCCTCCTCCCACGCGCTTATCGAGTGCGAGCCCCAGGTCCCGGCGGCCGACGCCGCGCTGGCCGGCCGGGTCACCCGGTCCCTGCTGGAGGGCGTCCTGGCGCAGGTGCCCGACGACTGGCTGACGGAGCCCGACATCGTCCGGGCCCGCTACGTCGACCACCTGCTGGCCCGCCTCGCCGCCCGCGAGGCCTGGCTGCCGGGGCTGGTCGCCGCCGCCGAGACGGGTGGGGGAGGCCGCCGCCCCGCGCCGCGCGGGGAGAACCGGCCGTCCTGGCTGGGTCCGCCCCCGCCCGAGGGGGTCACCCAGCGATGAGGGACACCTTCGAGTACGCGGTGCTGCGCGTCGTCCCGCGAGTCGAGCGGGGCGAGGCGCTCAACGCCGGTGTGCTCGTCTACTGCCGGCAGCGGGACTACCTGGGGTCGCGCGTGCACCTCGACGTCGACCGCCTGCATGCCCTCGACCCGACGGCCGACGCCGGGGCCATCGAGCGGGCCCTCCAGGCGGCCGCGGACGTGTGCAGGGCCGCGCCCGGCGCGGGGGCCGCGGGTCGGGAGGCCCTGGGCTCGCGGTTCCGCTGGCTGACCGCCCCGCGCAGCACGGTGATCCAGCCGGGACCGGTGCACACCGGCCTGACCGAGGACCCCGACGCCGACGCCGACCGGTTGCTCCGCCTGCTGGTCCTGCCCGTCGAGGGCTGACACGTCGAGGGCTGACACCTCGCGTCACAGGAAGCACACCGGTCACCTGTGTTTCACCTCCCGGTCACCTGATCATGCCGTCACGCTGCCTAGCGTGCGGGGGCCCCGTTCGCCCGATCAAGGGACTTCCATGACGGATCTCGTGCCTTCCCGTCGCATGTTTCTCCCCCTGCTGAACTCCGTTCGCCACGGCAGTCGCAGCCACACGACGTGCTTCTACAAGTGCGGAAACGCCTGCGACAGCGCCATTCCCAACCCGACGGACAACCCCACCTTCGCCGACGTCGTCCAGACGGCGTTCAGCCGGCGCAGCATGCTGAAGGCGGCCGGGGTCAGCGCACTGGTCGTCGCCGCCGGACCGGCGCTGCCCGCCGCGGCCACGGACCGGGGGCGGCAGGGTGGCGGTTCCGACGGCGCGCTGACGTTCCAGCCGGTCGGCCAGAGCCTGGTGGACGAGCTCATCGTCCCCCAGGGCTACGCGTACTCGGTCGTGCTGCGCTGGGGGGACCCGGTGGAGGAGGGCGCGCCCCCGTTCGACATCGACGCCCAGACCGCCGACGCGCAGGCCAAGCAGTTCGGCTACAACTGCGACTTCATCGGCTGGCTGCCCCTGGACGACCGGAACGCCCTGCTGGTGGTCAACCACGAGTACACCGACGAGCAGCTGATGTTCGCGGGCGTGGCCGACGAGGAGGGCGCCGGGAACATCTCCGACGAGCAGAAGCGAATCGCGATGATGGCGCACGGCATCTCGGTGGTCCAGATCTGCCGGGTCAAGACGTCGGGCCAGTGGGCGGCGAGCGCGGAGCGCGGGCGCAACCGGCGGATCACCACCGCGACGGAGTTCCAGCTGACCGGGCCGGCGGCGGGCTCCGAGTACCTGAGGACGACCGCGGATCCGGACGGGCGCACCGTCCTGGGCACGCTGAACGACTGTGCCGGCGGCATCACCCCGTGGGGCACGACGCTGCACGGCGAGGAGAACTTCAACCAGTACTTCGGGACGTCGACGGCGATCACCGACCCCGTGCAGGTGGCCGCCCTGGGCCGCTACGGCGTCAGCCCGGAGGACGCACCGACCCGCCGGTGGGAGACCGTGGACCCACGGTTCGACCTCAGCAGGGAGCCCAACGAGATCAACCGCTTCGGCTGGGTCGTCGAGCTCGACCCGTACGACCCGACGTCGACGCCGAAGAAGCACACCGCCCTGGGGCGTTTCAAGCACGAGGGCGCCAACATCCAGATCGCCGAGGACGGCCGGGTCGTCGCGTACTCCGGCGACGACGAGCGCTTCGACTACATCTACAAGTTCGTGTCGAAGAAGCGCTACCAGAAGGGCCACGGGCGCGCGCAGCGCCGGCACAACATGACCCTCCTGGAGGAGGGCGATCTCTACGTCGCCCGCTTCACCGGGGACTCACCGGCGAGCGAGATCGACGGCAGCGGCACGCTGCCCAGCGACGGCGAGTTCGACGGCGTCGGCCACTGGATTCCCTTGATCAAGGACGGCACGTCGCAGATCCCCGGCAAGGAGGTCGCCTGGGTGCTGACGTTCACCCGGCTGGCCGCCGACCGGCTGGGCAAGCAGTTGGACCCCGCGGGTGACCCGGTGCTGGATGCGGCGGGCGCAGAGATCGTGGTGGACGCGAACAAGGTCCCCACCAAGATGGACCGGCCCGAGGACATCCAGGTCAACCCGGTCAACGGGCGGGTGTACGCGGCCCTGACCAACAACTCCCGCCGGACGGGCCTGGAGGGCCGGCCGGGCGCTGACGAGGCCAACCCGCTCACCCGTTCCTGGGCCTTCGAGCCGGCGGACGCGGAGGCGGGGACCGAGGCGAGCTACGGGGAGCAGCCGGGCAACCGCAACGGGCACGTCATCGAGTGGGAGGAGACGGGCTCAGCAGCCGGTGAGACCTTCAGCTGGCGGATCTTCATCGTCTGCGGCGACCCGGAGCGGCCCGAGACCTATTTCGCCGGGTACGACAAGGAGCAGGTGAGCGCTCTCTCCTGCCCGGACAACCTCGAGTTCGACCCCGCCGGGAACCTGTGGATCTCCACCGACGGCACGGTGCTGTCGAGCCGCAACCAGGAGGCGGGCACCGTCGGAGGCACCAACGACGGGCTGTTCGCCGTCCCGACCGGCGGACCCGAGCGCGGTCATCTCAAGGCGTTCCTGACCGTCCCCATCGGTGCCGAGTGCAGCGGTCCCATGATCCCGGGCGACGGCCGGTCGGTGTTCGTCTCGGTGCAGCACCCTGGTGAGACCACCGGCTCGACCCGGGAGAGCCCGTCGAGCACGTGGCCCGACCGTCTGCCGCAGCGGCCGTTCCCGCGGCCGAGCGTCGCGGTGGCCTTCCGGCACGACGGCGGTCGCGTCGGCAGCTGAGCTCAGGACGGTGTCGGGGCCGCCCGTTCAGCGGTCCCGGCACCGGCCGGGCGGGATGCCCGCTGCCGTCCGACCAGGCTGGTTACAGCGGCTGTAGTGCTCAGCCGGGCAGCAGCGCGTCGATCCGCCGGGCCAGCTCGAGGTCGAGCTCGGTCACCCCACCGGCCGAGTGGCTCACCAGGCTCAGGTGCAGGGTGCGCCAGCGCAGGTCGATGTCGGGGTGGTGGTCCAGCTCCTCGGCGACGTCGGCGATCGCCACGATCGCGGCGACGGCGTCCCGGAAGCCCGGCAGCTCCACGGCGCGCCGGAGGCCGTCGCCGTCCCCGGACCAGCGCGGCAGGCCGCGCAGCGCCGCGGCGATCTCGTCGGGGGAGAGGCGGGGCGGTCGGGGCACGGTGCTCAGTCTGCCGCCGAGGGGCCTACGTGTGCAGCCCGCACTCGATCTTGTCCTTGCCCGCCCAGCGGCCGGCCCGCCGGTCCTCGCCGGGAGCGACGGGACGGGTGCACGGCTCGCACCCGATCGAGCCGTAGCCGAGCTCGGACAGCGGGTTGACCGGGATCCCGTGCTCGGCGATGTAGGTGTCGACGACGTCCTCGGTCCACGCCGCCATCGGGTTGACCTTGACCATGCCGCGCCTGGCGTCCCAGTCCACGAGCCTGGTGCCGGTGCGCGTGGGCGACTCGTCCCGGCGGACCCCCGAGCCCCAGGCGAGGTAGCCGGTCAGGGCCTGCGCCAGCGGCTTCACCTTGCGCATCGAGCAGCACAGGTCCGGGTCGCGGTCGTGCAGCTTCGGGCCGAAGGAGAGGTCCTGCTCGGCGACGGTCTGCGGCGGCGTGACGTTCACCAGGGTGATCGGCAGGACCGAGGTGATCCAGTCGCGGGTGCCGATGGTCTCGGCGAAGTGGTAGCCGGTGTCGAGGAAGACGACGTCGACCCCGGGGATCGCCCGGCTCGCGAGGTGAGCGAGCAACCCGTCGGCCATGGACGACGTGACGGCGAACTCCGCGCCGAAGGTGTCGCCCGCCCAGCGGAGGACGGCGAGCGCCTGCTCCACCGGGTCGGCGATGCCCTCGAAGCGCGCGTCGGCCGCGGCGGCGAGCTCCGGCGTGGGCCGGACGGCGATCGTCACTCGGTCACTCCTGTCGCGATGAGGCGGACCGAGAAGGCCCGCAGGCAGGCGCCGCAGCGCCAGGCGTCGGAGCTCTCCCCGTGCGGGGTGAGCTCCTCGTCGCCGCAGTACGGGCAGTGGAACACCGGCAGCTGCCGGGCCCTTCCCGTGCCCGACTCCTCGGTCACAGCAACCAGTCCTCGTCGGCCCGGGAGACGTAGGCCGCGAACGACTCGTCGGCCGTCCGGTGCTGGAGGAAACCGCGCAGCACCCGCTCGCAGTAGTCGGCGGTCTCGGCCTTGGTCACCTTGTGGCCGCGGAACTTGCGGCCGAAGGCGGCCTCGACGCCCAGGTGCCCGCCCAGGTGCACCTGGAAGCCCTCGACCATCTCGCCGTTGGCGTCGCGGACCATCGAGCCCTTGAAGCCGATGTCGGCGGTCTGGAACCGGGCGCAGCTGTTCGGGCAGCCGTTGACGTTGATGCCGATCGGCACGTCGAAGTCCGGCAGCCGCTTCTCCAGCTCCGCGTACAGGTCCTGCGCGTGCTGCTTGGTCTCGACGATGGCCAGCTTGCAGAACTCCAGGCCGGTGCAGGCCATGGTTCCGCGCCGGAAGGCGCTGGGCCGGACCTGCAGGTCGTGCTCGGCCAGGGCGGCGACCAGGGCCTCGACCTTCTCGTCCGGCACGTCGAGGATGACCAGCTTCTGCTGCGTCGTCGTCCGGATGCGGCCCTGCCCGTACTCGTCGGCCAGGTCGGCGATCGTGGTGAGCAGCGAGCCGCTGATCCGGCCGGTGCGCAGCGCGAAGCCGACGGCGTTGGCGCCGTCCTTCTGCCTGGCGACGCCGACGTGGTCGCGCTGGTCGTGCTTGGCCGGCGGGGGCGCCGGGCCGTCGGGCAGCGCCTCGTGCAGGTACTCGTCCTGCAGCACCTGGCGGAACTTCTCCGGGCCCCAGTCGGCCATGAGGAACTTGATCCGGGCGCGGGTGCGCTGCCGCCGGTAGCCGTAGTCGCGGAAGACGCCGGTGCACGCCGCCCAGACGTCGGTCACCTGGTCGGGCCGGACGAAGACGCCGACCCGCTGGGCGAACATCGGGTTGGTCGACAGCCCGCCGCCGACCATCAGGTCGTAACCGGCCTCGCCCGCCTCGTTCACGACGCCGACGAAGGAGACGTCGTCGATCTCGGGCTCGGTGCAGTGATCGACGCAGCCGGACATCGACGTCTTCCACTTGCGCGGCAGGTTGCTGAACTCGGGGCTGCCCACGTACTTCTCGACCGTGGCGGCGATGACGCCGGTCGCGTCGAGGACCTCGTCCTCGAGGACGCCGGCCAGCGGGCAGCCGAGCATCACC
>CADCTN010000001.1:0-57146 GCA_902805535.1 uncultured Blastococcus sp. | reverse complement strand
TCCATGGTGCTCAGGCCCACCGACTCCAGCCGCCGCCAGATCTCGGGCACGTCCTCGATGCGGATCCAGTGGTACTGCACGTTCTGCCGGTCGGTGACGTCGGCGACGTCCCGGCCGAACTCCGTGCTGATGCCGCCGACGACGCGCAGCGCGTCGCTGGTCAGCTGCCCGCTGTCGATACGCACGCGCATCATGAAGTACGAGTCCTCGAGCTCCTCCGGCTCGAGGACGGCGGTCTTGCCGCCGGGGATGCCCGGGGCGCGCTGGGTGTAGAGGCCCATCCACCGCATGCGACCGCGCAGGTCACCCGGGTCGATGGCGTCGAAGCCGGCCTTCGCGTAGATGTCGACGATCCGCTGCCGGACCTCGAGCCCGTCGGAGTCCTTCTTCATCCGCTCGTTCGGGTTGAGCGGCTCCCGGTAGCCGAGCGCCCACTGACCCTGGCCACGCTGGGGGCGGGTGCTCGTGCGGGGAGGGTTGGTCATGGCTGACTACTTCCTGCGCTCACCGACTCCCCGGCCGACGGCCGTTCGGAGGAGGGGCGCTGCAGATCGGGGGCGCAGCGGAGGCTGCGCGGGGGACCGGGCTCAGCGCGGAGGGCGACAGGCGGCGCTGGAGACGAGCGCCAGGTCGATGTGCAGACGCGCGACGAGCAGGCTGCCGCGGTCGGTCATGCCCCAGATGCTCCCATATCCCGACCGATCGGGGGTGGGAGCCCGGCGACGGGCCCGCCGTTCCCGCGTCAGCGCCCGGGCGAGTCGCCGAACGAGCGCCAGGCGTCCTCGAGGGCGACCAGCTCAGCAACGGGGCCGGGGAGCTTGCCGGTCACGACGTCAGCCAGCGTCACCTCCTCGAGCACCCGGCGGTAGCCCGCGCGCGCGGCCACCCAGACCGACGCCAGCGTCTCGGCGGAGCCGGGGTAGACGACGTCCTCCGGCCGCTTGCCGTGCACCTCGGCGAGGAAGCCCTGCTCGACCCGCATCACGCGGGCGATGGAGATCTCCGCCGGGGGATGGGCCAGCCGGTAGCCGCCCTCGCGTCCCCGCTGGCTGATGACCAGGCGCGCGTGCTGGAGGTCGCTGAGGATCGTCTGCAGGAATCGCGCGGGGATTCCCTGGGAGGTCGCGATGCGGTCGGCCGTCAGGGCGTCCGGAGCGACGGCGGCCAGCTCCAGAGCGGCGCGGACGGCGTAGTCCACGCGGGCGGTGATGCGCACGGTGCTCCTCCTGCCGGGTCCTGGAAGGCCCATCCTGCCTGCTCTGCGAGGCTGGCCCCGTGTTCCGGCTGCGTCTCACCACCGTGGTGGAGGCTCCCCTGACCGTCGCTTTCGACGTGGCGCGGACGCTCGGGCGGCCGTGGGGGACCCCGCTGGAGGAGATCGTGTCGGTCCGGCCGTACCGCCACGTCCACGCCGTGGGCCCGGGCTCGGGATGGCGGTGGCTGACCCATTCCCGCCGGTTCTCGGCCACTGGCGCGGGCACGCGTGTCGACGAGCAGGTCGACTGGGAGACCGGCGTCCCGGGGCTGCTGGGCGAACTGCACGACCGGGTGGTGCTCCGCCGGCGCGTCCTGCGGGCGATGCGGGCGCACCTGGACGCCTATGCCGCGGCAGCCGAGCGCCGCGCGCTGGACGTGGTGCAGGTCGTGGGCGCGGCGATCGTCGACGACGGCCGGGTCCTCGTCGCGCAGCGGTCCGGGGGACCCTTCGACGGGATGTGGGAGTTCCCCGGCGGCAAGGTCGAGCCGGGGGAGTCCGACCTCGCGGCGCTGGTCCGGGAGTGCGCCGAGGAGCTCGGCGTCACGATCGTGCCCCGGTCGTTCGTGGGTGAGGTCCTGCTCGACGGCGTGGTCGGCGGCGGCGCGCCCGGCAGCTCGACGCTCCGGGTCTGGTGGGCCACGCTGGACGGCGGGCAGCCCGTGGCCCACGAGCACGCGCAGCTGCGGTGGGTGCGGGCCGACGAGCTGGAGGGCCTGGACTGGATCCCGGCTGACCGTCCCCTGCTGCCTGCGGTGCGCGTGCTGCTGCGCGCGGGCTGACCCCCGGACGCACGACGACGGACGCCGCGCTCCGGGGAGCGTGGCGCCCGTCGTGGCGTGGTGCTGGGAGCGCTGGTTACTTGAAGGCGTCCTTGACGTGCTCCACGCCCTGCTTCAGGTTGCTCTTCGACTCTTCCTTCTTGCCCTCGGCCTGGAGGTCGCGGTTGTCGGTCGCGTCCCCGACCGTCTGCTTCCCCTTGCCCGACATCTCTTCGATCTTGTTGGTCAGCTTGTCCGTGCCGCTCATCGTGTGCACTCCTCTGCTGTCGATCGATCCTCACTACCCCTTACCCGGTGGGGCGAGAACCGAACCTGTGCAGGTCAGCGCGCTGCAAGGCGTCCGGCGGGGAGGGCGAACCGGTGCAGAGTCGTGCCGGGCCGTGCCGTGTCGTGCCGGGGCCGGTGACGGTGACGATGTTGCGGTTGTGGCGCAGATCGTGAGCCCAGGTCACAACTCGATGACGTACGTGGACACCCTCTCCGGGGCGTGCCTAGGGTCCATCCGTCGTACTGGGGAGGTCTACCTCCCGGGTGCGTATCGCTCGTGACCAATCAGTCGTCCGGCCGCCCGTTGCGGCGTGGATCGACCTGTCCGTTCCCCCCGCAGATGCGGGACGAGGGAGGCCTTGCACGTGAAGTTGAGCAAGCGGAGTAGTTCGCTCGTGGCGACGGCCGTCGCCGCCGCGCTGCTGATGACAGCCTGTGGCGGAAGTGAGGACGAGGGCGGCGAAGAGGGCGGAACGGAGGCCGCCGGGGGCACGTACAGCCTCTACATCGGCGAGCCCGAGAACCCGCTCGTGCCCGGCAACACCACCGAGAGCGAGGGCGCCCAGGTCCTCGAGGCGCTGTGGACCGGACTGGTCCAGTACGCGGCGGACGGCGCGGTCGAGTACACCGGCGTGGCCGAGACGATCGAGTCCGAGGACAACACGACGTGGACCGTCACGCTGAAGGACGGCTGGACCTTCCACGACGGCACGCCGGTGACCGCGCAGTCCTTCGTCGACGCCTGGAACTACACGGCGCTCAGCACGAACGCGCAGGGCGGGTCGTACTTCTTCTCCAACATCGAGGGCTACGACGAGCTGCAGGGCGAGACCGACGACGCCGGCACCCTCATCACCCCGCCGGCGGCTGAGGAGATGAGCGGGCTCGAGGTCGTCGACGACACCGAGTTCACCGTCACTCTCGCCACCCCCTTCGCGCAGTTCCCGGTGACCGTCGGCTACAGCGCGTTCTTCCCGCTCCCGGAGTCCTTCTTCGAGGACCCGGAGGCGGCCGGCACGACTCCCGTCGGGAACGGTCCCTTCCAGGCGGAGGAGGAGTTCGTGCCGGGCACGGGCTTCACCCTCACCCGGTTCGAGGAGTACGCGGGCGAGGAGCCGGCTCAGGCCGACTCGGTGGAGTTCCGGGTCTACGCCGACCAGGCGACGGCCTACACCGACGTCCAGGGCGGCAACCTCGACGTGCTCTCCGACGTGCCCCCGGACGCTCTGACGTCCGTGCAGGACGAGTTCGGTGACCGCTTCCTCGAGGCGCCGTCCTCCGGGTTCCAGTACCTCGGCCTCCCGCTCTACCAGGCGCGCTACGCCGACCCGCGGGTGCGCCAGGGGCTGTCCATGGCCATCGACCGCGAGGAGATCGCCGAGGCGATCTTCAACGGCGGGCGTACGCCCGCCGACTCGGTCGTCGCTCCGGTGGTCGAGGGCTACCGCGAGGGTGCCTGCGAGTACTGCACCCTGGACCCCGAGCGCGCCAACGAGCTGCTGGACGAGGCAGGGTTCGACCGCAGCCAGCCGATCGAGCTGTGGTTCAACGCCGGCGCCGGTCACGACGCCTACATCCAGGCCGTCGGCAACCAGCTGCGTGAGAACGTGGGCGTCGAGTACGTGCTGCGGGGGGAGCTGGACTTCGCCGAGTACCTGCCGCTGCAGGACGAGAAGGGCATGACCGGCCCGTTCCGTCTCGGCTGGAGCATGGACTACCCCAGCCCGCAGAACTACCTCGAGCCGCTGTACTCCACCTCGGCGCTGGCGCCGGTGGGTTCGAACACGACGTTCTACTCGAACCCCGAGTTCGACTCCCTCATCACGGAGGGCAACTCGGCGGGCAGCAACGAGGAGGCCATCGAGTTCTACAACCAGGCCGAGGATCTCCTCCTCGAGGACATGCCGGTCATCCCGATGTTCTACGAGCTCGAGCAGGCCGCTCACGGCGAGAACGTCAGCAATGTCGTGATCGACGTCTTCGGTCACATCCGCACCGCGGCGGTCACCGTCAACAGCTGACGCCACCCGCACACCGCACGGCGACCGCCGGGGGTGCCTGCCCGACCGGGCAGGTGTCCCCGGCGGTTCGCCGCTCGGACCGTCCCGCATGATGGACGACGCATCGCCCGCCCCAGATGCGGGTGTCCTGTGTCCTGACCGAGGAGGGATCCTTGGGCCGCTATATCGCCCGCCGCCTGCTGCTCACCGTTCCGGTCCTGCTGGGGGCCTCCTTCCTGATCTTCGCCATGGTGTACGCGCTGCCCGGCGACCCCATCCGGGCGCTCGCCGGCGACCGGCCGCTCTCCGCAGCCGTCATGGCGCAACTGCGTGAGGACTTCAACCTCGACGACCCGCTCTGGCTGCAGTACGTCAAGTACGTGGGTGACCTCTTCCAGGGCGACTTCGGCACCGACTTCCGCGGCCGGCCGGTCCTGGACACGATCCTGCTCCGCCTGCCCGTGACGGCGAAGCTCGCCGCCGTCGCCATCGCCTTCGAGATCCTCATCGGGGTCATCGCCGGAGTGCTCGCCGGAATCCGCCGGAACGGCTTCTTCGACAACGTGGTGCTGGTCAGCACCACCGTGATCGTGTCGATCCCCATCCTGGTGCTGGCCTTCATCTCGCAGTACGTCTTCGGTCTCCAGCTGGGCCTGTTCCCGATCGCCGGCACGACGGAGGGTCTGTACAGCTATCTGCTGCCGGGCCTGGTGCTGGCTTCCGGGTCGCTCGCCTACGTCGCCCGGCTGACCCGCACGAGCATCGCGGAGAACATGCGGGCGGACTATGTGCGCACGGCGCGGGCGAAGGGGCTCCCGAACAAGACCGTGATCGTCCGGCACACGCTGCGCAACAGCCTGATCCCGGTGGTCACGTTCATCGGTGCCGACATCGGTACCCTCATGGGCGGCGCGATCGTGACCGAGACCATCTTCAACCTGCCGGGCATCGGCCGGTCGGTGTTCGACTCCGTCCGCGCCCAGGAGGGTGCCGTCGTCGTCGGCATCGTGACCCTGATGGTCCTGTTCTTCATCTTCTTCAACCTGGTGGTCGACGTCCTGTACGCCGTCCTCGACCCGAGGATCCGCTATGACTGATTCACAGCAGCAGGATCTCCGTTCCGACGAGGTCCGTGCGGGAACGACGACGGGCCTGGGCGCCCCCTCGGTGGACGTCACCGACTCCCGCCAGAACAGCCTGTGGAGCGACGCGTGGGTGCAGTTGCGGCGCAGCGCCATCTTCTGGATCGGCGCGGTCCTGGGCGTGCTGTTCCTGGCGATGGCGCTCTTCCCGTCGATCTTCGCCCGGGGGGCAGATCCGCGGGCGTGCGACCTGAGCAACTCCCGGGCCACGCCGTCGGCCGACCACTGGCTCGGCTTCGACCAGCAGGGCTGCGACTACCTGTCCAACGTCGTCTACGGGGCACGCAACTCGCTGCTCATCGGCGTGCTGGGCGTCCTGGGCGTGCTGCTGATGGGCGTGGTCGTGGGCGCGATCGCCGGTTACTACGGGCGCCTCACCGACAGCATCCTGGCGCGGCTGACCGACATCTTCTACGCGCTTCCGCTCATCCTCGGTGCGCTGGTCCTCCTGCGGGTCGGACCGTCCACCGGCTTGCCGATCATCAGTGAGCGCGGGCCTGGAGCGGTGGCCATCGCCTTGGCCGCCTTCGGCTGGATGACAGCCATGCGGCTGGTGCGGTCGCAGGTGATCGCGGTCAAGAGCTCGGACTACGTGGCCGCCGCCCGTGCCATGGGTGCGTCGGACTACCGCATCCTGGTGCGGCACATCCTGCCGAACGCGGTCGCACCGGTGCTCGTCTACGCGACGATCACCATCGGGGTGCTCATCGCGGCCGAGGCCACGCTGACCTTTCTCGGCGTCGGTCTGCAGGCGCCGTCCATCTCCTGGGGGCTGCAGATCGCTCAGGGCCAGCAGCTGCTGCGCACCGCGCCGCACCTGGTGCTCTTCCCCAGCGTGATCCTCACCCTGACGGTGATGGCCTTCATCATGATGGGCGACGCGCTGCGCGACGCCCTCGACCCGAGGCAGCGCTCATGACCACCCTGCCCAGCTCCGCGTCCTCCGTCCGGAGTGGCGACGGATCGTCGCCGATCCTCTCGGTCGAGGACCTGTTCGTGGAGTTCCGCACCCGCGAGAACCTCGTGAACGCCGTCAACGGCATCAGCTACACCGTCTCGGCGGGGGAGACCCTGGCCATCCTCGGGGAGTCCGGGTCGGGCAAGTCGGTGTCCGCCCAGGCGATCATGGGCATCCTCGACATGCCTCCGGCCCGCATTCCGAACGGCGAGATCTGGTTCGAGGGCCGGAACCTGCTGACCCTTCCCGCGGAGGAGCAGCGCAAGATCCGCGGGCCGGGCATCTCCATGATCTTCCAGGACGCGCTGTCCTCGCTGAACCCCGTCTACAGCGTGGGATACCAGATCGGTGAGATGTTCCGCGCGCACGGCGGCCTCTCCAAGAAGGATGCCAAGCAGCGCGCCGTCGAGCTCATGGACCGCGTCCGCATCCCGGCCGCGGCCCAGCGGGTGAACGACTACCCGCACCAGTTCTCCGGTGGCATGCGGCAGCGGGTGATGATCGCCATGGCCATCGCGCTGGACCCGAGGATCCTGATCGCCGACGAGCCGACCACCGCACTCGACGTCACCGTGCAGGCTCAGGTGATGGACCTGCTCAAGGACCTGCAGCGGGAGACGGGGATGGGCCTGGTGCTCATCACCCACGACCTCGGGGTGGTCAACGAGGTCGCCGACAACGTGGCCGTCATGTACGCCGGGCGGATCGTCGAACGGGGTACCGTTGACGAGGTCTTCACCAAGCCGGGCCATCCCTACACCGAGGGCCTGTTGAACTCGGTGCCGCAGGTCGAGGCCAAGGGTGGCCGGCTCCAGCCGATCACCGGCCAGCCACCGAACCTGTCCAGGATCCCGTCCGGCTGCCCCTTCCACCCACGCTGCCCCCGCCGCCGTCTCGGCGCGGAGGCGCTCCCCGGTCGCGACTGCGCCGGCGACCGCCCCCCGTTGCGCCTCGTCGTCCCCGGTCGCGAGGCAGCGTGCCACTACAGCGAGGAGGTCCTCGGTGTCTGATCCCACCGGTGCGACCGCGAGCTCCCAGACCGCCGACGTCGAGTCCGCACTCCCCCCGGCCCCCCCGCAGGGGGAGCCGCTCCTGGAGATCAGGGGTCTGAAGAAGCACTTCCCGCTGACCCAGGGGATCGTCTTCAAGCGGACCATCGGGCACGTCCGGGCCGTGGACGGCGTCGACCTGACCCTGCGCCGCGGCGAGACCCTCGGCCTGGTCGGCGAGTCCGGCTGCGGCAAGTCCACCGTCTCCAAGCTGCTCGTCGCGCTGGAGAAGCCGACCGACGGCTCGATCCTCTACAAGGGCCGGGACGTCGCGAAGATGGGCGGCCGCGCGCTCAAGCAGTACCGCCGCGAGGTCCAGATCATCTTCCAGGACCCCTACGCCTCGCTGAACCCCCGGATGACCGTCGGGGACATCGTCGCCGAAGGCTGGTCGGTGCACGCCGACATCGCGCCGCGCAAGGGCCGGCTGCAGCGCACCCAGGAGCTGATGGACCGCGTCGGACTCAACCCCGACTTCGTCAACCGCTACCCGCACCAGTTCTCCGGTGGTCAGCGGCAGCGCATCGGCATCGCCCGGGCGCTGGCCCTCCAGCCGGAGGTCATCGTCTGCGACGAGCCGGTGTCGGCGCTGGACGTCTCCGTGCAGGCCCAGGTGGTCAACCTGCTCGAGGACCTGCAGGACGACTTCGGCCTCTCCTACCTGTTCATCGCCCACGACCTGTCGGTGGTCCGGCACATCTCCGACCGCGTCGCGGTGATGTACCTGGGCAGTGTCGTCGAGGAGGGCACCGACGAGCAGGTCTACGGCTCGCCGTCGCACCCCTACACCCAGGCCCTGCTGTCCTCGGTGCCCTTGCACGAGCCGGCGCTGCGAGGGCAGAAGGACCGGATCCTGCTGCACGGCGACGTGCCCAGCCCGGCCGACCCGCCCTCGGGCTGCCGGTTCCGCACCCGCTGCTGGAAGGCGCAGGACATCTGTGCCGTCGAGTCGCCGGCACTGGTCGACCGGGGCCAGGGGCACCCGGCGGCCTGCCACTTCGCCGAGGCGCGAGCGGTGGTACCGGTCGACGTCGGGTAACCGGCGATCCGGCAGGATCGTGCCGTGACCGATCGACGGATGCTGCTCGTCCATGCCCACCCCGACGACGAGACGATCAACAACGGCGCCACCATGGCGCGGTACGTCGCCGAGGGTGCGCAGGTGACCCTGCTCACCTGCACGCTCGGCGAGGAGGGCGAGATCCTCGTTCCCGAGCTCGCCCAGCTGGCCGCCGGCCAGGCCGATCAGCTGGGCGGCTACCGGATCTGGGAGCTGCGGGCGGCGATGGAGGCCCTCGGCGTGAGCGACCTCCGCTTCCTGGGCGGGGCCGGGCGCTACCGGGACTCCGGGATGATGGGTGTGCCGGCCAACGAGCACCCGCGGGCCTTCTGGAACGCCGACCTCGACGAGGCGGTCGCGCACGCCGTCGCCGTCGTCCGCGAGGTGCGTCCGCAGGTCGTCGTCACCTACGACGAGAACGGCGGCTACGGCCACCCCGACCACATCCAGGCCCACCGCGTCGCGATGGGTGCGGTGGCCGCGGCGGCCGACCCGGCCTACCGCCCCGACCTGGGCGAGGCCTGGACGACGGCGAAGGTCTACTGGTCCTGCGTGCCGCGCTCGGTCCTGCAGCAGGGCATCGACGCGATGGCCGCCGCCGGCGACACGACGTTCTTCGAGGGTGCCACGAGCGCCGACGACCTCCCGTTCGGCGTGCCCGACGAGGAGGTCGCCGCGGTGGTCGACGGGCGGGCCTTCGCGGGCCGGAAGGACGCCGCCATGCGCGCGCACCCGACCCAGATCCTGGTGGACGGACCGTTCTTCGCGCTCTCCAACAACCTGGGTCTCGAGGTGATGGCGGTGGAGTACTACCGGCTCGTGCAGGGCGAGCGCGGCCCCGCCGGGCCAGGCCCCGACAGCCTGGAGGACGACCTCTTCGCCGGCACCGGCGGATGAGGGCGGCCGGCGAGCGGGTGGGCTGGGGCCTGGGCGCCGTCGTGGTGGCCGGCTGGCTCGCCCTCGTCGAGGTGTTCTGGCTGCCGCTGCGGGTCGGCGGCGTCCTCGTCCCGGTGTCGGTGGTCGCCGCCGTGGTCGCCAACCTGCTCCTGCCGGCCGCGGCGCTCCGGTTCTCCGGCAGCCGGCTGGTCGCCGTCCTCCCGGCGGTGACCTGGCTGGTCGTGGCCGTGGGCGCGATGATCCGCCGTCCCGAGGGTGACCTGGTGATGACCGGTGGTGGTGCCACGGGGGTGGTCAACCTGGCGTTCCTGATGATCGGCGTCGTGGCGGCGGCGTTCTCCGTCGGCCGGGTACTGGCCGGCCCCCGGCGTCCGCCGCTCGGGCCGGAGGAGCCGGTTCGGCACCCGGTCGGCAGTGCCACCGGTGCCGCTCGGTGAGGTCCGGCCGCTCGTAGCGCGCCGAGGCGCCCGCTAGGACGGCTGGCGGCTCCCGCGCCGCGACGGGAGAACGCGCTGGGTGGGGATGGCTCCGGGGGGAACGTCGGTCGGCCGGTCGGCCAGCCAGGCGAGGAACCGCTCGGCCGGCATGGGCCGTGCGATGTGGTAGCCCTGCGCGTACTCGCAGCCCCACGCGCGCAGCGCCGCCAACGTGGCCGCGTCCTCCACGCCCTCGACCACCATGGTCATGCCCAGGTCCCGGCTCAGCTGCAGCGTGCTGCGGACGATGGCGGCCGCGCGCTCGTCCGACGTCAGGTCGCTGACGAAGCTGCGGTCGAGCTTGAGCTGGTCCACCGGCAGGGCGCGGAGGTAGGACAGCGAGGAGTAACCCGTGCCGTAGTCGTCGATGGACAGCCGGACGCCGAGGCGGCGCAGCGCGGACATCACCTGCTGGCTGCGAGCGGCGTCGGCCATGAGGACGTCCTCGGTGATCTCGAGGAGCAGCGCGGACGCCGGCACGCCGACGGCGTCCAGCAGCATCGCGACCTGCTCCGGCAGGGCGACGTCCTGCAGGTTCGAGACCGACAGGTTGACCGCCACCGACAGGTCCAGCCCACGCGCCCGCCAGGCGTGCACGTCGCGCAGCGACCGCTCGAGCACCCGCAGGGCCAGGCGGCGCATGAGCCCGGCCTGCTCGGCGAGCGGCAGGAACACGTCGGGGTGGAGCAGCCCGCGCTCGGGGTGGTTCCACCGGACGAGCGCCTCCACGCCGGTCACACCGCCGGTCCGGAGGTCGAGCTTGGGCTGGTAGTGCACGTCGAGCTGGTCGGTGTCCAGCGCGGTCCGCAACTGCTCGAGGGTTTCCAGGCGGTCGCGGGAGGCCGGCGTCCCGTCGGGCGTCCAGACCTCGAAACCGTGCCGGCTGCGCTTGGCGACGTACATCGCGGCGTCCGCCCGGGCCAGCAGCAGCGACCGGTCGCGGCCGTGGTCGGGGCACAGGGCGATGCCGATGCTCGCGTCGATGTGCAGCGGCATGCCGTCGAGGACGAAGGCGTCGCGCAGGGCGGCGCCCAGCTGGACGGCGACGTCCCGTGCCCGGTCGGCGCCGGCGTCGGGCAGCAGGACGGCGAACTCGTCGCCACCCATGCGCGCCAGGAGGTCGCCCGGCTGCAGCGCCCGCTCCAGGCGCGGGCCGACCAGGCACAGCAGGTCGTCGCCGACGCTGTGCCCGAAGCTGTCGTTGATCTCCTTGAAGCGGTCCAGGTCGATCATGAGGACGGCGCTGTCGCCCGCCCCGTCCCCGTAGACGGCGGCCTCGAGGTCCTCGATGAACCGGCGCCGGTTGGCCAGCCCGGTCAGGGGGTCGTGGTGGGCCTCGGTGGCCAGCTGCTGCAGGCGCAGCTGCTCGACGGCGCGCAGCGCGGCGTTCTCCACCACGAGCGCCCCCTCCAGCGTCACCTGCCGGACGGCCTCCCGGACCTCGGGGGACCAGGTGCGCCGCTCGCTCACCGAGCCGGTCACCACCAGGCCGAGCAGCCGGTCGCCGGACAACAGCGGCACGCTGACGTAGGAGGCCAGGTCGAGGGCCTGGGCGAGGCGCGGATCGACCAGGTCGCTGGTCATGGTGTCGTCGACGAACACCGGCAGGCGCTGCTCGGCGGTGACCCGCCACAGGGGGACGTCGGCCGCTGGGCGGCCGACCAGCCGGGTGGCGATCACCTGCTTGTGGGCGTCGGCCCAGTCGACGTGGCGGACCTCGCCGATGGTGCCCGCGTCGTCGACGAGATAGGCGGCACTGCGATGGGTGCCGGCCAGGCGCTGGACGGCGCGGGCGAGCACCTCCGCGGCCTCGGGCACCCCGGTCGCGTGCGAGCCGTCCACCAGCATCTGGCGGACGACCTCCGCGGTGGCCAGCGAGGCCGCCCGCGCCTCGCTGGTGCGGGCCTGCTCGATCACGCCGCCCAGGTGCGCGCCGGCCGCGGCGGCCAGCCGGCGGACGTCCTCGGAGAAGGGGCGGACGTGCGTGCTGTCGAGCGTGAGCACGCCGGCCAGGTGCGGGCTGCGGCCGATGGGCACGGCGAGCACGGAGGCGATCTGGAAGGAGTCGACCCACCAGCCCGACAGCAGTCCGGAGTCCCTGTCCGCGGCCATCGGGCGGCCGGTGCGCAGGACCGTCTCGGCGAGCTGCAGCCCGACGGGTGCGTTGCGGAACTGCTCCCAGGTGCCGGGCTCCCGCCGGCCGTCGGCGTAGGCGGCCATCCGGGGGACGAGGCGGTCGTCCTCCAGCAGGAAGATGCAGGCGCGCTCCACCTCGCCCAGCTCGGCCAGCTGGCGGCAGGCGGCGCCGAGCAGGTGGTCCATCGACTGGGCCTTGGAGGCCGACTCGATGAGGCTGAGCAGGACCTCCACCTGCCCGGTGCGACGCTGCTCCGACCGGCGGGTCCAGGCCTCGGAGAGGGCGAGCGCGATCTTGGGGGCCACCTGCCGCAGCAGGTGGGGGGCGGCCGCGGCGGCAGGCTCCACGGTGAGGACGCCGATCACCTCGCCGTCGACGAGCAGCGGCTCGCCGTGGGCGGAGCGGACGCCGCGGCCGGCGAGCTCCTTGTCCGAGAGGCGCCTGCCGTCGGCCTTGGCCGTGAGGGGCCGGCGGCTCCGGATGATCGCGGACATGAACGGGGATCGGGAGAGCGTGATGGCGGTCCGGGGCGTGGACGCGGGGTCGGCGTCGCGCAGATCCGCGAGCGACTGCCGGTAGGGGACGATCATCTCCGTCGAGGCCTCGTGGACCCACACCGAGACGCGGGTGGCGCCCGCGGACGCCCGCAGCCGGGCGAGCAGGCTCTCCAGGGCTGCCTGCGCGTCGAACGGCGACACCGGCGGCCCAGGCCGCGGCGTCGTCGCAGGGTGCGTCCGTTCTGTGCCCACAGCATGGAGATCGGCCGTGTGCGGCGGTCCTTGAGCCGCGACGCGCAGGCACCCCCATCGAGGGGAGTGGCGTGTCGCCCCGGGCACCCGTCGCGCCGGGCCCGGAGCCAGCGGGTGATACTGGGTGCGCTTGATCGCCCTCGGCTCCGGCCAGGGGTTGCCGCTCCGCGTCCCCGGGAGGAACCACCGTGACCTACGTCATCACACAGGCCTGCGTCGACGTCCTCGACAAGGCGTGCATCGACGAGTGTCCGGTGGACTGCATCTACGAGGGCGACCGGATGCTCTACATCCACCCCGACGAATGCGTCGACTGCGGTGCGTGCGAGCCGGTCTGCCCGGTGGAGGCCATCTACTACGAGGACGACGTCCCGGACAAGTGGAAGGACTACTACGACGCCAACGTGGAGTTCTTCTCCGAGCTGGGCAGCCCCGGCGGTGCCGCGAAGACCGGGAAGGTCGGCAAGGACCACCCGCTGGTGGCGGCCCTGCCGCCCCAGGGCGAAGACCACTGACCCCGGTCCCGGGGACCGTCCGCGCGCTGCCGGACTTCCCCTGGGACGCCCTCACCGGGGCACGGGCACAGGCGGCCCGGCATCCCGGCGGGGTGGTGGACCTGTCGATCGGCACGCCGGTCGACGACACCCCTGACGTCCTGACCCGGGCGCTGTCGGCCGGGGGCAACGCCCCCGGGTACCCGACCGCCCTGGGGACGACGGCGCTGCGCACGGCCGCCGCTGGCTGGTTGCGGCGCCGCCTGGGCGTGCAGATCGCCGATCCGCTCGGCGCCGACCCCTCCCTGGTGCCGACGGTCGGCTCCAAGGAGCTGGTGGCGCTGCTGCCCACCCTGCTCGGGCTGCGCAGCGGCACGGTGGTCGTCCCGGAGGTCGCCTACCCGACCTACGAGGTCGGGGCCGTTCTCGCCGGGCTGACCGTCCACCGGACCGACGTCCCCCCGCCGGAGGCCGCCGGGGTGGTGCTGGTCTGGCTGAACTCGCCCGGCAACCCGCACGGCCGGGTGCTGACCGACGACCAGCTGCGCGCGTGGGTGGCCTGGGGCCGCGCGCACGGCGTGCCCGTCGTCGCCGACGAGTGCTACGTGACCCTCGGCTGGGACGTCGAGCCGCGGTCCCTGCTGCATCCCGCCATCGCGGGGGAGGACCACCGCGGTCTGCTCGCGGTGCACTCGCTGTCGAAGCAGTCGACGGCGGCCGGATACCGGGCCGGACTGCTCTCCGGCGACCCCGCGCTGGTCCGGCCGGTGTGGGAGGTCCGGCGGCACCTCGGGCTGCTGGTGCCGGGCCCGGTGCAGGCCGCGATGGTCGCGGCGCTGGACGACGACGCGCACGTGGCGGCACAGCGGGAGCGGTACCGGACCCGCCGGGAGGTGCTCGCCGCCGCCGTCCGGGGTGCCGGCCTGCGCATCGACCACTCCGAGGCCGGGCTGTACCTGTGGGCGACCCGCGACGAGGACTGCTGGGTCACGATCGACTGGCTCGCCGGCCTGGGCATCGTCGCCGCACCTGGCAGCTTCTACGGCCCGGCCGGTGCCCAGCACGTCCGGCTGGCGCTGACGGCCACCGACGAGCGCATCGCCGCCGCCGCCGCCCGGCTGGCCGGCTGACCCGTTCGGATCATCGGGCGATCCAGGACAGTACGGACACGGCTAATCACCCAGCGTAATGCTTCACTCGAGCTGTCTACCGACGGTCGTCACCCACTCGGGGGTCAGTTCACGCAGCGTTCAATACTTTGAACGGTCAACACCTTGTGCCCAACCTTTTGGCGCATAGCCTCGATCACGGAGCGGGCCCATACGGGGGTCGGCCGAACGCGAGGGTTTCCTTTCCATGCCTGTTGCTCGTCACTCCTCCGGTCCATCGTTCGCCGCCTTCCGGCTCGCTCCGCGCCGTGTGGTGACCGGCCTGGCGGTCTCCGCCTTCCTCGGCGGGCTGGCCGTGACGAGCCCCGCGACCGCCGCGCCGGCCCCGACGAACGGGATCTGCAACGGCGTGGTCAACCAGCTGGCGCACCGCGGCATGGTCGAGGGGAACCTGCTGCGCGCGGCCGCGAGGAAGAACGTGGACCAGATCGCCGCGCTGGAGGCCGAGCGGGCGACGTTGCAGGCGCAGGCCGACACGCTGACGGCCGGCATCGCGGCCGCCGACAAGGCCATCGCCGACCTCGACGCACAGGGTGCTCAGCTCGACTCGGACATCGGGACCGCGCAGGACCGACTGGCGTCGCTGGCCGAGCAGCAGACCGCCACCACGAGGGAGATCGCGGACGCGGAGCAGGCCCTCGCAGACCTCCAGTCGCAGCAGGCCGACGTCACCGCGCAGCTGGCTCCGCTGCAGGAGCAGCTCGCCGCAGCCCAGCAGGAGGCCGACGACCTCCAGGGCCAGGCTGACACCGTCACGAACCAGCTCGCCCAGGCCCAGCAGTCGCTCGACGACGCCAACGCCGCCCTGGCCGACCTGCAGGCCACCGCCCAGCAGGCGGCTGATGACCTGGCCGCCGCCGAGCAGCTGGTCAAGGGCGGCGAGGCCGAGGTGGCGGCGCTGACCGAGGCCGAGCAGCAGGCCTCCGCGGCCGTCACCGCCGCGACGAAGGCCGTCGCGGACGAGCAGGCCGAGCTGGATCAGCTAGTGGCCGGCGGCGCGGCCGCTCAGGCGGAGCTGGACGCCCAGCAGGCACTGGTCGACGCGGCCAAGCTGGCGCTGGAGGGACTGGAGGCCGACGCGAGCGAGGCCGCGGACGCCGTCACCGCCCAGAACGCCGCGATCACCCAGGCGCAGGAGGAGCTCCCCGCGCTGCAGGCCACCGCGGACGCCGCGGCCGGCGCGCTGGCCACGAAGAACGCCGACATCACCCAGGCGCAGGCCGACCTGCTTCCGCTGCAGGCGCAGGCCGAGGCCGCCGCCGACGCCGTTGCCGCCAACACGGCGAAGATCACCACGGTGAACGGCGAGATCGCCGCACTGAACAAGCAGATCACCGACACCAAGGCGGCGATCGCCGCCAAGCAGGAGGCGCTCGGCAAGGCGCAGAGCGACCTCCGCAAGCTCAATGTCGAGAAGGCCGAGCTGGAGCAGAAGATCGCCGTCCTGGACCAGCAGATCAAGGACGCGAAGGGCAGCGACAAGAAGCCACTCCAGGATCAGCGGGCCGTCCTCCAGGCGCAGCTCGACACCGTCAATGGCCAGATCACCGCAAAGAACACTCAGATCACGGGCCTGCAGAACGATCTCAAGACGCTGCAGGGTCAGGTCGACACCCTCAACGCGTCGCTGCTGGCCAAGCAGCAGGAGAGCAGCGCGCTGCAGGTGCGGGCTGCTGGGCTCCAGACGACCCTCGCCAATGCCAATGGCGCGGTCACCGCCAAGCAGGACCAGATCACCACGCTGCAGGGTCAGCTTCCGGCGCTGCAGAAGGCCGTCACGGACGCCAACGCAGCGGTCACCGCCAAGAACGGCGAGATCGCCACGCTGCAGGGCCAGCTGGCGCCGCTGCAGAAGGCCGTCGCGGACGCGAACGCCAAGGTCGTCGCCCAGCAGAAGGTCGTCTCCGACATGGAGGCGAACCTGCCCAACCTCAAGTCGGGCGTCGAGTCGTACAAGAAGAAGATCGCCGACCAGAAGGCCGTACTGACCTCGGCCCAGTCGGTGCTCAGCAAGGCGCAGGCCACGCTGGCCTCCGCGACTGCCGCGGTCGAGGCCAAGAAGCTGGAACTGGCGACGCTGCAGGCGAACCAGCGCGCGGCCCAGGCGGCACTGACCGCTGCGACCGACGCCGTGACCGCCAAGCAGGGCGAGGTCACGAAACTCGGCGGCGACGTGGACGGACTGGTCACGACGCTGACCGGGCTCAACGGCCAGATCACCGCCAAGGAGAACGAGATCCTCGGTCTGCAGGGGCAGGTGGCACCCCTCCTGGGCAAGCTCGCCGAGCTCAGCGGTGACGTCAGTGTCACGGAGGCGCAGCTCAAGAGCCTCCAGGGCCAGCTGACCACGCTGGACAAGCAGGTCACCGACGCGCAGGCGGTGCTGCGCGGCCTGCAGGCGCAGAAGGTGGCCAACAAGGACGCGATCGCCGCGCAGGTGGTGACCGTGAACGCCCTGGAGGACAAGCTCGGCGCCGTCCAGAACCAGATCAAGTCGGTCGACGGCACCATCGCGCTGGGCGGTTGCGTCGCCTGACCGGCGGCGGGACATCCGCGCAGGGAGCCGAGGGACAGGTCCCGGGTCGACCGGCCCGGGCCTTCCCCATCCACGGCCCCAGGCCGGCGGACCACGAACCGAGCCACCACGTGCCGGCAAGCCGGAGGATGCCCGATGTCTGCTCCGATCGACGAGTTCTGCATGGGCGACGGCGCAGCGGATCCAGGGAGGGTGTGCCCCAGCTGGTGCGTCGCCCGTCACGGCGTCCACCTGGGGGAGGAGGACTGGGTGCACACCGGTGCACCGCTCCCCATCGGGGACGACGTGGTGGCGCATGCCTGCATGTCCGTCGATCCCGGCACCGGGGAGGTCGACGGTCCGTACGTGATCATCGGCCGGAGCCAGTACTCACCCGCGGAGGCGGAGGCCCTGGGAGCGGCGCTGATCGCGCTGGCCTGCGAAGCGCGGAGTGCTAGTTGTAGTGCCCCGGGAGGTCGTTGACGGGGACGCGGCTGATCGGAGGTCGTCCACCGAGGGATGTGTGGGCTCGGTGATGGTTGTAGGTGTGCAGCCACTGGGGCAAGGCCGCGGTGCGCTCGTTGCTGGAGGCGAAGGGCCGGGCGTATGCCCATTCGGTGAGCAGGGTGCGGTTGAGCCGCTCGACCTTGCCATTGGTTTGGGGCCGGTAGGGCCGGGTGCGCTTGTGGTCGATGCCGGCGCCGGCCAGCTGCTCACGCCACTGCCGGGAGCGGTAGCAGGCGCCGTTGTCGGTGAGCACCCGCTGCACGGTGATCCCGTAGGCGGCGAAGAAGGCGTGCGCCCGGGTAAAGAACGCGACCGCGGTGGTGGCCTGCTCGTCGGGGAGCACCTCGCAGTAAGCCAGCCGGGAATGGTCGTCGACGGCCGAGTGCACGAACTCGTGGCCGACCAGTTCTCCGCGTGAGCCGGCCGCCTTGTTGCTGCGGGCGATGGCGCTCGTGCGGCCGTGCATCCGCCAACCACCGCCGTCGCGGAGCCGCCCGAGTTTCTTGATGTCGACGTGCACCAGCTCGCCGGGCCGGGCGCGCTCGTAGCGCACCGGGGTGCCGGTGGGGCGGTCCAGCCAGGCCAGCTTCGGCATGGCGTGCCGGGTCAGGATCCGGTGCACCGTCGAGGGCGGTAGCCCGACGATGCCCGCGATCCGGGCCGGTCCCAGGCGCCGATCGCGGCGCAGCGCCAGCACCTGCTGCTCGATTTCCGCGGGTGTCCGGGCCGGGCTGGTGTGCGGGCGGCTCGAGCGGCTGTAGAGCCCAACAGCTCCCTCTTCCCGCCAGCGGCGCCACCACTTGTAACCGGTGGCGCGACTGACCCCCAGCTCGGCGGCGACATGCGCGACCGGCCGACCCGACATGACCCGCTGAACCAGCAACCAGCGCCCGTACACGGACAGCTGCGGCTTAACCTCCAAGGCGAGACCTCCGGCGTGGTGAGTCCTAGACACACCCACTACGTCCGGAGGTCTCCTCCTTGATCAACCCGCCACGCCGTCAACAAGGTCCGTGGGCACTACAGCTAGTCCTCTCGCAACAGCCTGAACGCGCTCTCGCGGTCCTTCACGCGGAGCTTGCGGAGCACGGACGAGACGTGGACGCGCACCGTCGTGGGAGAGACGAACAACCGCTTGGCCACATCGTCGGTGGTCAGGCCCTGGCCCAGCAGCTCCATCACCTCCGATTCCCGCTCGCTGAGCTTCGCCGCAGCCGCCGACCTGCGCCGGAACCGTGGCCGGGCAGGGCTCCGGAACTCCGCGAGGATCCGGGTGACCAATGACGCCGGCATGGCCGCCTCACCCGCCAGCACGCGTCGGAGAGCATCTGGCAGGAGGGCCGGATCTGTGTCCTTCAGGAGGTAGCCGGACGCGCCGGCTCGCAAGGAGTCGAAGAGGTCCTCGTCCTCCCGCGATTGGGTCAGCATCACGATGGGGGTCTCCGGCAGGCTGCGACTGATCAGCTGGGCCGCGCGGATGCCGTTGCCGGGCATGTGGATGTCCAGCAGCACGACGTCCGGTTCGTGCTCCAGGGCGAGCGTGACCGCCTCGTCGGCAGTCGCGCCCTCCGCGGCGACCTCACACCCCCCGGCCTCCAGCGCAGCCCGGACCCGGGCGCGGATGGGGGCATGGTCATCCGCGATGACCACGCGGATCGGGCCTGCGATCCCTACCACCGGACCGTCACCACGCTTCCCACGCCGGGTTCCGCCCGGATGTGGAACGAGCCGGGAAGGCCCCGGGCGCGGTCCCGCATGCTGATCAGGCCGTATCCCGCGGCGGACGCGGTGGCCTGGTCGACGTCGAAGCCCTTGCCGTCGTCCTCGATCGTCAGGCGACGGCCACCGTCGTGCTGGTGCAGCCCGATACGCACCGCCGTGGCCTTGCCGTGGCGAGACGCATTGACCACCGCCTCCCGGGTGATCCGCATCAGAGCATGCCGCTGGTCGGGATCGGCGCCCACGGAATCGTCCAGGTCGAGCTCCACGTCCGTCTGGTATCGCGCGGCCAGCTCTTCCGCTGCACGGCGCAGCGTGGCGCCCAGCGCCTCGTCGCTGTCGTGTCCGAGCGCCTGCACCGCGGCCCTCGCTTCGTCGAGTGCGCGGTCGCACGCGCGCATGATGCCTTCCCTTCCGGCCGATGCCGGTGGGATCGCGTGGCTCTCCGAGCGGATGTAGGCCAGCTCCTGGATGACCCCGTCGTGCAGCTCACGGGCCACCCGCCGGCGGTCGGCCAGCACGGCGGCGTGGCTCTGCAACCTCCAGTAGGACTCGATCTCCCGGCTTGCCCCGACCAGTAGGCATACGTAGAAGCCCAGGCGCAGGACGTCCCCGGTGTACACGTAGTCCAGGTACAGCGAGGGGAACATCGAATAGTGCACGCGGGCGGCGGCGGCCAGGACGAATCCGGCGGCCATCCAGCGGATCAGCTCGTCGTGCCGCGTCCGGGCCTGGCGGAGCAGAGCCAGGGCCGCGACGCCGTAGAGCGCGGCACCCAGCAGCTGTGCGCCGAACACCGTCCAGTCGTCGCCGGGGCGGTAGCCAGCGACGCCGTTCGACCCGGGAAAGGGTGCCATCACGTCGAATCGGGAACGGGACCACAGTGCCCCGAGGGCGCCGACCACCAGGAGCGCGCCGCCGGTAGCGAGAACCGCCACCCTGGCCTCGCGCCGGTACCAGCGCACCGACCACGGTGTGAGAGCGGCTGTGGCGATGAGCAGGGTGCCGAGGAGACGGACCGGGAGAGCGGCCCAACGGGTGAGATCGGCGGTCTCCACCGAGGCCGACGGGAGAGCCGTCAGCGCGAGGTTGCCCACGGCGACGGCACACAGCCCCAGCACGAGCAGCAGTTCCTGCGCTCGACCGCTCCGTCGGAACCGGCCGTAGACGAGGAAGGCGACCAGCAGCGCGACGATGGTGTTCGCCGTCTCGAGGGCGACGCGCAGCAGGGGGGAGTCGACGGCCCCGTCACCGGACGGCAGCAGCAGGACGACGACTGTGAGCGCGAAGGCGACGGCGACCGTCGAGCCGAAGAGGACGCCGGGCCTCTGTCCGCCCACTCGACCCCCCGTGGTCGTCACGGGCGGACGGTAAGCGCCGGTGTGGATGTCCGGCACGGCCGGGGGAGGGTGTTCCCCCGAACGGGGGCGTGCCCGTGCCCTCAGTGTCGCTCTGCGTGCGCGTGGTCAGCGGATCATCACCGTCCCCGCAGGCTGGAGCCACGAGGGGTCCACCACCGCGAGCGATCGGCCCTGTGGTCCAGCGGGGCGGCTGCGGTCCGCGCAGCGACTGGCCGGCTGAACTGCCCGACGGCTCAGTAGGGCTCGCGGTGCAGGATGACCGTCCCGGCACCGGCGCGGCGGGCGGCGGTGAGGCTCGCCAGCGCGCGGCGGAGCACCTCGGGCGCCTCGAGCCCGGGGGTCAGGGGTGCGATTCCCGCAGCGGCGGTCAGCTCCGGCACGCCCAGGGTGGAGACGGCGGCGACGAGCCGGGCGGCAGCTTGAGCGGCCGCGGTGACCGGACCCGCCAGCACGACGGCGAACTCGCCCGGGCCGGCCTTGCCCAGCCAGTCCTCGCCGCGCAGCGACCCGGCCAGCAGGACGGTCATCTGCCCCAGCGTGGTCTGCGCGGTGGGCCAGCCGTCGTCGCGGCGCAGCAGGCCGATGACCATCAGCGTGGCCGTCGAGGCCGGTGTGGCGAGCTGCTCGGACAGGCGGCTCAGGAGGGCCTGCCGCGACGGCACGAGGGCGGCCACGTCCGCGACCGCGCCCTCGTCATCGGCGGGTGCGGCCGCGAGCGTGGGGGAGGACGGGCCGATCGTCATGGAGGTGTTGTCGGCACCCGGGGCCAGGTCGTTGATGGTCGCGGACTCCGGTTCCCCCGGTCGGGGGAACGCCGGGACTCAGCTGCCGGGCTGGATCACGACGGCGTCGGACGAGGCCTCCGGGGCGTCGACCCAGCCGCCGTCCGGTGTCCACCGGCGCCCGGCGAACTCGATCTCGGTCAGCTGCAGCCGCCCGGCCTGCGCGACCGCCCAGGTGGCCGCGGGCCAGCCGGCGGCGGGATCGATGAAGACTGCCCCGCCTGCGCGTGGCATGGCCGCGACCCCGAGCTCGGCCGCCGCGACGGCGGACACGTCGGCGGCGGGGACCGGCGTGGCCGGCTCGTAGCGGCAGTCGAGCCGGGACGGGTCGGGGCCCCCCAGCACCGCCGTCAGCTCCGTGGCCAGCGGCTCCCACTGCTGGTAGGCCTCGGGGAAACCGCTGCGCTGGACCGCCTGCGCGACCTCGGTCAGCCGGCCGGTGTCCCAGCCGGGCACCTCCACCAGCCGGTCGTAGAAGATGCCCGCCGCGTACACGGGGTCCCGCACCTGCGCCTCGGTGCCCCAGCCCTGTGACGGGCGCTGCTGGAAGAGGCCGAGGGAGTCCCGGTCGCCGTAGTCGAGGTTGCGCAGCCGCGACTCCTGCTGTGCGGTCGCCAGGGCGAGGACGACGGCGCGGTCGGGCAGCCCCCGCGCGCGCCCGACGGCCGCGATCGTCGCCGCGGACGACGCCTGCTCGGTGGTCAGCGTCAGCGCCGACCCGGCCACGGTGCAGCGTCCTGGCACACCGGGTACCCCCGTGCTCTGGGTGTCCCACGCCAGGCCGATGAGCACCGCACCAGCGATCAGCAGGGCGGGCCACCAGCGCGCGATCGACCGGCTGCCGCTCCCGCGCGCACCTCTCGTGGCCGGTCGGCGCCGGGTAGGCGCGCGACCTGCCCGTGCCGGGCTCCGCCGGGCGGTGCTGCCGCCGGCCCCGGCCCGAGCCCGAGCCATGGCCCGGGTGGGACGGGCAGGGGTCCGGGCGGTGGGCATCGCGACCGACTGTAGGTGGGGACGGCGACGACGCCGGGGTGCCCGTGGTCACGTCGGCGGTGCGGGGCGCTGCCGCCGCCGTGCCGGCCCCTCGCGCGTCGGGCCCCTAGTTCGCGTGCAGCTCGGCGTTCAGCTCGCCCCAGGTGCCGGTCCGGGGAAGGGCCTCGAGCGCGCCGCTGACGCTGTTGCGCCGGAACAGCAGCCCGTCGCGGCCGGAGAGCTCCCGGGCCTTGACCACCGAGCCGTCGGGCAGCGTGATCCGCGAGCCGCCGGTCACGTAGCACCCGGCCTCGACGACGCAGCCGTCGCCGAGGGAGATGCCGATGCCCGAGTTGGCCCCCAGCAGGCAGCCGCTGCCGATGGAGATGACCTCCGCACCGCCGCCGGAGAGCGTGCCCATGATCGAGGCGCTGCCGCCGATGTCGCTGTCGGGCCCCACGACCACGCCGGCGCTGATCCGGCCCTCGACCATGGAGGGCCCCAGCGTGCCGGCGTTGAAGTTCACGAAACCCTCGTGCATCACCGTGGTGCCCTCGGCGAGGTGCGCGCCCAGGCGGACGCGGTCGCCGTCCGCGATGCGCACCCCCGAGGGGATGACGTAGTCGACCATCCGCGGGAACTTGTCGACGCCGAAGACGGTCACGTGCCCGACCGCGGCACGCAGCCGATGGGCGTTGAACCCGGCCGCCTCGACCGGGCCGGCGCTGGTCCAGGCCACGTTGGTGAGCAGGCCGAAGACGCCGGTCATGTTCGCGCCGTGCGGACGGATGAGCCGGGTCGACAGCAGGTGCAGGCGCAGCCATACGTCGTGGGTGTCCACGGCCGGTTGCGCGAGGTCGGGGATGACGGTGCGGACGGCGATGATCTCCACACCGCGCGCCTCGTCGGTGCGCACCAGCCCGCCGTAGTCGGGGCCGAGCTCGCCGGCCAGCTCCAGGGCGCCGAGGCGCGTGGTGCCGGCCGTGGCACCGGCCGGCGCGCCGAGCCGGGGCTCGGGGTACCAGGTGTCGAGGACCGTTCCGCTGGGGGTGACGGTGGCCAGGCCGGCGGCGACGGCGGAGACGGGAGCGGCGGTCACGGGGACGACGCTACCGAGCGCCGTCCGTGCCGGGACGGGCCGGTGCGGCAGGCGCCCCATAAGCTCGGCAGCCGTGACCGACCTTCCGCCGCTGGACCTCACCGCCGACGTCCTCGCGCTGACCCGGGCCCTGGTGGACGCGCCGTCGGTGTCGGGGTCCGAGGAGCACCTGGCGGACGCGGTGGAGGCCGCACTGCGCGGCCTGGGAGGCCTCGAGGTGGAGCGGGTGGGCAACTCGGTGCTGGCGCGCACGTCGCTGGACCGGCCCTCGCGGGTCGTGCTCGCCGGGCATCTCGACACCGTGCCCATCGCCGACAACCTGCCCTCTGAGCTGCGGGAAGTCGACGGGTTACAGCGGCTGTACGGATGTGGCACCAGTGACATGAAGGCCGGGGACGCCGTCATGCTGCGGGTGGCCGGCCGGTTCGGCGTCCCGGGCGCGGAGCCCGCGCACGACCTGACGTTCCTCTTCTACGACAACGAGGAGGTGGAGTCGGCGAAGAACGGACTCGGCCGGGTCGCCCGCGAGCGCCGGGGCTGGCTCTACGGCGACCTCGCGATCCTGCTGGAGCCCACCGACGGCGAGATCGAGGGCGGCTGCCAGGGCACGCTGCGGGCGGAGTTGCACACCGCCGGCCGGCGGGCGCACAGCGCCCGCAGCTGGCTCGGCGTCAACGCGGTGCACGGTCTTGCCGGTGCGCTCGCGACCCTGGCCGCCTACGAGCCGCGCCGGGTCGAGATCGACGGGCTCACCTACCGGGAAGGGCTCAACGCGGTCGGCGTCACCGGTGGCGTCGCCGGCAACGTGATCCCCGACGAGGCCTCCCTCACCGTGAACTTCCGCTACGCCCCCGACCGGGACGAGGACGCCGCCGAGGCACACGTGCGCAGCGTCTTCGCCCAGGCCCTCGCCGCGGGGGCGACGCTCACCGTCACCGACAACGCCGGCGGCGCGCTGCCCGGGCTCGCCGAGCCCGCCGCGGCCGCGTTCGTGGCCGCCGTGGGCCGGCCGGCGCGGGCCAAGCTCGGCTGGACCGACGTCGCCCGGTTCGCCGCTTTCGGCATCCCCGCGGTCAACTACGGGCCCGGGGATCCGCAGCTGGCCCACACCCGTGAGGAACACGTCCTCGTCGACCGGCTCCAGCCGGCCGAGGACGCCCTGATCGCCTACCTGTCCGGGAGCCCCGCATGACCGTCCCCCCGAGCCCGCCCGCGACCGGCGCGCCGTCGCCCGACGGCCGCCGTCCGCGCCCCACCCGGCACCGCGGCCCGGTGGTGCTCCGTGGCGGCGAACCCACCGCGCAGGACCAGGAGTCGACGACCGACCAGCGGCTGCTCGACCGGCGCGGCCCGAGCGACTGGGTGCACACCGACCCGTGGCGCGTGCTGCGGATCCAGAGCGAGTTCGTCGAAGGATTCGGCCTGCTCGCCGAGCTGCCCCGCGCGGTCAGCGTCTTCGGCAGCGCCCGCACCCCTCGTGACCACCCGCACTACGCCGTCGGCGTGGCCATCGGCGCCGCGCTCGCCCAGGCCGGCTACGCGGTCATCACCGGTGGGGGGCCGGGTGCGATGGAGGCGGCCAACCGCGGCGCCTCCGAGGCGGGCGGCCTGTCGGTGGGCCTGGGCATCGAGCTGCCGTTCGAGCAGGACCTCAACGAGTGGGTCGACGTCGGCATCGCCTTCCGCTACTTCTTCGTGCGCAAGACGATGTTCGTGAAGTACGCCCAGGCCTTCGTCATCCTGCCCGGCGGCTTCGGCACGCTCGACGAGCTGTTCGAGGCGCTGACGCTCGTGCAGACCCGCAAGGTGACCCGCTTCCCGGTGATCCTCTTCGGCACCGAGTACTGGTCCGGCCTCCTGGAGTGGATCCGCACGACGCTGGCGGCCGCCGGCACGATCAACGCCGCCGACCTCGACCTGATCACGGTCACCGACGACATCGGTGAGGTGATGGCGGTGATCCAGGCCGCCGACGCGGCCCGGCGCACCGGGGACGGTGGCGGCGGCATGCAGCACGTCCCGGTCGAGCAGGGCCCGCTCGAGGCCTGATGCTCTCGTTCGTCGCCTTCGTCGTCGGGGTGCTCGTCGTGGGGGCCCTGCTGTTCCTCGGCGCCTCGCTGCTCCTGGGCCGGGGCGAGACGCAGGAGCCGGCGGACCCGGAGACGTCGCCGGTCGTGCTGCCCGGCAGCCGGCCGGTCACGGGGGACGACGTCCGGGCCCTGCAGCTGTCGGTGACGACGCGGGGCTACCGGATGTCGGAGGTGGACTGGCTGATCGACCAGTTGGCCCAGGTGCTCGACGAGCGGGACGCCGAGATCGCCGCGCTCCACGCACGACAGCAGGTGCATCCGGCCGCTCCGGCGCCGGTGAAGGAGGACGGGGGACCGGTGGCCGACGAGGCGGCCGGGCCCGTCCACGACGCAGTTCCCGACGACGAGGAGTCCCCACGTGCCTGAGCTGGTCGAACGGGTGGACGTCGACGCGCCGCCCGAGCGGGTCTGGGCGGCGCTCACCGACTGGGCGAGCCAGGGCGAGTGGATGCTGGCCACCGACGTGGAGACGGTGGGTGGCCCCGCCCAGGGGCTGCACGGGCGGCTCGCCGCCCGGACCGGCATCCCCCTGCCCAACGGCCGGCACCTCGGGGTGCTCGACACGATGATCATCACCGTGTGGGACCCGCCCCGGCGGGTCGAGGTGCAGCACACCGGCCGGCTCATCCGTGGGCCGGGCATCTTCGAGATCCACCCGCGCGGCGCCGGCTCGACCTTCGTGTGGACCGAGCGGCTCTACCTGCCCTACGGCTACCTCGGCGTCGTCGGCTGGTTCCTGGTGCGACCGTTCGCCCTGCTCGGCATCCGCCGTTCGCTGCGGCGGTTCGCCGCGGTGGCCGCCCGGAGGCCGGACGCCGCCTGAGGGCGCGCCATGATCACTGTGCGCACCGCAACGCCCCTGCCCGTGCACGGTCGGTCGTGGGCGAGGATGGCGGGGTGAGCAGGGGAGCGCGGACGTGAGCCGGCGCGGGTGGGCGCTGTTCCTGGCGATGTCGGTGATCTGGGGGATCCCCTACCTGCTGATCAAGGTGGCCGTCGACGAGGTCTCCCCGGAGATGCTCGTGTTCGTCCGGTGCGTCCTGGGGGCGGCCCTGTTGCTGCCCTGGACGATCGCGAAGGGGCAGCTCCGGCCGGCCCTGCGGCACTGGCGGGCGCTGCTGCTGTTCACCGTGCTGGAGATGGCCGGCCCCTGGTTCCTCATCGCCTATGCCGAGGGCTCGCTGTCCAGTTCGCTGACCGGACTGCTGGTCGCGGGCGTCCCCTTCGTCGCCGCAGTCGCGTCCCGCCTGGCGGGCGAGGACGACCGGCTGACCCCCGTCCGGATCCTGGGCATGGCGATCGGTGTCGTCGGCATCGGTGTCCTCCTCGGCCTCGACATCGACGGCGCCCAGCTCCTGCCGCTGCTGGCCATCGCCCTGGTGCTGATCGGCTACGCCACCGGACCCCTCGTGGTGTCCCGCGCGCTGCCCGAGGTGCCCGGCGTCGCCGCCAGCTCGATCGCCCTCCTCGTCACCGCGGTCGTCTACGCACCGTTCGCCCTGCCGCAGACCGACGACCTGGCCGGGGTGTCCTCGCCGGTCTGGCTCTCGCTGATCGGGCTCGGCGTCGTCTGCACCGCGGTCGCGCTCGCGATGTTCTTCGCGCTGATCCGGGAGGTGGGCCCGCAGCGTGCGCTGGTGATCACCTTCGTCAACCCCGCGGTCGCCGTCCTGCTCGGCGTGGCCCTGCTGGACGAGCCCTTCACCCTCGGTATCGCGCTCGGCCTGCCGCTGGTGCTGGTCGGTTGCGTGCTGGCCACCCGGCGGAGCCCGGTGCCGACCCGGCCCTCGGAACTGTCCGACGCCGGCACCGCCGTCCCCTGAGTCGGCGGCGGCCAGGCCTGCCGTGCCCGCTAGGGTCCGCCGCGTGGGCGACGACCTCATCCGGTGTGCATGGGCCACCACGGCGCCGGAGTACATCCGCTACCACGACGAGGAGTGGAGCAACCCCGTCCGGGGCGACGACGCGCTGTTCGAGAAGCTGTCCCTGGAGGCCTTCCAGTCCGGCCTGGCCTGGATCACGATCCTGCGCAAGCGCCCGGCGTTCCGCGCCGCTTTCGCGAACTTCTCCATCGACGCCGTCGCGGAGTTCACCGAGCAGGACCAGGAGCGGCTGCTGGCCGATGCCGCCATCGTCCGCAACCGGTCGAAGATCGCGGCGGTGATCGCCAACGCCCGGGTGGCGCAGCAGCTGCCCGAGGGGCTGTCGGAGCTCCTGTGGTCCTTCGCGCCGGCCGGCCCGGAGCCTCCTCCTCCGGCGACTTTCGCGGACGTCCCGGCGACGAGCCCGGAGTCGGTGCGCATGGCCAAGGAGCTCAAACGCAGGGGATTCACCTTCGTCGGGCCGACGACGGCCTACGCCCTCATGCAGGCCACCGGCATGGTCTACGACCACGTCGCCGACTGCTTCCGCGCGAACGCGAGAGGGTGACCCGCGGGGGGCTCATGTTGGACGGACGCCGGTCATACGGGATCATTGCCCCAGAGCGCACAGCAGCGACCGACGCCACACGCCTCCTGCCCCGGCAGCAGGCGTGGGCCGATGAAGGAGGCACGCATGGCGGCCATGAAGCCGCGCACGGGTGAAGGTCCCCTCGAGGTCACCAAGGAAGGGCGCGGTCTGGTCATGCGCGTACCGCTCGAAGGAGGCGGTCGCCTGGTCGTCGAGCTGTCGCCCGACGAGGCGGCGGCGCTGTCGGAGGCACTGAAGGGCGCGACCAGCTGAACACCTCCGCGAGCCTGCCCCCGGGCAGCCCCGCGAACGACTCGGCCCCGGCCGCCGGCACCTCGCCGGCGACCGGGGCCGCGCCGTTGCCGCGGGTCGAGATCCTTCCCGACGTCCCCGCGCTCGGGCCCGACGACGTCCTCGCCGTGCCCGTCGGGACCGGTGGCGCGCTGCCGGCCTGGCTGAACGCCTCGGCTGCTGCTCCGCCGGTCAGCCCCGAGCTGCTCACCGGCGCACTGGCCGACACCGGCAACAAGGGGTCGGCCGGCACGGTCACCGCCATCCCGGTCGCGGGACGCCGCCCGCGCAGCGTCGTCGCCGTCGGCATCGGGGAGGGCACCCTGCCCGACCTCCGCAGCTACGTCGCCACTGCGGTGCGCCGGGCGCAGACGCTGGCCGAGCACGGCGCCCGGCGGCTCGTCCTCCCCCTGGACGGCCCCGCGGCGCCGGCCGGTGCCGTGGAGATCCGGGCCGCCGTCGAGGCAGCCCTGCTCTCCGGCTACCGGTTCCGGGAGCTCTCCCGGCCGCACCCGCCGCGGTTGGAGACGGTCACGGTCGTGGCGGCCGGCGCGGACGACCCGGCCGCCACCGGTGCGGTCGAGGCCGGCCGGGTCACCGCCGAGGCGGTCGCCTGGGCCCGCGACCTGATCAACACCCCCAGCAACGTGAAGAACCCCGCCTGGCTGGCCGACCAGGCGGTGGAGCGGCTGAGCTCCCGGCCGCACGTCACGGTGCAGGTGCTCGGTGCCGACGAGCTGCGGTCGGGCGGCTTCGGCGGCGTCCTCGCCGTCGGTGGCGGATCGGCGTCCCCGCCGTGCGTCGTCGTGGCCACCTACCGCTCCCCGGAGGCGGGCGACGGGCACCCGGTCCTGGTCGGCAAGGGCATCACCTTCGACACCGGCGGCATCTCGATCAAGCCCACCGCGGGCATGCGCGAGATGAAGACCGACATGGCCGGTGGTGCCGCCGTCCTGGGCGTCGTCGACGCCGCCGCGCGGCTGGGGCTGCCGATCGCGGTGACCGCCGTGGTGCCGGCCGCCGAGAACGCCGTCTCCGGGTCCGCCTACCGCCCGGCCGACGTCGTCCGGCACGTGGGTGGGCGGACGACCGAGGTGCTCAACACCGACGCCGAGGGCCGCATGGTCCTCGCCGACGGTCTCGCCTACGCACGTCTCGAGCTCGGCGCGACCGTGCTGGTCGACGTCGCGACGCTGACCGGGGCGATGAAGGTCGCCCTCGGCGCCCGGACGGCCGGGCTGTTCGCCACGACCGACGGCCTCGCCGACGCCCTGCGGACGGCCGGGACGCAGGCGGGTGAGCAGTCGTGGCGGATGCCGCTGCTGGACGAGCACCGCGACCTGCTCGACAGCGACGTGGCCGACGCCAACAACGCGCCCGGGAACCCCGGCGGGACGACGGCCGCGCTGTTCCTGCAGCCCTTCGCCGGCGACCTGCCGTGGGCGCACCTCGACGTCGCCGGCCCGGCTCGGGCCGGGTCCGACGAGGCCGAGGTGGTCAAGGGCGGCACCGGCTTCGGCGTGCGCACGCTGCTGCACTGGCTGGAGGCCGGGGCGCCGGTCGAGCAGGTCGACACCGTCCTGGACTGAACGGTGGCGGCAGGCCGGCCGCCACCGTGTCAGTCCCCGGTCACGCCGTCGACCGCCTCGCGCAGCAGGTCGGCGTGGCCGGCGTGCCGGGCGGTCTCCTCGATCAGGTGCAGCAGGATCCAGCGCAGGTCCCACCGGTTGCCGGTCCGCGACGACGTGCCCACCGACAGCGCGTCCAGGCTCGCCGCGGCGGCGACGACCTCCCGGCTGCGGGCACAGGCGTCGGCGTACCGCGCCCGCAGCTCGCCGTGGGCGAGGTCGACGGCCGTGCGGAACTCGTAGTCCGGGTCGCTGTCCCAGTCGTGCCCGGCCCACAGCTGGTGGTCGGGGAGGCCGGCGAAGCGGACCCGGAACCAGGTGTCCTCGACCAGCGCCAGGTGGTTGAGCAACCCCGCGAGCGTGAGCGACGACGACAGGATCGGGCGAGCGAGCTGCTCGGTGGTGAGGCCCTCGGTCTTGAGCAGGATCGTGTCGCGCTGGTAGTCCAGGTAGGCGGTCAGCAGGTCGCGTTCGGAGCCGGAGTCCGGCGGGTCGGTGCGCACCGCGACAGACTGGCAGCGGGCACCGACACCGGGCGTGCCGGTCAGGCGGGCCCGACGAGGCCGGCGACGATCTCCGCCGACAGGGTCACCAGCGGCAGTCCGCCACCCGGGTGGGCAGAGCCGCCGACGAGGAAGAGCCCCGGCACCGGGGAGGCGTTCGCCGGACGCAGGAAGGCCGCGCGGGTGCCGTTGCTGGACGAGCCGTAGATGGATCCGCCGACGCTGCCGGTGTCGCGGCCGAGGTCGGCCGGCGTCCGGACCTCGCACCAGCGCACCCGGGACCGGACGTCGAGGCCGCGTCGCGCCAGCACGGCGAGCAGCTCGGCGGCGTACCGGTCGGCCAGGCCGGGCTCGTCCCAGTCCGTTCCGCGGCCCGGATCGTGCCGCGGCGCGTTCACCAGGACGAACCAGGACTCGCTGTCCTCGTCCGGACGCAGCGCCGGGTCGTCCGGCGCGCTGACGTAGACCGTCGGGTCGGCGACCGGCCGGGGGGAACCGGGGAACCGGCCCGTCCCGAACACGGCGTCGAACTCCGCGTCGTAGTCCTCCGGGAACAGCACGGTGTGGTGTGCCAGCCCCGGTGTGCGGCCGTCCAGGGCGAGCAGCAGCACGACTCCCGACAGCGACGGGGTGGCGACGGCCAGGTCGCGCCGGGTGCCGCGGGTGCGCCGGTCGGGCGGCAGCAGGTCGCCGTACAGCCCCGTCGCGTCGACGCCGGAGACGACGACGTCGGCCGGCACCCGCTCCCCGTCGAGCAGCTCGACGCCGCAGGCGCGGCCGCCCTCGACGAGCACCCGGCGCACGCCGCTGCCGGTGCGGATCCCGGCGCCGCACCCGGCGGCGAGCTCGGCCACCGCCAGCGCCAGCCGGTGCAGGCCGCCCCGCACGTACCAGGAGCCGAACGACTGCTCGGCGTAGGGCACGGTGGCGAGCACCGCGGGAGCCCGCCGCGGGTCGGAGCCGGAGTACGTCGCGTAACGGTCCAGCAGCATCCGCAGCCGGGGGTCGGCCAGCTGCCGGCTGCCGAGCCCGCGCAACGTCTGCCACGGCGCGATCGTCGTCACGTCCGCCGGATTGCGGGCCAGCCGGGCCAGCGTCGCCGCGCCGCGCAGCGGACGGCGGAGGAAGGGCTGCTCGCTGATCCGCCACATGGCTTCGGCCCGCGCCATGAGCGCCGTCCACTGTTCGCCCGTCCCGTTCCCGAGCGCCTGCTCCAGCGCGTCGGGGACGGCCGCGGCGGTGCCCGGCAGGGTCAGCTGCGTGCCGTCGGCGAACCGGTAGGCGACGGCGGGGTCCAGGCGCACGAGGTCGACGTGGTCCTCCAGCCGGGCCCCGGTCGCGGCGAACAGGTCGCGGTAGACCTGCGGCACGGTGACCAGGCTCGGGCCGGTGTCGAACACGTGGCCGTCCCGCTCGTACCGGCCGAGCTTCCCGCCGACCTGCGCCGACCGCTCGAGCACCGTGACGGCGTGGCCGCCCGCCGCCAACCGTGCGGCCGCGGCCAGCCCGCCCAGGCCCGCCCCCACGACCGCCACCCGAGCCACCACGCCACGGTAACCGCGCCGGTCCGCAGATCGGGTGACGATCGTTTGTGCGGGAACCCGACGGGGGTAGCGGTCGGACCGGTGAAGAAGCCCGCCGCGACCGACCCAGGAGGTGTCGTGGTGCATGCATGCCCGAAGCGCAGGGGAGGGGTGATCATCGCCGCCGGAGCCCTCCTGCTCACCGGATGCGCGAGCGCGCACGAGCCCGAGGTGCGGCAGGTGGCCGTCACCTTCGAGGACCCCTCGGGCGATCCGGAGGAGCGCTGCGGCCTGCTCGCCCCCGCCACCCTGGTGGCGTTCGAGCACAGCGAGTCCGCGCCGTGCGCGGACGCCGTCCAGGACCTGCCGCTGGACGGTGGGGATGTCGAGTCGGTCGAGATCTGGGGCGGGGATGCGCAGGTGAAGGTGGCCGGCGACACCGTCTTCCTCACCGAGACCGACGCCGGCTGGCGGATCACGTCCGCGGTCTGCAGCCCGCGGGCGGAGGCGCCCTACGCGTGCGAGGTGGACGGGCCGTGAGAGACGTCAGAGCCGTGTACCTCCTCTACCTGGCCGTGGTCCTGCTCGGGATCGTCTACGTGTCGGCGCTGGCGCTGATCGGCCGATGAGGATCGAGGAGGAGGAGGAGTACGGCTTCCTGCGGGCGAACGCGCTCGGCCTCGCCTTCGGCGGCCTGTTCCTGGTCACGCTCCTGGGGCAGGGGATCTCCGGCACCGCCGACTTCAACGCCCAGCAGGTCGCCAACGGGCTCGAGCCCGTGTCGTTCGCCCAGTACCTCACCTCGTCGTCCTTCGGCGTGGACGTGATGGAGAACTGGCAGTCGGAGTACCTGCAGTTCTTCCTCTACATCTTCGCCACGGTGTGGCTCGTGCAGCGGGGTTCGTCGGAGTCGAAGGAACCGGGCGCGGAGGGCACCGAGTCCGACGAGGCGCAGAAGCTGGGGCGGCACGCGGACGGCGACTCGCCCGCGTGGGCACGCGCCGGTGGATGGCGGACGGCGGTCTTCTCGCGCTCGCTCGGCCTGCTCATGGGCGGGCTGTTCCTGCTCACCTGGGCCGCCTCGTCGCTGGCCGGCTGGGCCGCCTTCAACAGCGAGCAGCTGGGACAGCGTCAGGACCCGGTCAGCTGGGTGGGCTACCTCGGCGAGGCCGAGTTCTGGAACCGGTCCTTCCAGAACTGGCAGTCGGAGATGCTCGCCGTCGGGTCGATGGCCATCTTCAGCGTCTACCTCCGGCAGCGCGGCTCGCCGGAGTCCAAGCCGGTCGGCGCCGCCCACCGCGACACGGCCCAGACGGGCTGAGTCGCCCTGTCGCCTTGTCGCCCTGTCGCTCTGTCGCCCTGTCGCCCTGTTGACATGGCGATCGGTGCCCGCGCCGAGCCGGCCCGCTCAGCCGGCGGAGCGGATCGGGAGGACCGCCGGCCCCGACGGTCCGTGGACCACCTCGGCGCGCGCTCCGTAGTGGGTGCTGAGCGCCTGCGTGGTCAGCACCTCGGCGGGGGCCCCCTCCGCGACGACCCGGCCGTCGGACAGCAGGGCGAGCCGATCCGCGTACTGGCCGGCCAGCGTGAGGTCGTGCAGGGTGCTCACGACGGTGAGCCCGTCCTGGCGGCGGAGGAGGTCGACGAGGTCGAGCACCTGCTGGGCGTGCCCGAGGTCGAGGGCCGCCGTCGGCTCGTCGAGGAAGAGCACCCGGGGCTGCTGGGCCAGCGCCCTGGCGAGCACCGCGCGCTGCTGCTCGCCGCCCGACAGGGTGCTGAGCCGGCGCTCGGCCAGGGCAGCGAGCTCCAGCCGGTCCATGACGTCGGCGACGACCTGCCGGTCCACGCCCCGCGGCGCCGCGAGCAGCGGCCGGTGCGGCGTGCGCCCGAGGGCCACGTAGTCGCGGGTGGTGACGCCCTCGGGCAGGACGGGCGCCTGGGCGGCGTACGCCATCGACCGGGCGCGCTCGCGGCGCGGCATGCCGCTGGTCGGGACGCCGTCGACGCGCACCTGGCCCTCGTGCGGATGGAACCCGAGGACCGAGCGCAGCAGCGTGGACTTGCCGGAGCCGTTGGGCCCGATGACCGCCAGCCAGCCCCCCGGCTCGACGGTCAGCCGGACGGAGTCCAGGACGCGGGTGCGGCCGTACCCCGCGGTCAGGCCGACGACCTCCACCCGCGCTCCGCCAGGGAGGACGCTCATCGCCGCCGTGCCCCGGCCCACAGCAGCCCGGCGAAGAAGGGGGCCCCGATGAAGGCCGTGACGACGCCGATGGGCAGCTCGGCAGGGGAGAGCACCACCCGGGCGACGAGGTCGGCGAGGACGAGGAAGGCGCCGCCGACCAACAGCGACATCGGCAGCACCCTGGCATGCGAGCCCCCGACGATGCGGCGGACGATGTGCGGCACCACCAGGCCGACGAAGCCGATCAGGCCGCTCACGGCGACCGCGGCCGCGGTCGCGAGCGAGGCGGCGAGGATGACCACCAGGCGGAGCCGCCCGGGGTGCACGCCCAGCGAGCTGGCCTCGTCGTCGCCCACGGCCAGAACGTCCAGCGCCCGCCCGCAGAACAGCAGCACGGTGCACGCCACCACCAGGTAGGGCAGCACGAGCAGGACGTCGGACCACTGGGCGCTGCCCAGCTGGCCGAGCAGCCAGCCGTAGATCTGCCGCAGGTCGTCGGTGTTCTGCTGCTGCACCAGCGTCTGCCCGGCCGCGAGGAACGCCGCGACGGCGATCCCGGCCAGCAGCAGGGTGGGACTGTGCGAGCCGCCGGCCACCGTGCCCAGGGCCAGGGCGCACCCGACGCCGACCAGCGCCCCGGCGAACGCGGCCAGCGGCACGATGCCGATGGGGCCGATCGCCTGCACGGGTGAGTACGCGATGACCAGCGTGGCGCCGAGGCCGGCGCCGGCCGCGGCGCCGAGCAGGTAGGGGTCGGCCAGCGGGTTGCGGAAGACGCCCTGGTAGGCAGCCCCGGAGACCGCGAGGCCGGCCCCCACCAGCGTGGCCATCAGCACCCGGGGCAGCCGCAGCTCGGTGAGGACGGCGGCTTGCGTGCCTTCCAGGCCACCGGGGACGGCGACGCCCAGCGGGGCGAGCAGCCGGTCGAGCAGGGTGACGACGACGGCCCCCGGGGGCAGCGGCAGCGCACCCACCCAGACCCCCGCCAGCATGGCGAGGACCAGGGCCAGCGCAGCGCCGGCCGGCGCCGGCCATGTCCGCCCGCCGGTCGCCGGGGCGGCGGTCGCCGCCCCGGCGCCGCGAGGTGCCGTCGTCGTCATGCCGCCCGCCGTTCTCAGCCCTGGAGCGTGTCGGCGACGGCCTCGGCGAACTCCGCGATCCGGGGACCCCAGCGTGAGGCGATGTCGTCGTCGGTCTCGAGGATGCGCCCTTCCTGTACGGCGGGCAGTGCGCCGAAGGCCGGCCGCTGCGCCACCGACTCGGCGGTCTCCCCGCAGCACTTGGTGTCGGCGAGCACGATCAGGGCCGGCGCCTGGCCGGCGATGTACTCCGCCGACAGCTGGGGGTAGCCGCCGGCGGCGTCGGGCGCGCCGTCGGCGATGTTCTCCAGGCCGAGCTGCGAGTAGATGCTGCCGATGAAGGTGTTGCTGGCCGCGGAGTAGAAGCTCGGATCCAGCTCGTGGTAGACCCGCAGCCCCTGGGCCTGCGCGGGCACCGAGTCCGCCGCGGCGGCGATCCGGTCCTGCATGTCGGCGATGACCTCGTCGGCTCCCTCGGCGTGCCCGGTGGCGTCGCCGAGGACGTCGAGCTGCTCGTAGCTGTCGTCGAGGGTCTCCGCCGCCGGGAGGAGCAGCGTCGGGACCGACAGGGCGTCGAGGGCGTCGACGATGCCGTTGAGGTCGTCGCTGAGCACCACCAGGTCCGGCGCGTACTCGGCGATCGCCTCCGCGTTCGGCGTGAAGGACGACAGCTCGGTGATCGGCGCGTCCTCGGGGTAGTTGGAGTTGTCGTCGACGGCCTCCACCTGGTCGCCCGCACCGATGGCGAACAGCATCTCGGTGGAGGTGGCCGACATCGACACGATGGTGTCGGGCTGCTCGTCGAGGGTGAGCTCGCCGTCGGCACCGGTGACGGTGACGGGGAAGGCGCCCTCGGTCGACGACGCGGCCGCGGCCTCGTCGTCGTCGGCGGACGAGCCGCCGCAGCCGCTCAGGACCAGGACCAGGGCGGCCGGGAGGGCCAGCAGGGCGCGCGACGTCGACCGCGCGGCGTGGTAGGGGGAGTCGAACAAGGGTGGGTGCCTCCATGGAGGCAGCGAGCGTCGCCCACGAGCTGACCCGATGCCCGATGCGCGACCCTGGCCGCGAGGGTCGGTTGCATGGCGCAGGGCAGGCGATCTGGCTCAGACCGCGAGCGGCCATCACAGTTGCGGGACAGCGCCGGGATTCCACCGGACTTCGCTGCCGTTGCACCGCCGGCGCACGGGCCGGCGCGCTGAAGGTACCAGCGGCAGCTACGCGCGGGCAGCGAGGACGGTCGAGTAGACGTCGACCGTCTGCTGGGAGACGGCCGGCCAGCCGAACTCCGCCAGGACGCGTTCACGGCCGGCCGCTCCCATCGCCGCTGCCCGGTCGGGGTCGGCCAGCAGCTCGGTGATGCGCGCCGCCAGTCCCTGCTCGAAGGGCCCGGTCTGCTCGGGGTCGTAGTGGACGAGGAGCCCGGTGCGGCCGTCGTCGACCACCTCCGGGATGCCGCCGACGTCGCTGGCCACGACGGCTGTGCCGCAGGCGGCGGCCTCGAGGTTCACGATGCCCAGCGGCTCGTACACCGACGGGACGACGAAGACCGTCGCGCCGGTGATCAGCGGCACGAGCTGCTCGCGCGGCAGCATGGCCTCGATCCAGACCACGCCGCTGCGGCGGGCCTGCAGCTCGGCGACCGCCTCGGCGACCTGCTGCCGCTCGGCGGGGGTGTCGGCCGCACCGGCGCAGAGGACGAGGCCGGCCTCGGCCGGGAGCTGCTCGGCCGCGGCGAGGAGGTGCATGACCCCCTTCTGCCGGGTGATCCGCCCGACGAAGAGGGCGTACGGGCGGTCGGGGTCCACGCCCAGTCCGCGGACGACGTCCGGGTCGCGCACCGGCCGGTAGGCGTCGGCGTCCACCCCGTTGCCGACGACGTGCACCCGGGCGGGCTCCAGGTCGGGATAGGCGTCGAGGACGTCGGTGCGCATGCCGTGGCTGACGGCGATCACCGCGTCGGCGGCCAGGTAGGCGCTGCGCTCCACCCAGGACGAGAGCCGGTAGCCACCGCCGAGCTGGTCGGCCTTCCAGGGCCGGCGCGGCTCGAGCGAGTGCGCGGTGACCACGTGCGGGATGCCGTGGACGAGGGCGGCCAGCATTCCGGCGCCGTTGGCGTACCAGGTGTGGCTGTGCACGAGGTCGGTGCCGCCGAGCGCCGCGGCGATCTCCACGTCGACCCCCACGGCCTGCAGCGCGCCGTTGGCCTCCCGGAGGCCGGCCGGGACGGCGTGCGCGGTGGCGTCCGGCCGGGCTTCCCCGAAACAGTGGACGTCGATGTCGGGACCCGCCGGGAGGGACCGCAGCGCCGCGACCAGGTGTTCGATGTGGACCCCGGCGCCGCCGTACACGTCCGGTGGCCACTCCCGCGTCACGATCCCGATGCGCACGCGGTCACCCTAGGGGGCGGATCAGGGGCCGGCAGGGCGCGGAAGCACAGCTCAACGGCTACGTTGCGAACATGCGCGCCGGTCCACGGGTTCTCGGCATCGTCCTCGCCGGCGGCGAGGGCAAGCGGCTCTCGCCCTTGACGGCGGACCGGGCCAAGCCGGCCGTGCCGTTCGGGGGCCAGTACCGGCTGGTCGACTTCGTGCTGTCCAACCTGGTCAACGCCGAGATCCGGCAGATCGCCGTCCTCACCCAGTACAAGAGCCACAGCCTGGACCGGCACATCACCACCACCTGGCGGATGTCGCAGCTGCTGGGCAACTACATCACTCCGGTCCCGGCCCAGCAGCGGCTCGGGCCGCGTTGGTACACCGGCAGCGCCGACGCGATCTTCCAGAGTCTGAACCTCATCTACGACGAGCGGCCGGAGATCGTCGTCGTCTTCGGCGCCGACCACGTCTACCGGATGGACCCGGGCCAGATGGTGGACCAGCACCTGCAGGTCGGCGCCGGGGTGACGATCGCGGGGCTCCGGGTGCCGCGCCGCGAGGCGACCGAGTTCGGGGTCATCGACTCCGACGCCGACGGCAAGGTGCGCGGCTTCCTGGAGAAGCCGGCGGACCCGCCCGGGCTGCCGGACTCGCCGGAGGAGTCCTTCGCCTCCATGGGCAACTACGTCTTCACCACCGACGCCCTGCTCGAGGCGCTGCGGACCGACGCCGAGGACGAGGAGTCCGTCCACGACATGGGCGGCTCGATCATGCCGATGCTGGCGTCGGCGGGGGAGGCGTGGGTCTATGACTTCTCGACCAACCTCGTGCCGGGCGCGAGCGAGCGCGACCACGGTTACTGGCGCGACGTCGGGACGATCGACGCCTACTACGACGCGCACATGGACCTGGTGTCGGTGACCCCGGTCTTCAACCTCTACAACGACCGCTGGCCCATCTACACGCTCCCGCCGCAGCTGCCGCCGGCCAAGTTCGTGCTCGGCGGCCGGGCGGAGGAGTCGATGGTCAGCGCCGGGGCGATCATCGGCGGCGGGTCGGTGCACAACTCCGTCGTCTCCCCGGGTGTCCGCGTCGAGCGGGGGGCCCGGGTGGAGGACAGCGTGCTCATGGACGGCGTGCACATCGGCGAGGGCGCCTACGTGCGCCGGGCGATCCTGGACAAGAACGTCGTCGTGCCGCCGTGGGCCCGCATCGGGGTGGACCCGGCGACCGACCGGCAGCGCTATCACGTGAGCGAGGGCGGCGTGACCGTCCTGGGCAAGGGTGCCCGAGCGATCGTGTGAGGAAGGACCCCGTCCTCCCCACCCCTCGCAGGCTCGGGGCGGTGCCCTGGACGGGGCCGAGGAGCCAGACCGACGATGACACCTCCTCTGATCGTCACGCTCCTCCTGGACGACGCGGCGCAGGCGCGGTTCGACCGGCTGCGCGCTGAGCACTTCCCGCCCGAGCGCAACCACTTGGCGGCGCACGTCACGCTGTTCCACGCGCTGCCGGGGGAGCACCTGGACGCCGTCCGGGTGGACCTCACCGACGCCGCCGACCGCCCCTCCTTCGACGTCGCGGTGACCGGCCTCCGCTTCCTCGGCCGCGGGGTCGCCTACACGCTCGAGTCTCCCGATCTGGCCGCCGTGCGGGGCGGGCTGGTGTCGGCGTGGCAGCCGTGGCTCACCCCGCAGGACCGGCAGCGGCACGCGCCCCACGTCACGGTGCAGAACAAGGTGGATCCCGCCGTCGCCCGCGCGCTGCACGAGCGGCTGCTCGCAGAGTTCGCGCCGTGGACGATCCGGGCCCGTGGCCTCGGACTGTGGCGCTACCTGGGCGGCCCGTGGGAGCCGGTGAGTGAGCATCCGTTCCGCTCGCCGGTCGAGTGAGCAGTTGTGGTCGCCGACACGCGGCAACACGCCGCCGCGACCGACGACAACTGCTCACTCGTCGACGACCCGCCGCCGGATCAGCTGCGCTTGGTGGCGACCAGCAGGCCGGTTCCGATCGGCAGGACGGCGGACACCAGCGTCTCGTCCTCCTTGACGGCGCGGGAGATCTCCCGCCAGGCGACGGTCTGCGGATCGCGCACGGCGCGGTCGGCGATCCGACCGCCGGCCAGCAGTCCGTGGCAGGTGAAGGTGCCCCCTACCCGGACCAGTCCCACCAGCCCGGGCAGGTGCTCGGCGTACTCCCGCGGTGGACCGGCGCAGACGACCATGTCGTAGGCGGCCGGGGAGAGCCGGGGGAGGACCTCGCCGGGCGTGCCGAAGATCAGCCGGGCGCGCCCGGCCGCGACACCGGCGTCGGCGAAGGCCGCGCGGGCCGCCCGCAGCTGCTCCGGGTCGCCGTCCAGGGCGGTGAGGACGCCGTCGGCCCGCATCCCGCGCAGCAGCCAGAGCCCGGCCAGCCCGCCGCCGCTGCCGATGGAGACCACCGAGCGGGCCGCCGCACCTGCGGCGAGCACGGCCAGCATCGCGCCGACCGCGGGCTCGACGGGCGGGGGGCCGGCGAGGTGGGCGACCCGGGCCCGGGCGGCGACCATCTCGGGGCTCTCGACGGCGAACCGGTCGGCGTAGGCGGCGCCCTCGGCGGTGCCGCCTCCTGGCGGTGGCGAGGCGCTCATCACCGGCCGAGGGTAGTGGCCGCGGGCCTCCGACCCCCGGTTGCTGTGGGTTTCCTGCGAGCCGGTGTGCGCGGGAACACCGGCAGGACCGTCGTCCGTTGGACTGCATGTGCGCCTGAAGCGAGCCGCGACCGTCGAACCCACTCCTGCCGGGGAGGTGTCCGGCCCTCCGGTCTGCGATCCTGGGACCGTGTCCGAGCCCGCCGTCGCCCCTGCTGCACTGCAGCCCGAGGCGGACGTCTGGGTGGCACCGACCTGGGAGCAGGTCGTGCGCGACCACTCTGCCCGGGTCTACCGGCTGGCCTACCGCCTCTCGGGCAACGCGCAGGATGCCGAGGACCTCACCCAGGAGACGTTCGTCCGGGTCTTCCGCTCGCTGGCCGACTTCTCGCCGGGCACCTTCGAGGGCTGGCTGCACCGCATCACCACGAACCTCTTCCTCGACATGGTGCGGCGCCGCCAGCGCATCCGCTTCGACGCCCTGCCCGAGGACACCGAGCGCCTGCCCGGGAGTGCTCCGAGTCCCGAGCAGGTGTACGCCGACACCCACCTGGACCCGCAGGTGCAGGCCGCCCTCGACGCGCTCTCCCCGGAGTTCCGCGTCGCCGTCGTCCTGTGCGACATCGAAGGCCTGACCTACGAGGAGATCGCGGCGACCCTCGGCATCAAGCTCGGCACCGTGCGCAGCCGCATCCACCGCGGCCGGGTGCAGCTGCGCCAGGCGCTCGCCCACCTCGCCCCCCGACGCCCCGCCGTCGAGGCCGGAGGCGCGCCGGCATGAGCATCTCGGAGAGCCACCTGGCGCAGGAGGCCATCGCCGCGCTGGTCGACGGCGAGCTGACCGCCGGCCCGGCGACCCGTGCCGCCCGCCACCTCTCCGGCTGCATGCAGTGCCGCCTGGCCGTCGAGGCCCAGCGCGAGGCGAAGGAGGCGCTGCACGAGTCCCGGGACGTCGCCGTCCCCGGTGACCTGGTGTCCCGCCTGTGCGCCATCCCGTTCACCACCGACGTCCCCGGTCCGGGCGGCGGAGACTTCGGGAACCTGACCGCGGGGCCCGGTGGCCTGACCATGCAGGGGGAGTCCGGCGCCTGGTCGGTGGACCTCCAGCCGCAGGACCGCCCGCAGCGTCCGGGCCACGCGCGCTGGCTGCGCCGCGGCCTGGCCGGGACCATGATCGGCCTGGGCGCGGGGATCACCGCCCTGGCCCTCAACCTGCCCGCGAGCGGTGTCGCCGACCCGGAGCCGAACGGCCCGGTCGCCGGGCCGACCGCCCCCGAGGAGCACACCGAGGTCGTCCCGCCGGTGGTGCGCACGCTCACCGTCGGGAACAGCGCCGCGACGCCGGCTCCGGGTGGGACCCCCTGAGCACGTCCGACGACCGCCCGTCCACGGGCAGCAACGGCTCCCCACCCCCCGAGGACGCCGTCTTCGCCCGCCCGGCGGGCCAGGACGGTGCGTTCGCCGGGATCCCCGACCGTCTCGCCCCCCGGCCGGTGTCGGCACCGGAGCCCTCGGCCGATCAGGCAGCGGCCTTCGGTCGGCCGGACACCGCCGTCGGCGGGTTCGCCGGCGGCCGGCCCACGCCACCGCCGCGTCCGGTGCCCCCGCCGCCGGCCGAGGCACTGCTGCGCGCGTTCGGCCCCGGGGTCGCCGGGCAGCGCGGACTGCAGGAGCCGCCGACGGGGCGGCCCGGGCGCCGGCGCACCGCCGCCGGTCCGTGGTGGAAGCCCGACGCGCGCAGCGACCCCTGGCGCGACCCGTACGCGCCGGTCGCCCTCGGTGCACCGGCCGTCTACGACGAGGAGAGCCAGCCGGGCCCCGTCGTCGTCGACGCCCGGGGACGCAAGAAGCTGCGCGCCGGCGATCTCTCCGTGCGGCTGTCCGTGCTGGCGCTGCTCGCCGTCCTCCTCGTCAGCGCCGTCGGTGGCGGGATCGGCTGGTACCTCACCAAGACCCAGGACGAGACGCCGCTGCTGGCCCCGGGTACCCAGCTGTCCGAGGTCGACCCGGGCATCACCCGCGAGCCCGGCTCGGTGTCGCAGATCGCCGAGGACGTCATGCCCGCCGTGGTGTCCATCGAGGTCCGCGTCGGCCAGGCCGGCGCCACCGGCTCGGGCGTCGTCATCGACGGCGAGAACGGCTACATCGTCACCAACAACCACGTCGTCTCCGGCGCCGACGACGTCGAGGGCGCCGAGATCCGCGCGGTCTTCTTCGACGGCAGCGGCTCGGCGGCCCGCATCGTCGGGCGCGACCCGGCCAGCGACATCGCCGTCCTCAAGGTGGAGAAGCCGGGTCTGGTCACCGCCGCCCTGGGCAGCTCCGACGACGTCGTCGTCGGTGACCCGGTGGTGGCCATCGGCTCCCCGCTGGGCCTGGCCGGCACGGTGACCAGCGGCATCGTCAGCGCCCTGGACCGGCCGGTCCGGCTGGCCGGCGAGGGCAGCGACACCAACGCGGTGATCAGCGCCGTGCAGACCGACGCACCGATCAACCCCGGCAACTCCGGCGGCGCGCTCGTCGACGCGAGCGGGGCGCTGGTCGGCATCAACACCGCGATCGCCTCGACCGGCGGCGGCTCGATCGGCCTCGGCTTCGCCATCCCCGTCGACACCGTCCGCGAGATCACCGAGCAGCTCATCTCCACCGGCTCGGCCGTGCACGCGGCGCTCGGGGTCAACACGCGGTCGGTCACCGACGGCACCCGCGACGGCGCGCTGGTCCTCAACGTGGAGCCGGGCAGCGCCGCGGCGAACGCCGGCATCCGCGAGGAGGACATCGTCATCGCCGTCGAGGGCGAGCCGGTGGGCAGCTCCGAGGAGCTCGTCGTCGCCGTCGACGCGTTCGACCCCGGCGAGACGGTCACCGTCGAGGTCGTCCGCGGCGGCGGGTCGACCGAGGTCCAGGCCACGCTCGACCCGGCGTGACGACGGCGCCCGTCAGGCGCCGCCTACGCTGGGACCGACAGGGAGGAGACGGCGGTGTTCGACTCGATCGGTTGGGGCGAGATCATCGTGCTCGGCCTCGCTGCGCTGTTCATCTTCGGTCCGGAGCGGCTGCCCGACCTGGCCAAGGACGCCGCCGCTGGGCTCAAGCGCGTCCGGTCGGCGGTCACCGGCATCCGCGAGCAGGTCAACGACTCGCTCGGGGACGACATGCCTGGGCTGCGTGACCTGGACCTGCGCAAGTACCACCCCAAGACGTTCATCCGGAGCCAGCTGCTCGGTGACGACGACGGCCCGACCGTGCACCGGGGCAGCGCCAACGGCGCGACCGCCGCCTCGGCAGCGGTGCCCGCCGTGGCCCGGCCCCGCGACCACGCGACGCCGCCCCCGTTCGACCCCGACGCGACGTAGTAGCCGCCCCGGCGAGCGGGGGCCGGAGGCCTCCTCGAGGAGGGACAGATCACACAGCCTCCGCGACGGCCTTGAGCCGCTCCAGCGTCCCGGCGATGCCCTCCCGGTTGCGCTCCGGGAACTTCGCGCTCCGGACCACCGAGCTGACGACCGGGGTCGCGCGCGACATGTCGAACGTCTCGGTGACCGTCGTCCCGCCGTCGGCCGTGGGCGTCAGCTCGTAACGCCACCGGTTGGCGGTGAAGTGCCGCCAGGCGATGCGCCGGTCGGCCTCGAACTCCACGACGCGGTTGACGATGACGTAGGGCAGCCCGAAGAGCTTCATCCGGACGGCGAACGTCTGGCCCTTCGCCGTGATCCGCTCCGGCGCCCGGATGACCGCGCCGACCGAGCCGGACCCGTCGATCCGCGAGTGCTGGCGCGGGTCGGCCAGGATGGCGAAGACGGTGGCGGGCGGCGCCGCGACGGTGATGGTCCCGGAAACGCGCTGGTCAGCCACCCGCTGACCGTACGCGCGCCGTCCCGGACGCACCATCGAGGACTCCTCCGTCAGCGCTTGACCGGCGTGAGCCCCAGCGACATGCCGGACAGACCGCGCTGCCGGACGGCGAGCCCGTCGGCGATCTTCTCCAGCGCCTGCGCGGCGGCGGACGTCGGCTCGGCCAGGACGATCGGCGCACCGGCGTCGCCGGCCTCGCGCAGCCGGGTGTCCAGCGGGATCTGGCCCAGCAGCGGCACCCGGGCGCCGAGGGTCTTGGTCAGCGCGTCGGAGACGGCCTCGCCGCCACCGGAGCCGAAGACCTCCATGCGGGACCCGTCGGGGAGCTCGAGCCAGGACATGTTCTCGACGACGCCGACCACCTGCTGGTGGGTCTGCGTGGCGATCGCCCCGGCGCGCTCGGCCACCTCGGCGGCGGCCAGCTGCGGCGTGGTGACCACGAGGATCTCGGCGTTCGGCACGAGCTGCGCCACCGAGATCGCGACGTCGCCGGTGCCCGGGGGGAGGTCCATGAGGAGGACGTCGAGGTCGCCCCACCAGACGTCGGCGAGGAACTGCTGGAGCGCGCGGTGCAGCATCGGCCCGCGCCACACCACCGGGGTGTTCCCGGGGGTGAACATGCCGATCGAGATGACCTTCACGCCGTAGGCCTGCGGCGGCATGATCATGTTGTCGACCTGCGTCGGCTTGTCCTCGACGCCCAGCATGCGCGGCACCGAGTGGCCGTAGATGTCGGCGTCCACGACGCCGACCGACAGGCCGCGCTTGGCCAGCGAGGCCGCCAGGTTCACCGTGACGCTGGACTTGCCGACGCCGCCCTTGCCGGACGCGACGGCGTAGACGCGGGTGAGGGAGCCGGGCTGGGCGAACGGGATGACCGGCTCGGCGCTGTCGGAGCCGCGGACGACCTTGCGCAGCTCGGCGCGCTGCTCGTCGCTCATCACGTCGAGCACGACCGACACCGACGTGACACCGGGGACGGCGCCCACCGCCTGGGTGACCCGGTTGGTGATGGTCTCCCGCATCGGGCAGCCGGAGACGGTCAGGTAGACCTCGACGCGGACGGAGCCGTCGTCGCCGATCTGCACGTCCTTGACCATGCCCAGCTCGGTGAGCGGGCGGTTGATCTCGGGGTCCTGGACGGTGGCCAGAGCGGCGGTGACGGCGTCGAGCGCCGGCGAGCCGGTCAGCGTGTCGGACATCGTTGCGTGTGTCTCCTTCGACGGGGGAACCCGGTCGGCGCGAGCCGGGGCAACCGGCGCGGATCTGCACGATCGGATCCCCTGCCACTGTACGGCGGCCGGCGGGCGGTGCCGTCCGCCGGAGGGTGAGCTGCTGCGCACTCCGCCGTCCGAAGGCCCCTCAGATCGGCGGGCGACCGGCCGATGTGCCGCGCCGCCCCTCAGGGCCTGAGGCCCGTGCAGGAGGTGTCAGGACTGCCCGGTCGACCGATGCCGCGGGGTACCCCTCAGAGCGATCGTCGTCGCCATGACCACGACATTGCTCCGATCCGGCACCAGCCGGACGCCCGCCGCCGACGTCCTGAGGGGCCTGCTCGACGAGGTCCTCCAGGAGGTGGCCGACGACGACACGGACGGGTACTCGAGCCGGACGCCGGCGGGGCGCGCGCTGCTGTCGCTCGCGGCGCTGGCCCGGCGGGCGGCCGGCGGCCTCGGCGCCGAACCCGGGGTGGCGCTGACCTGGGGGCCCGGCATCGTGGTGCAGCGCGAGCTGTCCGCTGCGGCCCATCTGCTCGACGGGGCGGTCGCGGCCGCGGGCGGCGAGCCACCGGAGGTGGCCGACCTCCTGGTCCCGGCGCGACGGTTGCGCGAGCACCTGCACCAGGGCCTGCACCAGGCGCGGGCGGCTCGTTAGGGTCGCCAGACATGTCCGCTCCCACCCGATCGACGGTCCTGCGCGACGCGATCGGGCTGGGGCTGGCGGTCGGTCTCTACGGCGCCGCGTTCGGCGCGGCCGCCGATGCCGCCGGGCTGAACGCGTGGCAGGCGGTGACCCTGTCGGCCCTGATGTTCACCGGTGCCTCGCAGTTCGCCCTGGTCGGAGTGCTGGGTGCCGGCGGGAGCGCCCTCGCCGCGGTCGGGAGCGCGCTGCTGCTTGGTACCCGCAACACCGTGTACGGCGTGCGGCTGGTCCCGCTGCTGCAGCCCCGCGGGATCGTGCGCCGGCTCGGCACGGCGCACTGGGTCATCGACGAGACGACGGCGCTGTCGATCGCGGCACCGGACCGGGGCCTCGCCCGCCTGGCCTTCCTCGCCGGGGGCGCGTCGATCTTCCTGATGTGGAACGTGACGACGGCGATCGGCGCGCTGGGCGCGGCCGCGCTGACCGGCCCGGCGCTGGCGGCGCTCGACGCGGTGGTCCCGGCTGCGTTCCTGGCGCTGCTCTGGCCGCGGCTGCGCAGCGGATTCCCGGAGGCCCGTGTCCAGCTCCGGGTGGCCGTCGGCGGGGCCCTGGTCGCGCTGGCGCTCACCCCGTTCGTGCCTGCGGGTGTCCAGGTGATCGCGGCCGTCGTCGCCGTGGCCCTGGCCGGACGGCCGCGCGCCACGGAGGTCGCGGCGTGAGCGGCACGGCCCTGTGGGCGGCCGTGCTGGCCGCGTCGGTCGGGTGCTACCTGCTGAAGCTGGCCGGGCTGTCCGTGCCGGCCGCCTGGGTCGAGCAGCCGTGGGTCGCGCGGATCGTCGACTTCGTGCCCGCCGCGCTGCTCGCCGCCCTCGTGGCGGTGCAGGCGTTCACCAGCGGCCAGCAGCTCGTGGTCGACGGGCGGCTGGCCGGGCTCGCCGTCGCCGCCCTGGCACTGGCGCTCCGGGCGCCGTTCATCGTCGTGCTGCTCCTCGCCGGCGCCGCCGGAGCCCTGGTGCACGTCGTCGCCGGCTGACCGTCGCCGGGCTAGGGTGCCGCCATGACGACGACGTCCCGCACCTGGCGGGTCCGCCGCTAGCGGACCGTCGTGGCACGACCAGACCGCTGCTCCCAGAGCCGGTCCGGGCGTCCCGTCCTCCCTCGGCCAGGAGCCGACCGGAGGAGGCTCCATGACCACGGACCACGACTCCCTCGCCGACGTGCGCGCGGGGATCGACCGACTCGACGGCGAGATCGTCGAGCGGCTCGCGCAACGTCAGGAACTGGTGCGGCGGGCGGGCCGGCTCAAGAGCGACGCCGCGGCCGTCCGGGCACCGCTCCGCGTCGCCGCCGTCCTGGACCGGGTGCGGCGGCTGGCGGCGGACGCCGGGGCTGACCCGGACCTCGTCGCCGGCGTCTACAGGACGATGATCGCCGGCTTCGTCGAGCCGGAGCTGGCCGAGGCCGGGCTGCCCGACCGGCCGCACATCGCCCCGGCCACGGTGGCCGACGCGGGGGAGATCCTGACCCTGCAGCGCGCCGCGTACGCCACCGAGGCCCGTATCTACGGCGATCCGGAGCTGCCGGCGATGGTGCAGACGCTCGAGGAGCTCACCGCCGAGCTGGCGACCGGCCCGGCGCTCACCGCCCGTCGCGGCTCCCGGGTCGTCGGGGCGGTCCGGGGCCGTCCGGCGGATGGCGTCCTGCACGTCGGCCGCCTGACCGTCGCCCCGGACCAGCAGGGGCAGGGCATCGGAACGGCCCTGCTCGCCGAGATCGAGGCTGCCGCCCCGCCCGGGACGACGGAGGCGACGCTGTTCACCGGCCACCTGAGCGCGGCGAACCTGCGGCTCTACGACCGCCTCGGCTACCGAGAGACGCACCGAGAGGCGCTGACGCGGTCGGTTGTGCTGGTGCACCTCGCCAAGCCGCTGACCGGCGGCTGATCCGCGCGCCCTCCGCCCTCGTCGCGGGCGCGTCGACCACCATGGAGCCGGTGACCCGGACCGACGGAAGCCGCCTCGCGCGGTCTGAGCTGCAGGTCGTCCCGGTGCTCGCCGCGCTCGGTGTGCTCGCCGGCGTCGCGGCCAAGGCGGCGGACGAGTCGGGCTGGCGCTGGGCGGCCGACCTCGGCAGCTACCCGGCCGCCTGGCTGCTGGTGGTGGCGCTGATCGGCCGGTCCGCGCCGACGCCGCCTGCGGCGGCCGGCCGGGCGGCAGCATTCTTCGCCGCCATGACGGTGGCCTACTACGCCTGGGCGGCGTGGGTCCTCGGCTTCGGCTGGAACCGGTTGCTCCCCGTGTGGCTGGTGCTGTCGGCCACCGCGGTCGCGGTCTTCGCCGCGGTGGTGCGGTGGGCCTGCGGGAGCACCGGCGTCCTGCCCGGGGCCGTCATCGCGCTGGCGGTCGGGACGACGGTGGCCGGTGGCGCGCTCCCCGATGTGTGGTCCGGGCCGGCCGCGGGGCCCGACCCCCTCCACCCCGTGCAGGGCGTCATCGACGTGGTCGTCGCCCTGGTGCTGCTCGCCGTCCTGCCGTCCACGCCCCGCGCTCGGCTGTGGGCGGTCCTCCTGGTCGTTCCCGCCACCGTGGTGGCCGGCCGGCTGCTCGACGTGCTCCGCACCGTGATCGGCTGACCCGGCGCATGGGCCCCTTCCCCCTGGCCGTGACCTCGTTGGCCGCTCGGCTCACCGAGCTGTCCTGGGTGAGCGACCTTCTCGTGGCGGGATCCCTGGCGACCGGCGACTACATCCCCGGGGTCAGCGACCTCGACCTGGTGGCCGTGGTGCGCGGTCCCGTCGACCGGTCCCGCAGGGCGTCCCTGGTCGATCTGCACGAGGACCTCGATCGCGGATCGGCCGCGGGGGCTGACCTGGGCTGCGTCTACGTCGACGAGAGCCGGTTGCTCGAGACCGCGGCCCCGCACCCGACCTGGACGCACGGCCGGCTCGTCGAGCGCATCCTCTCCGGGGTCACGCGCGCCGAGCTCGTCCGGCACGGGTTCGCGGTCTTCGGGCGGGCGCCGGCCGACGTGTTGCCGTCGATGCGTGATGACCAGGTCCGAGCCGCGGCCCGTGCCGAGCTGTGCGGCTACTGGGCCTGGGCGGCTCGTCGCCCGTTCATGTGGCTGAACCCGGACATCGCCGATCTGGGGCTGACCTCCATGGCCCGCGGCCGGCATGCGCTGCGGACCGGACAGCTGCTCACCAAGACCGAGGCCATCGAGCACGCTCGCGCACCCACGTGGTTGATCGATCAGCTTCGCGCGCGCAGGCGCGGAGAGCCGACCGTCTCGCCCCGAGCACTCACCGGATGGATCGCCTGGAGGGACGCCCGCGCGACCACCAGGGACGCATGTCGCGCCGGCTCCTGACGACCGGCGCGGACTCAGCCGCCCGCGGGGCGCGACCACGACCGGACGTGCTGGGGGACGGGTGTCCCCGCGGCCAGGTCCGGGTCCGGGACCGGCTCGCCCGGGACCGTGGTCAGGGGCAGCACGCCGGCCCAGTGGGGGAGGTCGAGGTCCTCGGCGTCGTCGTTCGGCGGTCCGGAGCGGACCTTCACCGAGACCTCCTCCAGCGGCAGGCGCAGGACCGTGGTCGCGGCGAGCTCCTTGCGGGTGGGCGGACGGGACCCGGCCACCCGCCCGGCCACGATGGCCTCGACGAGCGCGTCGAGGGCCTGTGCCTTCTCGGCGGCGTCGACCACGACCGTCGCCGTGCCGTGCGCGACCACCGACCGGTAGTTCATCGAGTGGTTGACGGCCGAGCGGGCCAGCACCAGGCCGTCCACCAGGGTCACCGTCACGCACACGTCCAGTCCCTCGCCGGTGGCCGCCCGCATGCCGCGCGCCCCGGTCGAGCCGTGGAGGTAGAGGACCTCGCCCACCCGGGCGTGGAGCTGGGGCAGCACCACGGGGCGCCCGTCGACGACGAAGCCGACGTGGCAGACCAGCGCCTCGTCCAGCACGGCGTGCGCCGCGGCGCGGTCGTAGCCCACCCGGTCGGGCAGGCGGCTGGGGGTGGTGCGGGAGGTCCGGGGATAGGCGGTCACCGGAGGATGATGGCCGTCCCCGCGGTCCGGTGATGAGCGCTCCCGGTCACGCGACCGGGTCGCGCCGCTTCTTGGCCTTCTTCTCGCGCTTCTCGCCGTCGTCCCCGCCGTCGCCGGTGAGCCGGTTCAGCTCGCTGCGGATGAAGTCGCGGGTGGCCAGCTCACCGACGGCGACGCGCAGCGAGGCGAGCTCGCGGGCCAGGTACTCGGTGTCGGCGCGCAGGGAGGCGGCCCGGCCACGGTCCTCCTCGGCCTGGACCCGGTCGCGGTCGGCCTGCCGGTTCTGGGCCAGCAGGATCAGCGGCGCGGCATAGGCCGCCTGGGTGGAGAAGGCCAGGTTGAGCAGGATGAACGGATAGGGGTCCCAGCGCAGGTTCACCGCGACGACGTTGAGCACGATCCAGACGATCACGATCATCGTCTGCACGGCCAGGAAACGGCCCGTGCCGAGGAACCGGGCGATCGACTCCGCGAAGTTGCCCACCGCATCGGGGTTCAGCCGCAGGAAGCTGCCCAGGCGACGGGCCTGCCCGCGCGGGACGTCGAGACGCGGCGTGTCAGCCACGACGGGCCCGCTCGCGCCAGTCCTCGGGCAGCAGGTGGTCCAGGACGTCGTCGACGGTCACCGCGCCCACGAGGTGGCCCTGGGGGTCGACCACGGGTGCCGCGACCAGGTTGTAGGTCGCGAAGTACCGCGTCACCTCGGCGAGCGGCGCCTCGGGACGCAGCGGCTCCAGGTCGTCGAGCACCCCGCTGACCAGCGACGACGGCGGTTCCCGCAGCAGCCGCTGGAAGTGGGCCAGCCCCAGGTAGCGGCCGGTGGGCGTGGCCGACGGTGGCCGGCAGACGTAGACCTGGCTGGCCAGCGACGGCGTCAGCTCCGGCTCGCGCACCCGGGCGAGGGCCTCGGCGATCGTCGCGTCGGGGGCGAGGATCACCGGCTCGCTGGTCATGATCCCGCCGGCGGTGTCCTCCGAGTACTTGAGCAGCTGGCGGACCGGTTCGGCCTCGTCGGGCTCCATGAGCTCCAGCAGCCGGTTGCGGTCGACGTTGGAGAGCTCGGCCAGCAGGTCGGCGGCGTCGTCGGGGTCCATGGCCTCGAGCACGTCGGCGGCCCGGCGCTCGTCCAGGGTGCCGAGGATGGTGACCTGGTCGGCCTCGGGGAGCTCGCCCAGCACGTCGGCGAGCCGCTCGTCGTCGAGTGCCTCGGCGACCTCGTGCCGCCGCTTGATCGGCAGGTCCTGCAGGGCGTGCGCGACGTCGGCGGCGTTCAGGTCGCGGTAGGTCGCGAGGAGGGTCTCGGCACCCTGCCCGGTCTGCGGGAGGGCGAGCCCGTCGACCTCGTCCCACGCGAGCTGGTGCAGCTGACCGCGCCGGCCCAGGCGGCCCGGCTCCTGGACGGCGAGACGGGAGAGGACCCAGTCGCCGGTCCGGGTCTGCTCGACCCCGGCGTCGACGACGTGCGCGGGCTTCCCGGACTCGGCGATCCGCACGGTGCGGTCCATCAGCTCGCCCAGGACCAGCGTCTCGCCGGCCCGCTGCTCGAAGCGCTTGAGGTTCAGGGTGCCCGAGGCGAGCATCACCGCGCCGGGGTCGACGGCGGTGACCCGGCCCATCGGCACGAAGATCCGCCGGCGCGCGACCACCTCCACGACCACCCCGAGCACCAGCGGGGTGGCGGTGCCGACCCGCAGGGCGACGACGACGTCGCGCACCTTGCCGACGCGGTCGCCGTTGGGGTCGAAGACCGTCAGCCCGGCCAGCCGGGAGACATACGCCCTGCTCGCCGTCGTCACGGGAGCTGAGGTTACCGTCGGCGCCGTGTCCTCCCGGGATGAGCTGGACTACGAGATCGTCGACGTGTTCGCGCCCCGGGCCTACGCGGGCAATCCGCTGGCCGTGGTGTTCGACGCCGACGACCTCAGCACCGCCCAGTGCCAGGCTCTCGCCTTCGAGTTCCACCTCTCCGAGACGTCGTTCATCTGCGCGCCCACCGCTCCCGGCGCGGACTACCGGGTGCGCATCCTCACCCCGTTCGCCGAGCTGCCGTTCGCCGGGCATCCCAGCGTCGGCGCCGCGCACACGCTGGTCCGGACCGGCCGGCTCCCCGCGGGCACCGTGCGGCAGGAGTGCGGCGCCGGCGTCCTCGACCTGGTGGTCGACGACGACGGCGCCCGGCTCTCCGGCGGGCGGCCCACGCTGGAGGACGGCCCCGCGCCGGCCGGGCTCGCCGCCGCCCTGGGGCTGAGCGAGGCCGACGTCACGGGCGTGCCGGCCGACGTCGCCGGCTGCGGGCTGCCGTTCGCCTACCTCGGCGTGCGGCCGGAGGCGGTCGACCGCGCCGTCCCCGACCAGCGGGCGCTGGACGCGCTCGGCGTGGGGGAGGGCGTGTCGGTGCTGTCCTGGGACGCCTCGAGCAGGACCGCCTACGCCCGGGTCTTCGCGGGTGACCTGCGCTGGGGCGAGGACCCGGCCACCGGGTCGGCCGCGCTCGGCGCCGGCGTGTGGCTCGTGCGGCACGGGCTCCTGCCGGCGGAGGGGACGTCGTCCTACGTGGTGCGCCAGGGCGAGCAGCTCGGCCGCCCGTCGGTCCTCGAGTGCACCGTGACCGCCTCGGCCGGCACTGCCGTCGCCGCCACCGTGCGCGGCGCCGTCGTCCCGGTCGCCCGTGGCCGGATCCGGGTGCCCCGCTGAGCGCGCAGGCCGCTCCCGCGGCCTGGGCGCTGCACCGCCCGGGCGGCCGGGAGGTCGCCCTGATGGCCGTCGCGGTCGTCGGCGTCTCGCTGTCGGGACCGCTCACCGCGCTCGTCGTCGCCCCGGTGCTGGCCATCGCGTTCTGGCGCAACGCCGCCGGGGCCGCCGCCATGCTGCCGGTCCTGCTCACCCGCGAGCGGTCCACGCTGCACGGTCTGCGACTGCGCGACCTGCGCAGCTCCGCGGTGGCCGGGCTGTTCCTCGCGGCGCACTTCGCGGCCTGGCTCCCGAGCCTGCACATGACGACGGTCGCGGCCTCCATCGCGCTGGTGACCACCACGCCGATCTGGACGGCGCTGGCCGCCCGCGTCGCCGGCGTCCACCTGCCGGCCCAGGTCTGGTGGGGCCTGGTCCTCGCCGTCGTCGGTGCCGCCCTGATCGCCGGTGTCGACGTCACGGTCAGCTGGCGCGCCGTCGCCGGTGACGGGCTGGCCCTGCTCGGGGCCGTCGCCGCCGGTGGGTACGTGCTGGCCGGGGCGCGGGCGCGCGAGCGGCTGGCCACCTCGGCGTACACCGTCGTCTGCTACTCGGTGTGCGCGCTGGTGCTCGCCGCGGCGGCGCTGCTGGTCGACGTCCCGCTCTGGGGCTTCAGCGCCCGCGACTGGTGGCTGATCGCCGCGATCACCTTCGTCGCCCAGCTGCTCGGCCACACCCTGCTCAACCTCGTGCTGTCGACGGTCGGCCCGACGGTGGTGAGCCTCGCGGTGCTGCTGGAGGTGCCGGGGGCGTTGATCGTGGCGCTGGTCCTGCTGGGCCAGCTGCCGCCGCTGCTGGCGCTGCCCGGCATGGTCGCCGTCGTGGTCGGCGTCGCCCTCGTGGTGCGGGCCAGCCGGCCGACGACGCTGGTCGAGCCGGCCACCTGAGGGGTTGATCACGTTGCGGCGCCGCCGGACAGCCCCGTCGCTACCCTCCGGGAGCTGAAGACGCCGTCGTCTGCACGAAGAGAGGCACCGTGGCCGAGCTCCGATCCCGTCGTTCCAACCTCGCCGTTCCCGGCAGCAACCCCCGGTTCCTGGACAAGGCCAAGGGCCTCCCGGCCGACCAGGTGTTCCTCGACCTCGAGGACGCGTGCGCGCCGCTGGCCAAGCCCGGTGCCCGCAAGAACATCGTCGCCGCACTCAACGAGGGTGGCTGGGGCGAGAAGATCCGCACGGTCCGGGTGAACGACTGGACGACGGAGTGGACGTTCCAGGACGTGCTGGAGGTCGTCGGGGGCGCCGGCGCGAACCTCGACTGCATCATGCTGCCGAAGGTCCAGGACGCCGCCCAGGTCAAGGCGCTGGACATGCTGCTGACCCAGATCGAGAAGGCCAACGGCCTGGAGGTCGGCCGGATCGGCATCGAGGCGCAGATCGAGACGGCGCAGGGGCTGATCAACGTCAACGACATCGCCTTCGCCAGCGAGCGCATCGAGACGATCATCTTCGGGCCGGCCGACTTCATGGCCAGCATCAACATGAAGTCGCTGGTGGTCGGCGCCCTGCACCCGGACTACCCGGGCGACCCCTTCCACTACATCCTCATGCAGATCCTCATGGCCGCCCGCGCCCGGGGCGTGCAGGCGATCGACGGCCCGTTCCTGCAGGTGCGCGACGTGCCGGCGTTCGAGGAGGTCGCCAAGCGCTCGGCGATGCTGGGCTTCGACGGCAAGTGGGTGCTGCACCCGGGCCAGATCGACGCCGCCAACGAGATCTACGCGCCGTCGCCGGAGGACTACGACCACGCCGAGCTGATCCTCGACGCCTACGACTGGGCGACGTCGGAGGCCGGCGGCAAGAAGGGCTCGGCGATGCTCGGCGACGAGATGATCGACGAGGCCAGCCGCAAGATGGCCCTGGTCATCGCCGGCAAGGGCCGCGCCGCCGGCATGGAGCGGACGTCGTCCTTCACCCCGCCGGAGAGCTGAGCGCCACCCGCTGACGACGACGGCCGCCCGGGATCACCCCGGGCGGCCGTCGTGCTTCACGGGCCGAACGAGCCGTTGGTGACGGCCGCGAAGGCGATGATCCAGAGCACGATGAAGAAGACGACGATCGCCGTCATGATGCCGCCGACGACGATCCCGGCGAGCGCGAGGCCGTCGCCGTCCTCGCCCGTCCGGCGGATCTGCTTGCGCGCGACGATGCCCAGGATCAGCCCGGCGGGAGCGAAGACGAAGGCCATGACGAGGGCCAGGATCGCCATGGTGTTCGTGGGTCGCACGTAGACGGGGGGATAGCCGGGCGGGCCGTAACCGGGTGGCGGATATGCGGGTGGCGGATAGCCGGGCTGGGCGTACCCGGGCGGCGGATAGCCCTGCTGGCCGTAGGGCGCCGGTGCCGGCTGCCCGTAGCCGGGAGGGCCGGTGGCCGGCGGCGGGGGCGGTGGGTCGCCCCGGTAGATGTTCTCGTCGGCGGTGCTCATTCGTCCTCCTGGCGGGCGGTCCTTGTCGGCGTACTCCACCACGCGTACGGGCGATGGGTGACCAGACACACGCCGGAGGCACGCCGGATGTGGCTCATACTCACCGGAACTCGGACACCGCAGTCCCGAAGGAGCGCAGTCTTGACCCGCTTGGCGCAGACCGCTGATCTGACCGACATCCAGCGCGAGATCCTGTCGACGGTCAGGACCTTCGTCGACCGGGAGATCATCCCGAACGCGCAGGAGCTCGAGCACGGCGACATCTACCCGCAGGAGATCGTCGACGGGCTCAAGGAGCTGGGCATCTTCGGGCTGATGATCCCCGAGGAGTACGGCGGGCTCGGCGAGTCGCTGCTGACCTACGCGCTGGTGGTCGAGGAGATCGCCCGCGGCTGGATGAGCGTCTCCGGCGTCATCAACACCCACTTCATCGTCGCGTACATGATCAAGCAGCACGGCACGCCGGAGCAGAAGGAGCACTACCTCCCGCGCATGGCCACCGGCGAGGTGCGCGGCGCCTTCTCGATGTCGGAGCCGGGCCTGGGGTCCGACGTCGCCGGCATCCGGACCAAGGCCGTCGAGCAGGCCGACGGCGGCTACGTCATCGACGGCCAGAAGATGTGGCTGACCAACGGCGGCAGCTCGACCCTGGTCGCGACGCTCGTGCGCACCGACGAGGGCGCCGAGAAGGCCCACCAGAACCTGACCACGTTCCTCGTCGAGAAGCCGGCCGGCTTCGGCGAGGTCAAGCCCGGGCTCACCATCCCCGGCAAGATCGACAAGATGGGCTACAAGGGCGTCGACACCACCGAGCTGGTGTTCGACGGCTACGAGGCGAAGGCGACCGACATCCTCGGTGGCGTCCCCGGCAAGGGCTTCGCGCACATGATGGACGGCGTCGAGGTCGGCCGGGTCAACGTCGCGGCCCGCGCCTGCGGCATCTCGATCCGCGCCTTCGAGCTCGCCATCGCCTACGCCCAGCAGCGGGAGACCTTCGGCAAGCCGATCGCCCAGCACCAGGCGATCGCCTTCCAGCTGGCCGAGATGGCCATCAAGGTCGAGGCCGCCCACCTGATGATGGTCAACGCCGCCCGCCTCAAGGACGCCGGCAAGCGCAGCGACGTCGAGTCGGGCATGGCCAAGACGCTGGCCAGCGAGTACTGCGCCGAGGTGACCACGCAGTCCTTCCGCATCCACGGCGGCTACGGGTACTCCAAGGAGTACGAGATCGAGCGGCTCATGCGCGAGGCGCCCTTCCTGCTCATCGGCGAGGGCACCAGCGAGATCCAGAAGACGATCATCAGCCGCGGACTGCTCAAGGAGTACAAGATCAAGAGCTGACCGGTTCGACCGTTGAACCGCGGAGGCCCAGGACCCCATCGGTCCTGGGCCTCCTGCGTTCAACGCTCCCCGTCGCCTGCGCAACCGGGGGTGTGACAGGGCCTCCGGTCTTCCTCGCGAGGCGACCTAGCGTCGCAACTCCCGACAGTCGGGGAAGAAGGAGCAACCGTGGCCGTGTTCGGCATCCTCGGCGCCGGTCAGGCGGGCAGCACGCTCGCCCGCATCTCGGTCGCGGCCGGCTACGACGTGGTGATCGCCAACTCGCGGGGGCCGGCGACGCTGGAGGGGCTGGTTCGCGAGCTGGGCCCGCGGGCGCGCGCCGCGTCCGCGACGGAGGCCGCGGCGGCCGCCGACTTCGCCATCCTGGCGTTCCCGTACGCGCCCGACGCCGTCCTGCCGGTCGAGGAGCTGGCCGGGAAGGTCGTGATCGACAACAACAACTACATGGTCTGGCGCGACGGGCACTTCGCGGAGGTCGACTCCGGCCGGAAGACGGTCCACGAGCTGCGCCAGGAGCAGCTGCCGCGGTCGTCGGTCGTCAAGGCGTTCACCCACGTCCAGTTCCACGAGCGCTCGCACATCCGCACCCCTGAGGACCTGCTGCCGGCCGTGGTCCGGCTGGCCAGGCCCGCCGGCGCGCCGGACCGTAGAGCGCTGGTCGTCTCCAGCGACCACGCGGACGCCGTGGAGCTGGTCACCCGGCTCTACGACGACCTCGGTTTCGACGCGGTGGGGCC